>NZ_JBXWRM010000002.1:0-527730 GCF_059612905.1 Ruegeria sp. YKSD163
AAGCGGAAACCTGATGTACAGCATAACTGCCAGGCGGATGATCTCCGGACTGGTCTTGAAATAGCGAAACGGGGATCTCGTAGCCATGCTGCAAGGCTACGAAACCGCCCTGCCCGGCTCAAGCTGGTTTCCTTTGACAGCACCCGCGGGCAAGAGCGAGGTGGAATGCCTCGTTTCCACCGACGACGAGGCCTTCACCTACAATAGACAGGTCAGCCGCCTCGCCCCGATCCAGGAACACAAGATGATCCGCAAGGCGATCGAGCGCGGCGTTCCCGAAGAGAAGATCGCGCTCGCGCTCGACCTCAACATGAGCAGCATACGACGCAAGGCGCGCCTACTGGACGGCATCTGCGAAGAAGCTGTCGCGATCCTGAAAGACAAGCCCTGCACGAATGCCGTGTTCGATGCGCTTCGCAAGATGAAGACCATGCGCCAGATCGAGGCGGCTGAACTGCTGGTCAACGCGAACAACTACTCCGTCGCCTACGTGAACGCGATCCTTGCGGGAACGCCACAGGCCCAACTGGTCGAGTCCTCCAAGCCGAAGAAGGTCAAGGGGATCACGCCCGAGGCGATGGCGCGCATGGAACAGGAACTGGCCCGCCTGCAGGAGGGGATCGCCTCGATCCAGGACACCTACGGCCAGGACCACCTGCATCTGACCGTGATCAAGGGCTATGTCGGCAAGCTGCTCGGGAACGCCCGAGTCGTACGCTACCTGGCGCAGAACCATCCCGAGTTCCTCGGCGAGTTTCAGACCATCACCGAGATCACGCCGGCCGAGGCCGCCGAGGCCGAGTAGCCGTTCGCGGCGAATAAAGGGGACCCGGACCCGATAAGCGCGGGGACCGCGGGAGACGCCGGACTGTGGGCCGGATCGAGCGCGGCGGTGGGGATGGCGGCGAACCCGCTCGGAGCCCACCAGGCCGGCTCGAGTTTTCGCCGGCTGCGCGGCCGCGCGTCATGTGGCTGCGGTCAATTCGGGGCGTGTCGGAAACAGGGCTACTCCGGCACGCCCATTTACTGCGTTTCGGGTGCGTTTTCCCAGTCAGCCAGCCGAAAAGAAGTGTTCCGCCATTGGTTAACCTTCACTCGTCGGTGATGAGCGCCAAGAGAACCGAACAAGGTTGGACCCCGCTCATGATGAGTTGCCCGGCTGCAATTTCCTGGATGAAGGTCTTCGCTTCCGAAAAGTTCAGACGGGCCATGGCCAGCGATCTTTCCAATGCTGCCACCTGACCTTGCCAAAGCTCGACTGGACCTGCTTCAGGGGGTGAAGCCTTGCGACGCTGCAAGGCCAGTTCTCTGTTCATGATTTCGGCCTGAAAATAGGTGCTTACTTGCAGCGCGAAGCCTGCAAGTTCTTGTCGAACAGTATTCAAGACCGACGCCTTGTGCCGCTCCAACTTTGAGTTGATCGCAGCCATCTGTCGAGACCGGATCAGGTTCATAACCTCTTGCTTTTCGAGAGGTACAAGCGGAGTCCTACCCTTGGCCAACGCTTTGTTGGTTGATGGGGGCATTGGCTCAAGGCACAGGTCCAAGTCATCTTCTGCCAAGTCTTGCCAATTGTCGCGCGCCTTCCACGAGCCAACACGAATGAGCTCAGCTGGTGCTGCGATCCTCACCTTGCGCTGGAGAGCGCGAAAAAGGGATTGGAGCGCATTTCGGTCTGCGGTGAGTGCTCGCCTCTGCACATCAGTCGGCGCGGATTCAAGCATCTCCTTTGCGTTTGGCGTCCACAGCGATGGAAGCAGTGTATCCGGAAACGGGTCCACCAGTGCTGCCGAAATTAGCACAAGTGGACCAATCCCTCTTGCTGGGTGACCTTCTGGCAACCTGACGCTTGCCTGTACAACCGGCTTTGCCGTCCCAAAATCCTTGAGACAAGCTGAAATGTACCCGGCAACCATGGCGTCGTGAAGCTCGGCCCCGTGGTCGAAAAAGCGGAGTGGGCGTCCCGATTTTTCACCTTCTATGGAACGCTCTCCATCGTCCGTAAAGACACTCTTCCGAGGCGGTGCAGCGATGTGCGATCGCCGATAGATGAAGGGGACGTGACCAGACATCCAGGTTTCGCGGGAAACGCCAGGGAGTGCGAAAGGGCTGTCGCCGGCGCGCCCTCGTTCCCCGACACCATGATACCAGAGAGTATTGAACCCGTAGCCGTCGACCTTGTCACGTCGGAAACCGATGTCGAAGTCGCCGGAAGCCGTGATTGTCTTCAGCCAAGCACCAATTGATCGCTCCTCTCGCCGAACTGGCGTTTCTTTCTGGCTCGCGAGTTCGGAAAGCATGGCCGGTTCCGGACAGGCTTTCTCACTCCAAAGTTCGAATTCAGCCGCCGCTTGTCGCGGTGAATGAGGATCTGCGTCCTTGAAACGAGAATTCATGCCTGTGCCGTTTCCAGAGAGTGGACCGACGGAAGGAGCCGCCTTTCGCCTGATGGCAGCACGTCCGAGCACTGTCTGCAGCTCAGCCAGTTCAGAGGGTGAAAGCGGTGGCAGCGGACTGTCGAACACGCCCAGCGCTGCCACCGTGTCGGCGATTGCCGCTTCTTGAGAACCTTCAATCAGGATGCGCCAGATGTCGATGATGCGCCTTGATCGTTTGCGATCGCCAGCGGGGCCAAGACGATCGACACGACCGATCAGCTGGTCTATGCCGTCGATTTCCCACGGAAGGGAAAAGAAAATTATCCCTTGCGCTACGTGATGGAGGTTCAGCCCAGCCTGGACCCAGTCGCCTACAAGCAGAAGTCGGTTCTCGCGGGACAACAAGGGTGCAAGTGTTTCCTGGATTTCGCGAAGGTTGGTCACCCCTTCCACTTCGGTAGCTGCGGGGCGCCGCAGCACTGAGATTCCATCTGCAAGGAAAGGGAAGTATCTTGGAAGTGCCGCACGCAGCATGTCGATGGTTGGATTGTCTCCGCAGACAATGATGAATGCGCGATCCTCATCGTGACACCATTGCTCCGAGAGGATGTCGAGCAAGGCTTCCAGTCTGCTATCGCCCGGATCTTCAAGAGACTTGACGCGAGCAGCTTCTGCCATCTGAGCTAGGGCACCTCCCCGTGTTGCAAGTTCCGTGAGTACCGTTCTTGCAGCTCTTGCGCTCCGTTGAAGGGCTCGCGCAGCTGTCCAGGCGGGACCCTGGATGCCTTCGGCGGGGTCCGCGCCCTCAAGGACCATCGCAGCTATCTCATGCCGCATTCGTTCGGACTCAAGGGGTTGCAGCCGAACTTCGTGATTGCGTCGTTGCGGCAAATACTCATTCCATTCGGATCGACCGTTCCTAATGATCCGACGTGACGCTCCCGACTGCAGGAACGCTCGGGTCCAGTCGTCTGGACCATCCGATCCGTTCAGAGATGCAATCGCTGCTTCCTCACGGTCTTGCAGCATATCGGCTACACTGCGACCTTCCATCCTGGCAAGTGCAGCAGCCTCCGGCTCAATCATCCGCAAGATCGGTTCGCGCCAGGCAGGATCGCCGAGTCTCGGAGTCGCGGATAGAACAAGAACTTGCCGGAACTCGTCCGCTGCTTGCGATATGGCCTGAATCGCGTCTCGCGGCATCGTTTGGGGCTCGTCAACGATCAAGAGATCGAACACAGCAGGATCCGCGCTTATTGTTCGCGTGCCCTGTCCAGGACGTGTCATCAGATCGCGCGGGCGCGCCAGCGTGACTGGCGACAGTTCGTCGTGAGTGCCATCTCCGATCGAACCGGCGATAGCAGGCATCACGTGGCCTCGGATCCAGCATTCCTCCTGCCACTGCGCCAACAGATTGTCTGGTGCAATCACGAGGGATCGGTGTGCCGTATCTTGCCAGCGCAGGGCATTCACGATCATCAATGCCTGCACTGTCTTGCCGAGTCCCACCTCGTCCGAAATCAAGTGACGAATGTGGGCGTCTCCAAGGACCCGGCGCACAGTTGCAATCTGGTAGGGCAAGGGATCAGCGGCGACCCCGAGGGCGCCACCCAGACCAATATCGAGAGCGGAAACCCTTCGCCGCAACGCCTGAACGCAATTCACGAATCTTAGGTAGTGGTCCATCAGATGGCACTCTCGATCGGCAGGTCTCCAAGCGCGAGTTTGCGTCGAAGCGCAACGTAGCGAACGGCTCTACTGGTTCGGACATCCGAAAGCCCCTTTGCCACGAACTCTCGCCAACCTTCGGTTTCCACCATGGCCTTAGGCGAAAGCCATAGCTGCAACATGGTTCGGATTTCAGAACGTCCGAGCCAACGGAGCCCGGGTCGTCTGGAGGCGTCAACATGGGTAGAGTCAAGAAGATCGACCAGGTCGTCCTCCGTAAGCTCGCCATAAAAGGGCTTGATAAGTGCCGACCACCTCGCCTCCGGCAGAATGAACGGGCGGAACATCGGAAGCAGCGGGATTTCGCGCGAGCGTTCCAGCGCATCGCGCCACGAGTCTGCGGGACGGGCCATGTCCACGTCGTCGAAGGCTTCAATACCTTCCGCTTCCAATTTCTGTCTCAAGTCTTCATACGCATCGATCACCGCAAGATCGAGTTCTCCTGCCAGATCTTCAGTCCACTGCAACAGCGCTTCCGGAATGTCCGGTACAGCCTCTTGAAGGCGGACGACCAATCGCTCTCGCAGAAACTCCCGATCGCGGGCAGTCTCAATGTTCGGCAAGTCCTCGCCGGAGACCAAGCCAAGGGCGTCGGCACAACGAAGTAGCGCGCCATGCGGGGAAAGAATCGAAAGGTCGATACCTGCTTCCAACCTGCGCCATCTCGCTCCGCAAAGCTGTTCGATCAACGCGGCTTCAAGCTCCTCGACCACCGACCATCGTTGCCAGTTTCCGAGAAGGTCATTCGCTTCTGCAAGTTGCCACGCAACATTCGCGCGGGCCAATTCGATGATTCCAACGCCCTTCTCACTCGACGTCGGTTCCCGAAGTAATGCAGGAAGTGAAACTCTCCTGCGATCTCCCAGGCCAAGCCGAGTGGACTCCGATCCAGAAAGAATCAGGCCCGCCGTCAGCGCCTCGTGGTCGGCCGCATCCGGCAGTACCAGCCGGGTTTCTCCCGAGCTGCGGTCACCTTCTGCCCCGAGAAGAGGCGCAACGACCGTCGCAGTGATCGAAGGGATCGCTCCTGCGTCATCGCCGCTCCTTGTCCACTCGCGCGTTTCCCCGTCATAACGTATCTCGCGGCGTACCGGTGGAAGCGAAAACACCTTCTCCAGAAGACCCTCGGCTTCGACATGCAGTCGCAAGCCGTTTTCGTTTGCTCGCTGCCCAGCCAACTTTGTCTGGATTTCATGCAGCACCGGAGAACGTCCCGTTAACCTCGCCGGAAGGCGGTCGATCACACCTTGAGCCACGAGCGCCGGCTCGTTCGGGGAAACCACTCGAATGCGGATCGGAACAGCCTCAAGCGCAAGGGGAGCAGTCACTCTGATCTCAAGTCGGCCTGTCTCGAGATCGGAGGCATTTGCGTTGGCCGGCAACAATTTCACCATGGCCGGTTCTATGTCCGGCGGCTCCACTACTTCGAACTCCAGCCTGTCGAGTTCTCGACCCTCGGCCGGTTCGATCAGATGAAGACCAACGTCCGGTCTGATTGCCTTCCATTCGGTGCCGCCGATACTCAGAGGATCGCCTGAGGTCACCGCCCCATCTAGAAGGAATTCAGCGTCCGCCACGCCCCACTGCGATACCAGAACTGGAAAGTCATCAATGAACCTGCTTGAAGCCCCGGGCGCAGGCAATCCAGAAATCCGCAGAGTTGGAACGCGGTCCGCTATCACAAACCCGCGGCGACGCAAGAACTCGATATCCGAGGGGTTGGATGTTTCGAGGGTCCGCGTTTCGACGCTACCGTCCTCACCTGCATGAATGAGCTGCAGAATCCTGGAATCGGGTTGAAGCTTTTCGCCTGGAAAAACGGCGTTAGCTGCAAGGCCATTGGACTCGACAGCGAAATACTCCGGTTCAAGCGGCTGCAAACGTTCCAGAGTGGTCTTTGCAATGCCCTCATCAAGATCGACAGCGTCGCCGCGGCGCAACGGAGATATCGGGAAAGGAGCAATATTCTTTAGGACGATTTCACCACCGGCAAGGAATGCGCGAAGCGAGATCACATGAATCCCATCAACCGCCCGTATGCGGTCACCATGTATGCGCAAAGCGGCGATCACTTCATCTCGCAGCTGGGCCGGCAACGTTGGCCCACGAATGCCCAGATGTCTTGGCTCGCCGTCCCTCAGCGCAAGAACATAGCGGGATGCCGCAATCTGGGTTAGGCGTGCCGTTCTTCTTGCGACCGTCTTCCTTGCCTCGGTGATTGCTCGAAGCGCACCCCAATCCTTTCGGATATCCTGATCAACTCTCGCGAGAAGGCTCCCAGACAGCCAGCCTTCCGACTCGGGGTCAAGTAGCCTGCGCATGACCTCGAGGGCAACATCCCTTTGAAGGAGCCAGTTCTCGAAGCGACGACTTGCATGCCCCGCCGCAAGCGCTCTCAGGTAGTCGAGCAGCCGGTCCGTATCATCGGCTGAGACTCCTGCTCTGACAGCACGTCTGAGGGCGTCTGTAAGCTGGGGCTGAATCTCAAGAGGCACCACCGAGTTGCCGATAGGCCATGAGATATGAGGGAAATGGCGTTCCCAGGTGCTGTCTCCTGGTCGCGCGAGGCGAAACTTGTTGTGTCCGAGTTCGAACAGCCGAGACAGACCGGAACGGAATGCAGGCCCCGCATCTACCCCGAGTTCTTGAGCGAGTACCGGCCAGAAATCGGTTCCGGTGCCGCGGTATCGGTACCCCACCTCCGTTGCGATCACCAGCAACGGAAGATAGTTCCACGCCCACACTGCTCCCGCGAGTTGCGGATCCTCCTCAATCAGTCGCGAGACCGTCCTTCTCAGTGCTTCCAGCGCTGGCTCGTCAAGCCCGTGCTCGATAGCAAATACCGGCAGTTGGCCTCGTGTCTGAGCAAGGTCGACAAAGCGCTCGGCAAGTGCCCGATGTTGGTCGGTCAGCAAATTCGCACCATGCATCTTTCCATCCGGGTTCGTACAACATCGCGGAACACGATCACCGCAGAGACCGTCCGCGGAAACCATCTCAAGGTTGACTACTAACTATCTGAACGTCAATCATAATTGGGAGAGTGTTGAGAGAGGTGCCGTGTGACGTCTGAAACTGCGTTTGCGCCCGGCCGGTACGTGCCAGACGTACCGACCAACGGCAGCACAAGTGCGATCGCGGATCTGGTCCGGCGCATAGTCCATGCGCGCCGTGGCCTCAGCCGCGCCGAAGTTGTGAATTGGGTTTTGCAGTTCCTCGATGACATGGACCGCGTTGACGCCACCGTCCGGGTAGCCGGAGTGATCGACATGCTGTGCGAGTTGAGGGACATTGGCTACGGCACGATGCGCGACGAGCCAGTTCTGGTCAGCCTGCCGGAGCGTCGGGTTGCACTGCCTGACGGAACGATCGTAGCCCTCGGCGATCATGGTATCTCCGTCGGAACTGGCTCCGAAAAACTGTTTCCGGAAGTCACTGGAGGCGCGACCGAGAGTCTGGTCGAGGTTCTTGCGTCATTTGATGAACCCGTGTCGCTGATTGGCCACAAGGCAATTGAGCCCATCGGGCACCGGACTGGAAACGGCAAGATGCCTGCTGCACTGCGCAGGGCACTTTCGCTCTGCGGAACCTTCGATCCAGTCGAACAGAAATGGTCGATAAGTGAAGAGAACGCCTCCTTCCTGAATGAATGGTTCGGCCTCGCCCCCCTCGATTCTTCGGATCTGGACTCTGTGCCCGATGAGACCCAGCTTCGCGTGGCGAAGGCTCCTGCCGGACTGAGAATGGTGGTTGAGGCTGGCCCCGGGAGCGGCAAGACCCATGTGGCCTGTGAACGTGTTATCTCCCTGGTGGAGGCAGAGGGTCTCGCCCCTTCGCGTATACTGCTACTCAGCTTCACGCGTATCGCGGTCGCAGAGCTTCGAGACCGGATCGGTCGCCGCCTTGGTGAATTACCTAACGCCGCCGCGCTGCAGGTCAGGACATTCGACTCTTTCGCGGCGCGTCTGCTTGCAAATGCTGGTTTGAGTACTTCAGGCGGCCATGATGCCGGCATTCGGGCTGCGACAAGACTGATGCGATCGGACAACCCACTCGTTGCAGATGCACTTGGTCAGCTGGAACACGTAATCATTGATGAAGCGCAGGATCTCGTCGGCGACCGCAAGGAAATGTGCGAGGCGCTTCTTGCGTTGCTCGATCCCGCCTGCGGTGTAACCGTCTTCGGGGATTTTGCACAATCGATCTACGGCTACCAGCGCAGGGGCACTACAGGTTCCACATTGCTCGCAGAAATCGCGACGCGTGCCGATTTCACTTGCGATCAGCTTGTGCGCGACCACCGCACCCGGACGGAAGCCTTGAAGGAAATGTTCTCCTCAGTTCGCGAAACATTGAGAGGGGATCCGGTAGGTTCACGGGAGGGCTACTTTCATGTTCGCGAGCAGATCAGAAGTGCTGCGGTTGAAAATGACATCACGGGGTTTGCTTTCCATCCGTCTACAACAGGCGGCCTGATCCTGACACGAAGCCGTCGAGGCCTGTTCACGGCTGCCGAACAAATGCGCACTGCCGGCAGAAGCTTCCGGCTCCGTCTGCCCGACCGCCCACCAAGGATTGAGGCATGGATCGGCGCGCTTCTGGGGGGCCTTCCGGCCTCGACCCGTATGTCGCAGAATGACTTTCGTTCCCTCCATGAGTCACTGAGCCCGGCGCCATGGCGGAGCGTTGAGGATTGCTGGGAGATCCTGCTCGACCTGGATGCTTCGGGTCGAGACTTGATTTCTGTTGGCAACATCGCCGAAGGTCTGGAGGATCCCCCCCTCGAGCTCCTCAGCGACCATGAGGGAAGCTCGGGACCCTTGCTCTCGACGATCCATGCGATCAAGGGCAGAGAAGCCGAAAGGGTCATGCTCCTGCTCATGCGGGCACCGTACGGCGACCGCGTTAACTGGGCGGAGGAAGCCCGCACCTTGTATGTCGGAGCAACCCGCGCAAGCACGGAACTGCGGACAGGGTGGATCAGCCCAAGAAAATTCTACAAGATCGGGGACCCGGAGCGCTATTGGGCTGCGCATCCCGATCACAGGATGATCGAGATCGGACTTGAGGGAGATCTCGTCGACTGGGCCGAGTTCGTGCGTTCGGGCCATGTCGTCAATGAGGCGGAAGCAATCTCGTGCATTTGGCGTGCATCGATCAATGAACCGAGAGTGGCGGCCTATCCTGATAAAGACGGAAGTCTGGTTCTGAGGATCGGAGATCAGGACGGAGCTGCGATCGGGTGCCTGTCGCATGACTTCATCGACTTGATCCAGGCTCTACGAAAGGTCGATCGGGATTCCACGCTTCCAGAGGTCGTCGCGGGAATTTCTGTCGTTGGAGCGACTACAGTTGTTGTGTCCGGGCGGTCCGGAGAAGCCCCGAGCCTTGCGCTCATGCCACTGCTTGGCGGCTTTGGCAGCATTCCTCGCTGAGCGATAATTCTGGTGTCTGGAGAACGTAAATGATTGATGCGCGTGACACGCTCCTCGAACGGATGAAGGTCGATCTCATCGGCCCGGAGGAGCCGAATGAACTGATCTCGGATCGGCCGACTGATCGATATCTGACCGGAATCCTGTTCCCGCCTCGTACGACGATTTCGCCGGAAGACGACGACGAAGCGAGCGATGCTGACGATGCGGATGCGGTGGGAACCGCGCTGGATGGGGTCAAGGCAGCCTCAGCATTCCGACCAAGTTCGGCTGGTCTTTCCTTTGCCATCCGACCGAGCGGTTCGGCGCCCAGACTGCGGGTTCGGGTGGATGGGGCTCGTTACAGGCCCGAAAGCGCGGCCGATGATAGCGCCAGTTCATCCAGGAAGCGGGTGCAGAGCTGGCGGCGAGATCCTCAATTCGCCGAGGTTTCACTTGAACTCGCGGAACTGAGCGAGCAAGCGGCCCCCGTGATCAGCCTTGCGGGCAGCGGGCTTGCCGGAACGTCCTTGCACTGCCGCATCGCCCCTTGGGGTGACATTCTGCTCGTGACGCTTGCGGTGACAAACGACGCAAGGCCAACCGAAGCAAGAAGTCGCGCAGCCAACGAGGAAGCCGCGCTTTTTCAGTTTTCGCTGAGTGTAGAATGCGAAGCTGAATGCAAATTCGTTCCAAAGCCGGACAGGGCCGGATTGGCGAGCGACGAAGACGATGCCCTGGCGTCTGCCTTGCTGTATCGGGACGTCCAGCAATTCGCAGTGGGTCACACCTGTTCCGCGATGTGGGACGAGCCCGTTGATGGGACGGTATGTCAGGTGAGGACCAGCTGGTTTCCGGAAGCCACCGTCCATGTCGTCAGCGCAGAAGGCGATATCGAGTTTAGGCAGGGCGACGCTCGATTGCCGCTTGCGGCGTCATGGCTTGCATCCGAAGACGCCCCCAGTCTCGTCGCAGGGCTGAAATCGTTCGTTGCCGCCTACACAAAATGGGTTGCGAGGATGGAAGGTGCAGCGCTTGACATGCCGCAGGAGCACGTCAAGCAGGCGCAAGTGCATATGCGGCGCTGCAGAACTGCTGAACAACGGATGCGATCTGGTATTGCGCTCCTGGAGTCATCACCCGAGGTGCTGACCGCGTTCAGGCTCGCGAACACCGCTCTTGCGCTTCAGTACTCATGGCGCATCAATCCACAACCCCCCGAACTGATCTGGCGCCCGTTTCAGCTCGGTTTCGCGCTCCTGTGTCTGGAGTCGATTGCGAACCCCGATTCCTGCGATCGCGAGACTATGGATCTGCTTTGGTTTCCGACCGGTGGTGGAAAGACCGAGGCCTACCTTCTTCTGACAGCTTTCACGATCTTCCTGCGTCGTCTCCGCGCAGCGGGGAACCCGAGCGGCGCGGGCGTGACAACGTTCATGCGCTACACCCTCAGACTTCTGACCATCCAGCAGTTCGAGCGCGCAGCT
The DNA here is from genome assembly GCF_059612905.1 of Ruegeria sp. YKSD163. Classification (NCBI taxonomy): domain Bacteria; kingdom Pseudomonadati; phylum Pseudomonadota; class Alphaproteobacteria; order Rhodobacterales; family Roseobacteraceae; genus Ruegeria; species Ruegeria sp. YKSD163. Next base: position 11,008 of record NZ_JBXWRM010000002.1, read on the forward strand.
GCTTTGATCTGTGCCTGCGAGATGGTCAGGCGCGGCAAGGTCGAACTGCGAAATGTCAACCTGCCTGCACACTTCGCTACGGATATGCCAATTTCCCTCGGACTTTGGGTCGGAGAAGGTGCCACACCAAACACGGTTTTGCAGGCGGAGCAGGTACTCGGTACGGAGGCGGAAAGCTCGCCGGCTCAGTTGCGCAGTTGCCCATGCTGTCGTGAAGTCCTCGACTGGAAGATCTCGTCGGACAAGAGCCGTGTGGAGGTACGCTGCCTGACGAAGTCATGTGACGTGGGGCAGGAATTGGCATTGCTCCCGATCTGGACCGTTGACGAGGATGTCTATCGAGAGCGGCCGACATTGTTGATCGCCACAGTCGACAAGTACGCGCAGATCACGAGAAATCAGAACACTGGTTGCCTTTTCGGCATCGGAACGGCGGCGGATTCCCCAGAGTTGGTGATCCAGGACGAACTGCATCTGATATCTGGCCCCTTGGGCAGCCTGGCTGGACTATATGAGACCGCGATCGATGAATTGTGTCGCTCAGGTGCGGGCATAAGGGCAAAGATCATCGGGTCAACGGCAACAATCCGCAGAGCAGAAGACCAGATAAAGGCCCTGTTTGACCGCAGATCCTTTCAGTTTCCCCCGCCTGGGCTCGATCACACCAATTCTGGTTTTGCGATCGAAAATCGTGACGTGCCGGGCCGTCGCTATGTTGGCATCTCGACGGTCGGTCGCTCGGCCAAATTCACTCAACAGGCTGTCGCGGCATCTTTGCTTCAGGCGGCTACCGACGCCACGTTACCGGAAGACAGACGCGACGGATACTGGACCCTCGTCAATTACTTTAATTCGCTCAGGGAGCTGGGTGGCGCACTCGTTCTAATGCGTGACGACGTTGCGCGCAGTATCCAGGATTACGCCGCACGCAGACCGGGTGAGGCCGAACGCGACGCGGGGATGCAGATCGAACTCACCAGCCGCGTCCGTTCCAGCGACATTCCGAAATACCTCAAGGATCTGGAGCGTAACTGGAGCGATCCCGACCACGTCGATATCGTTCTGGCGAGCAACATGATCTCGGTGGGGATGGATGTTTCTCGTCTGGGCCTGATGGTAGTAAATGGTCAGCCAAAAACGATTGCCGAGTACATTCAGGCCACTAGCCGGGTTGGCAGAAGCCAGCAGGCGCCCGGACTTGTGATCACCTTGTTCAATGCTGCCAAGTCCCGCGATCGCAGCCGGTACGAGACCTTTGCCAGTTGGCATCGCAGTCTATACCGTGATGTAGAAGCTACGAGCGTAACGCCCTTCGCCCCGCGAGCGCGCGACCGAGCACTTCATGCTCCATATGTCGCAATGGTGCGCCATCTGGTTGACGGAATGGAGAATCCGGGTGCGATCGAACACCATCAAAAAGAAGCAGAAACACTTCTGGAAACCGTAATCGCCCGCATCGAGCGGATTGATCCGGTGGAGGCAGATGCTGCGCGTGCGCAACTCAACTCGTTCCTTGACGACTGGTTCGACCGGCACGGCCTGAAGGACTATTGGCAAGACTACGGAGAAGCTCTTCTGACTTCGGCAGAAGCAGCAGCGGAGCGTGGAAACAAGGCGCGCTTTGCTGGGCAGAAGCCTACTCCGAACTCACTGCGTTCCGTTGAGGCTTCGGCATCGTATGTTCTTTTGGAAGGTGGATCGGACAGGGGGGCCGTACAATGAAATCAATCGGCAAAATTCGCCGGAGTCAGGTTCTGACAGGCAATGGCCCCGGCGCGATCATCGACTTCAGGGGCGAGAACGGCGCTCCTGTCTCCGTGGTTTCGGCTGGCCTTGAGGCCTGGGATCAACTGGCAATCAAGAAGGGGCTTCTGAACGATCAAAGAATTCATCATGAGCCACTCCAGGCGAGGCTCCAGGTGAACGGGTTCAGGTTACCTCCTGTCGGAGATGAAAAAGTCGGAAGGGAAAAGCGACCACGCCTCTTGCCCGCCTACAGGTTCCCGGATTGGCATGTCTGTCCGAAATGCAACCTCCTGCAGCGTAGCCGCTTCTGGAGTTCCGAGATCGGGAAACCCGAGCTGTGGTGCACTTCCTGCAGTTCCGGGCGAGGCAAGCGCATCAAGAAGGTATATGCAGTACCTGTCCGATTCATCGTGACGTGCCCGGCTGGCCATCTTCAGGACTTTCCCTGGATGTCATGGCCGAAGCATGCAGACTCCTGCTCCCGAAAGAAGCCTCTCAAGCTCATAGGGGAAGGCGCCGGGTTGAAGGGGCTCAAGGTGCATTGCACCGAATGCAAGTCCGAACGCGACCTCGATGGTGCTTTGTCCCCTGGCGCGATGGGCAAGATATCATGCGACGGCAGGTCACCGTGGCTCAGGAAGCAGCCAGAACCCTGCAACCATCAGCCAGTTGGGATTCAGCGTGGTGCATCGAACGCATATTTCCCCGTAATTGAGTCCGCGCTTGACGTTCCGCCATTCGGTGGTTCCTTCCGGGATATGCTGGAGGATTTCTGGCCGGACATCATTGCGCTGGACGACAGGGCGCAGCTTCCCGACTTCGTACGGAAGCGAATCCTTCCCTTGTGGCCTGAGCCTGACACGAAGCCGGAAGATCTGACTGCACGAATCCTGACCCTGCTGACAATGCTCGACAATAAGACCGGTGACCTGCGTCCCAACGAGCACCTGATGCTTTGCTCGGGCGGCCCGGACGGAGAAGAGTTCCCGGAGTTCCAGATCTCGCCTCAGGTGATCCCGAGCGATCTGAAGGGCGTCCTGGACCGTGTAGTCTCTGTCGAGAGGTTGCGCGAAGTGCGAGCTCTCAAGGCATTCACTCGTCTCAGCCCGGTGGAGGCCGCCGACAACAGCGCTTTCGTGGCTCCACTGTCCGAGAAGAAGTTGAACTGGCTTCCGGCAATCGAGGTCCGCGGGGAAGGCATATTCATCAACTTCGACGAGACAGCCGTACGTTCCTGGGAGAACGACCCGAACGTAGTCGACAGGGCTGCAAAAGCGCATCAGGCCGCCGAGCGTGCGTGGCAAGACCACAATGGCAGCGATCGCCCTTTTCCCATGACAATCTCGGCGAGGTTGCTCCTGATACACACAACCGCCCACGCACTGTCGGAGCGCCTGTCACTCGACAGCGGGTACTCGACTGCATCCATCCGAGAGAGGCTGTACGTCTCGCCAGGTCCCGGCGGAATGTGCGGATTTCTTCTCTACACATCCGCACCGGACTCCGATGGAACACTGGGCGGATTGTCACGAAAGGGACGCACCAGCGAGATTGGCCCGATCCTGCTCGCCGCACTGCGGGATTTGGAGTGGTGCTCGTCGGATCCGCTATGCAGCAGCGGCATCCTCTCTCTCTCAGAAGGATCTGGATCCTCGGCCTGTCACTGCTGCACCTTCCTTCCAGAAACCTCGTGCGAGCATTTCAACCGCCACCTTGATCGCGGCATGCTGGTCGGAACACCGGCGAACCCTGAACTTGGTTTCTTCCGCAAGCTTCTGGATGGAAGGTCCTGAAGATGGCCCGCATGTATCCAAGGGAATTGCCGCGTCATGTTCTTGAAAATCCGAAACTGTCTTCGGAGGTCCGCGTCTACGAACGCATAAGGGACAAACTGCCAGGAGACTACAACTGCTACTATTCGCGCTCATGGCATGAAGCAGATCGCGACGGTGCCGAGTTCGACGGAGAAGCGGATTTCATAGTCGCGCATGCGGAGCACGGGTTGCTGTTTATCGAGGTAAAGGGCGGGAGGGTGAGCTGCCGCGAAGCCGACGGACAGTGGATCAGTGAGGACCGTGACGGGTTCAAGTTCCGGATCAAGAATCCTTTGTCACAGGCACGTAGAAGCAAGCACCATTTCCTGAAGCGCCTCAATGCAAGTCGGGCGCTGAGCGGTCGTTTTGTCAGAGCACGCCACGGCGCCATCCTTCCAGGCAGTGCCCGACCTAGACGAGCGCTGGCACCAGATGCGCCGCTCGAGATCATCGCGTTCGGGGACGACATGGAAACCCTTGATCGCTGGATTGTCCGTCGGATGACGGAAGGCGACGTCCATCGCGAAAGCGCTTTGGGATTGGATGGCCTGAGAGCGCTGGAAGAGCTTCTTGCCAGCCATTTCGAACTCAGGGCCCACATCGGACTAAGCCTCGCCGACGATGCCAGAACCATCGAGCGACTGACGAGCGAACAGGCGTGGATCCTCGACTCGTTCGCGGATAACAAGGAAATGGCGATTTCGGGCGGTGCAGGCAGTGGCAAGACAGTACTGGCCCTCGAAAAGGGCATAAGATCAGCTGCCGAAGGCCGCCGGACACTTCTGACTTGCTATAACGCGCCACTTGCGAGCCACCTTCGCTCGGTTTGTCAGGGTCATGATGGGCTTATTGTGGCAAGCTTCCATTCTCTTTGCAGAACACTTGCTCAGAGGGCGGGGGTAGAACTACCCTCGGATGATGATGAACTCTTGTTCGACCATCTTCTTCCCGAGGCACTTGTCGAAGCTATCAGCAAGCAGCCTGACCTCAGCTTTGATACGGTCATCGTCGATGAGGGACAGGACTTTCAGGATTCGTGGCTGCATGCCTTGCGCCTCACTATCAGGGACCCTGAAACCGGAGGCTTCTACGTTTTCTACGACGACAATCAGCGGCTGTATTCTCCTGAGAATAGTTTCATCGATGCGCTCCCCGCGTCGTCCATCGCTCTGACAAGAAATCTTCGGAACACGCGACGCATTCATGCCTTGATGGCGAAGTGGTATCATGGGCGGCGAAGCATTCCGGCGGGCCCGGAAGGTGAGCCGATTGGAACCATCGCGTGTCGCACCGTCGAATTGGCTCCTTCGCGCCTGAACGAACGGATTGCACAATTGCTGCGTTCCAATCAGGTCGCGCCAGGGCAAATTGCTGTTCTCTCGGGTACTGGTGATGCCTTGGCTGCTTTTTCCGAAAAGATCGCCGGCACGCCGACCTGTCGTGCTGATGATGTCCGGCCTGACCACATCGTTCTTGACACGGTCCGACGTTTCAAGGGGCTGTCACGTCCTTGCGTCTTCCTTGTCGGAATCGAAGGTCTGACGGACCCGGAATTGATCTACGTTGCAACCAGCCGCGCAAATGTTTTTCTGGAGCTTGTCGGAACTGCTGAGGACATCACCCGCCTCAAGCAGGAGGCTGAGGCATCTGGATCGTAGGGGAGTTTAGAAACAGCTTGGCTTGCTCCGGCGTCGACGCAATCTCTATATGCAGCACAGGGATCGAAACAGCTCATTTCATTGATGAATGCCATCTATTGAACTGCTGCCTGTAATGCCGTTCAAGACGACTTGTGCGATCTGTCGTGCCAGGAAGGGTGGCACGGCATTCCCTACCTGAACGTACTGTTGTGTTCGATTGCCGAGGAATAGGTAATCATCCGGGAATGTCTGCAAGCGCGCGGCCTCGCGTACAGTCAAGCTTCGGCACTGCATCGGATCCGGGTGGATAAAGTAATGGCCGTCCTTGGAAATGTGGCTCGTAACCGTCGTTGCTGCTTGACCTGCCAGCTGAACCCGGAAACGGTCATTGAAGACGCCACTGTGCCAGTTGCGATGATCAGGGCTTAGCGCGAACGGGAAGTCTGTGGCCTTCGGGCTGTAACCTCGGACGGACCCGAACACCGAGGCGAAAAGGTAACGGCCGAGATCCGACGCCATATGCCCCCGTGTCTCGTGCTGCGCTATCGCGCCAAGTTCCGGACGTTCGAGCCAGGCCAGCAGTTCATCGTTAGAACTGCCGTAGCTCTCGGGAAGACGTGTCTCCTGCCGACTGTCGGGGCCTTCCCCCTCAATGCGCCTTGCGACCGAACTGAAAGCCTCGCAAAGTTGTTCGCTTTCCTTGCTTCGATGGATGCGCGCCAGCAGTTTCGCGGCATCGATGACCTCGCGCTTCCAGTCCGCCGTACTGTCTTTCCCGCGGCTGATGCCGCTGCGCAAGGAAGGCATCGTTCCTATCGCGTCAGTGACCGTTCGCGCCGGTCTGGAGACAGCGATGCTGGCAGCTGCTGCCTTGCTCGCCAGATCAGAACGGATGCCGATGATGATTACCCGGTGACGCCGTTGCGGAACCCCGAATTCTTCGGCCCGAACTATGAAGTCTGACGGTCGCGTAGCGTCCTGCAGTCTGGCTTGACCATCTTCGACACGGATGGCCCGCAGTTCGTACTGATGGCCATGGCCGGTACCGAGCGATGAGAGATCCTCCATCAGCATCTCGAACACGAGACGGCTCTCCACTGTCGAAGAGAGCATACCCTTGACGTTCTCCATCACGAAGGCGGCCGGCCGAAGTTTGTCGAGCACCCTGATGTACTCGCGGAAAAGATAGTGCCGTTCATCCTCTTCCGGCACATAGCCGACCTTGCCCCTCGACCGGGCGCGTCCCACGAGGGAATAGGCCTGACACGGCGGGCCCCCAATCAGGATCGTGTCGTCGTACTTGTTCTTCAGCGTTTCGATGGCGGCATCGATCGTTGTTGCTGCCGCCTCAGTGCCCAGTTCGAGCGCGCGCGCCTCTTCGACTGCGTGCTGCCACGCCGATTCATCTATTTCTGACCAGTCCGGTTCGGGCAAATCCCCGGCGTGGAAATCGATGAACTGTTTCGGCAGGGCTCCGTTGCGCGCCCGGCACTCGCGCAAGAACGCGCGCAGCGTCAGTGTCTGGTGGGCCGACGCCTCCTTCTCGACGGAGATGCCGATCCGGAATGGCGTCGTGCCGTCACAGACAAGTGAAGCGAACCCCTCGCCAAGTCCGCCAGGTCCGGCGAACAGATCAACAATGCCGAAAGTGGAAGGCAAATCAGGCTCCTGACGAACTCCATTCAGCCGGTGTATACTAGGTTCAGAGGCGAAAACCAGGACGCATTGTGACTGATATCGTGGATCAGCAGACCCGGTCCCGCATGATGGCAGGGATCAGGGGAAAGGACACGAAGCCCGAGCTAGCGCTAAGGCGGGCGTTGCACGCGCGTGGTTTCCGATTCCGGCTCCATTCGAAGGCGGTCCACGGTCGACCGGACCTCGTTCTGCCAAAGTATCGCGCCGTCGTCTTCGTGCATGGCTGTTTCTGGCATCGCCACGAGGGCTGCCGCTACACCACCACACCATCGACCCGCGAAGAGTTCTGGCAGGCCAAGTTCACTGCGAATGTGGCTAGGGACGCAGCTGTTCGCGGGAAGCTTCTGAAAGCAGGGTGGCGCGTTGCGACGGTCTGGGAATGCGGGCTCCGGAAGCCTGATCAGGTTGCCGCTTCGGTCAATCTCTTGGCGGCATGGCTGGTTTCTGATGCCGATCAGATCGAAATCGGCGCGAACAGTACGCAGGCGTTCTGACACATGCCTTCGTGCCTACGCATCGTCACCCGATCTTGCAGCCCCAAAAGGACGTCTGCTCTGCCGCGAAATACCCGTCCTGCGCGCGGAAGCTGCCCTGCAGCTCGACCGTGTCGCCGGCGGCCAGCACCACCATTGTCTGGAGCCAAAGCGCGGTCGCCTCGGAGACATGCGAACTGGTGACTTCGCCGCGTGATCCGCGGATCTCGGTCGTGCCATTCAGCAGGAGCCGCCCGCTCATGCGTGCCGAGGTGCTGGCGTTGACCTTGAAGAGCAACGTTGCGCCGAAGAGATAGGTGCCGTCTGCCGGTGCCACGAAGCGGTTGTTCGCGGCGTCGAACGTCCCCTGGTCGTTGTAATCGGTGTTGTTGATGCCGATTGTCGTCCAGCTGCAGCCATTCGGCGGTGCGGATGTCGTCGGCGTCCTCCCAGGGGCGCTGGAGCGATGCGGTGGCGCAATCCCACGGCAAAGGCTGGCGCACGACGATCTCCTGCCCGAATTCGTCGAAGGCGAGCACGCCCGCGAAGGCAGGATCTGAGGTCAGCGCGACGATGACATTGGCCTCGTTGCGCTCAGGCGCGCCGGCGAGATCGAGCCTGAGGCGCCTGAACCAGGCGGGCTTCGGGATAGGCGCGTTTGGGTCACCGGTGGCGTTCACGCGGCGGCGGAGCTCTGCCAGCTGCTGGGTCAGGACCGAGATGCCGATGCCGGTTGCGGACTTGATCCGCGCGATGACCTGCCGCTCGGGCAGCGGATCGAGCTTCGCCAGCGAGATGCGCCCGAGCAGCATGGACAGGGCTTCGAACTCGGGCGGATTGGTCAGCGCCTCGGCCACGGCGATCAGGGTCGCGGGATCGTCGGCGGATGCGACGATGGGGTTGGCCGCCTCTGGCTCGACCGGATCCGTGGCCTGCGGCTCCGCTGCAGTTTCCGTGTCGCGCGTGTAATCCTCGGCACGGGCGCAACGCTGCAGATCGTCGTTGAAATCGTCGCCGTGGAGCGGGGCGACGATCTCATTCGGGATGTTGGCGCGGTTCAGACGGTCCGAGAGCGTCGCTGCCGCCTGGCGGCCGGCGTCCCCGGCATCTGCGTAGATGGTGACGCGCCGGGTGCCCTCAGGCCACTGGAACCGCGCCAGACCGTCGGCCGACAGCGCCGCCCAGACCGACATGCCAAAGAGTGCGTGGGCGGCGAGCGCCGTCTCGATCCCCTCGGCGATGCCGATGTGGCCGTCCGCGGGCATCGGGAACAGCCGGACGACGGCATCCTTCACGCTGCCGAGCATCTTCTTGCCCGGAGGCGCCTTGGCGCTGCCGTCCTCGAGAAGGAAGGTGCGGTGTATGCCCGGCGCGCGATGCCCGTCCGGCAGCCGCAGGATCGCGATGAGGCCGGGCCAGCCACGGCAGCTGTCGAAGTCCGGAAGATCGGGGTGGAACAGCAGGTCGGGCGAGCCGGAATCCGACAACCCGCGGGCGCGGAGGTAGGTCTCGCCCGGCGTGCCCGCGAGCGGCACCGCCCCGCCGACAAGACGCGCGATCTCGGCCGAGTGGTCGGGACGTGTGCGCATGGGCGACTTCGGCGCGGGACGCGGCGCCGGATGGTCCATCCCCGCGAGCCGCGCTGCCTCGTCGAAGAGCGACCCGTCACAAAGACCGGTCGCCTGAGCGATCAGGTCGATGGGGCCGGCCCGCTCGCCGGTGGCATAGTCGAAGCCCCAGCCGGCATAGGGGCCGTCGAGATGGATGGTGCAGGAGCCTTCCTTCTGCGGCGGCCGCCCGGAAAGGTCTGCGCAGCGCAGGGAACGACGGTCCCGAGCCAGCCTGGCCTCGGGGAACAGCCCCGGCAGCCAGTCGGCGGCCGTGCAGGCGAGCCGCTCTTTCACCGCCGCGAGATCGTGCCGGGTCTTCGGGACCGCGATGTCGTTGAGGTCGATCATCGCACCCCTCAGGCCAGGAGGACGAGACCGCGCTCGGCCCGGGTGATGGCAGTGTAGAGCCAGCGGCGGCGGTCGATCTCGCTGCGGCCCAGCCCGTCGTCCCAGACGATCACGTTCTCCCACTGCGAGCCCTGCGCCTTGTGGGCGGTGATCGCCCAGCCGAAGGTCGCCTCGGTCAGCAGGCGCTTTTCCTTGTAGTCGCGGTCATGGCGCTTGTCGTCGTAGGCGACGTGGTCCTCGAAATGCCCCTTGTAGATGCGCAGCCGGCCCGGACGCCCGTCCTCATACGGCTCGCCGATGTGGCGCCCGTCCTCGTCATGGACGACGGCCGAGAAGTAGAGGCTGCCCTCGTCGACGATGTCCTCGAGCGTCACGAACATCCCGTTGATCAGCCCCAGATCGTTCTGGTTCTTCAGGCAGATGATCTTTTCGGCCGGTCCCGTGGGCAGCCAGGTCCCGCCGAGACCGGCCGCCGCGCGCATGGCATTGTTGATCTGCAGACGCGTGGCGTTCAGCCCGCAGATCAGCTGGCCGCCGCGCAGCGCCTGTTCCGGCGTGATGTCGCCCTTGCGGAGCTTGGCGACATGATCGTCGTAGACGCCGAAGCCGATGGGTTCCCCCATCCGCGCCATGGTTGCGAGGCGGATGATCGCGCTCTCGGCGGCCTGGCGGTGGATCTCGGTCAGCATCACGTCTGGCTCGTCGCGGGTGAAGGCGCCTTCGCCCCGGATCGGCGGCAACTGACCGGGATCTCCGAGGACGAGGATCGGCTTGCCGAAGCTCATCAGGTCGCGCGCCATCTCCTCGCCGACCATCGAGACCTCGTCCAGCACGATGAGCCGCGCGTCGGCGGCGTCGCTCTGCTGGTTCAGGGCAAAGCGCGGATGCTTCATCGCGGAAAGCCCCTGGCGCATCGCCTCGATCGCGGCATCGGCCGTGGTGCGCGCGAACCCGGTCAGACGGAGCGCGTCGCGTTCGGCCACCGCGATCTTCCGGGCGGCTTCCTCGATTTCCTCCTCGGTCGACTCGATCACCGAGTAGATCAGGCTGTGGATGGTGCGCGCAGGCGTGCCCTTGCGGCTCAGCACCAGCGCGGCCTTGCCGGTGAAGGTGGCGGTGACGACGCCGGGCACGCAGTGGCCGTCCTTCGCGCTGCGGTGTGGCGAGAGGCCGAGCTCGTCGAGCGCGAACTTCAGCACGGTGGTCTTGCCGGACCCGGCATAGCCGAACAGGCGGAACACCTGCTGCTGCTCCGTGCGGGTCTCGAACCACTCCTTGATCTCGCGGATCGCGGCGGCCTGCGGGGCGGATGGGGTGAACTCGGTCATGAATGGGGTGCCTCCACTACGTAATCCTTGACGATCCCGCCGCGGGTCGGATCGCCCACTTCGCACTGGCGGACGAAGATCCGGCGCCCGTCGGCGAGCTGCCGCCAGTGACCGCGGCGGATGTGCCAGCGCGGGCTGGCGTGACTGCCGCCCTGCTGCGGCGTCGCCGCGCGCAGGCGCTCCGGATCGATGGCGACCTGCCGCCAGACCCATCCGCGTACGCCCTCGCGGGACAGGCGGGACCGTTTCGCGAGCGACACCTTGCGGTCGCGGATTTCAGGTGAGGCGCCGAGGATGGTCAGCGCGCGCCAGACGATGCCGGCGGCGACTTCGCCGTGACCGCGGACCGTCTCGTCGCTCCGCTCGGCCGGGTTGCCCTCGATCTCCGCCTTGCCGCCCGGATGCATCCAGACCCGCACCAGGCAATCCGTCCAGCCGCGCGGCGCCCGCTTGCGCATGAGGAACGTGGCCTCGACGATGTCGCCGTCGGCGCGGGCGCAGACGATCAGGCCCGACGGAGACGCGCGCTGCTCGCGGACCTCGAAGATCACGGACGGATGCGGCAGCCGAAGCGGACCGGTAAAGACCCGAGTCATCGCGCGGTCGACGATATCGCCATCGAAGGCGGCCTGATCGTCGAAGAAGTAGATCGGCGCGAACTCCGGCGCTCCGAGCAGGTCGGAGCACCAGAACCGCTCGCGATGCGCCCGCACGATCCGCTTGAGCTCATAGGCGTCGGGGATCATGGCCGGGGCTCCGCCCGTTCACGGCTGAAACGCTCCACTGGAGCGTTTCCGGAACGCCGCTCACCCCAGCACCGGCCCGCCCATGCGCAGGGCGCGTGCCACTTGCCGGCCGCCATGCCGCCGCGGCACAGGACTGCGGTGGGCTCGGCGGCGGCGCGCGGCAGCCATTCCCCGGCCTCGGAGGCCCGCACGACGGCGACGGCGCGGTCCGACATTTCCTGCGCGAGATGCGCATCGAACGGCACGAGCTCGGCGTGCAATTCCATCGTGTCGCGGTTGAGCGCGGTGAAGAGCGCCGCGGCCGGCAGGTCCATATAGGCCTGATAGAGCGTGATCTGGGCGGCATAGACCGGCCGCGCGAGGCTGACGCCGCGCTTGACCACGTCCTTCCAGCTGGCCGCGCCGAGCGCCTTGTTCTCCCAGAGCGCGGGATAGTCCATCGCGACCGGGCCCGACACCAAGCAGCCGTCGATATGGCCCTTGAAGCGCCCGCCGAGGGCCTCAAACCCGAACTGGCGGCCGTCGGGGCGCTCGGTCCGCAGGTCGAACCCGGCGATCCGGAACCAGCCCGCAACGATGTCCTCGGCCCGGTGGCCCGCCTCGAAGATGCGCAGCGTGCGCGGCGCGAACTCCTGGCCCTCGTCTTTCGGCACCGCGAGGAAGTCGTACTGGATCTGGCGCAGGCAGTCGCGGCCGAGACCCGAGGAGCTGACGTAGGTGCGCGGACGCTCGGCGCGGTGGCGCGCGGACAGCGCCGTGTCGATGGCGGCGGACACGGCTTGCGCGATGGGCGGGCGCGGCGCGCCTGCGTCATAGAGGAAGCCCGAGCCATGGTTCAGGTCGATCATCGCTCGCGCTCCCAGAACCCGCCAGCCTGCGCGATGCAGGTCAGCTTGTGGAACTGCGCGTCCGTCAGCCGGGCGCTCTCGCCGAACCGCGCCAGCTTCTCGCGGAGGCTGTCGCAGAACTCGATCTCGAAGTCGGTGACGGCGTTCTCGGTGGCCGCCTCGAGCAAAGGCTTCCAGCTGCAGGACGCGGTGTCGTCGTTCAGGTCGATCATCGCATGCCCCCTCAGAACGGAATGGGGTCGTCGAGGACCGTGCCCGTGCGCTCCTTGCGCGCGGCCTGGTCCTGCATGCTGTCGATGTAGCCGGTGACGGCCGCCTCGATGAGGCGGTCGATGTCCTCGGCGCTGCGGTGGAAGAAGGGCTCCATGAGCCCGAGGTCGGTGAGCGCTTCGGCGAAGAGCGTCCGCGCATCGCGGATCGCACGGGCCTCGCGCACGGTCTTGTCGATCATGCCGTTGTTCCTTTGGGCGATGGCGCTGCCCACGTCCTGACAGCGGCGCGAGCAGAAGCGGTGGTAGGGGTGGCGATCCCAGCGGAGGCCGTGGCAGTAGCCGAAGCCGCGCGCCTCGCGGGCGCAGACGGCGCAGAGCGCTACCCGAGTAAGAAGCTCCCGATCGGGTCCTCGGGCGGCCAACCCGCCCTCTTGAGCTTTTGGGACTGGAGCACGATCCAGCGCGAGGTCGCGTTGCTGGCCATGGCTTCGAGGTCGCCGAGGCCGAGGCTTGCGATGGGGGCGTGCACTTTTCCTCGGGCCTCGAGCCATCGTCCGATCTCCAGCGCAGCCTCGCGCGTCACATGCGCCTGCCATTCATCCAGGGTCATCGGCCCGGCCGGATCGCGCCGGGCCTCAGGCAGAGGCGAAGGCCGGATTGACCTCCGCCGCCGCGTTGCCGACCGTGCGTCATCCATTGAGCCACGCGGGCATGCCGGTCGCCGGCGCCCCGCTCGGCGGGGACGCAGCCGGTTGCTGAGCGGGTGGCTGCGGCGCGGTCGCCTGCGGCGCGGGCGCCTGAGCGCCCCAGGCCGGAGCCGCCGCCGGAGCTTGCGGTTGCGCCCCCCATGCCGGCGTGGGAGCCTGCCAGGCTGCTGCCTGCGCGCTCGCGGCCTTGCGCGGCGGGGCGTTGACGGGCTCCGGGGGCACGGTTTCGCCGCGCATGATCGCGGCATGTTGCAGCTCGTCGGGCAGAACGACGTTCGCGATCCGGTTCTGGTCGCGGTATTGCGGGTTTGAGGCGGGCTCCACCATGATCCGAGCGGCGAAGACGATGCCGTCGAGATGCTTGAGCCCGGGCAGCACGCGCTTGGCCTTGGCGTCGGGGCTCTCGTCCCTGGGATCGAGCCCGAGAGCGCTGTCGACCATCGCCCGAAAGGTGGATTTCGAGATCTTCCAGCCGATCGACTGGCCCTTCTCGTCGACCTTGCCGCCCGCGACGGTGAAACTCTGCCAGAACTTCCGCCGGGCATGCGGCCCCTCGAGGATGGTGAACTCGCAGTCCAGCATCTTCGCGTCGCTTGACTGCGAGGCCTTCAGGAGCTTGGCGTCCATCGCGGTAGAGCCGTCGACGCCGCCGGGGCGCACGGTCAGGCGGACCTTGGCGAAGGTGCCGTCGGGGATCAGCTCGCCGATGGGGGCCATCTGCGGCTGGGCGTCGTTGAGATCGTAGCTCATGGGTCTGTCCTTTGCGTCTGGATCAGGAAGGGGTGGCGGTGTGGGCGGGGGCGCGGCCGTCGATCTTCGCGACCAGCGCGCCGAGATCGGGCGCTTCGGTCACATCGAGGCGGCCGGAGCGGTCCTTGGCGGGAAGGCCCCAAGGGTTGCCCGAGCGGCAGACGAGGCGACGTTCGGCGGATGTTTCGTCGAGGGTCCAGTCGCCCTTGGCGTCGCGGCCGAAGAGCTGCATTGAGACGACCTGGTCGACGATGCCCGGCAGCTCGCGCCCGGCCTTCGTGCCCTCCATCTGCGGTTGCCAGGTCGTCGCGCCGAACTCGTCGGTGACCTTTTCCAGCACCCCGACGAAGATCACTGTCTTGCCGCGGGCGTGTTGGAGGTGCTTCAGCGCCTGGATCACCTCGCGCCCCAGGAGCCCGTAGGCGCCGCGGACATCGGGCTTGCCGGTCCGCTCGGAAAAGGCCTCAGGCTGCTGGCGGGCATAGGCCATGGCCTGCCGCGTCAGGTCGGTGATCGAGTCGACAAAGACGATCCGCTTCCGGGCGAGAAAATCCTCGATGCCGGTGCCGAGATACTGCTGCTGCAACCAGGCGTGATACTCGGCGCCGTACCAGGACTTCGGATGCTGGGCCGGATCGTGCCCGCCGATCAGCACGGCGAGGTCGCGGAAATCGGTGAAGCTGCGTACCGGGATCGAGTCCCCGCGCCAGTCCTGCACCGACTTCATGCCGGCCTCGAGGTCGAGGCACACCGTCTCCTCGGCCGGCAGGGATTTCAGGAGCGTTGTCTTGCCGACGCCGGGCGGGCCGAAGATGGCGAGGGACGTCTTGTTCTCGGCGGCCGAGAGCCGTTCGTCGGCGGTGATGATGCGGAAGGCCATGGGGTTCTCCGGGTGTTGCGTTCAGGGTGCGCGGCGGCGGGGGTGACCGGGTGCCGAAGGGGAACCTGCCCGGCGTTGCCGACCGGGCGTCCCGCCGCCGCGCGTCACCGGTCTCGAGCCTCGAGCCGGAAGACGGGTTTGCCGTTGGTCTCGCTGCGCGCGTCCGCGAAGCCCTCGCGCATCGCCCCGGGCCAGGCGCCGAAGCGCCGCTCGGGCACGCGATAGGCGATCTCGAGATACTCGGTCGGGTCGTCGCCGGCGGCGCGGATGCGCTCGGCCATCTCCGCCAGCCGGTCCTGATCCCACGTGACCTTTTTGGGCAGGTCCGCGACGATCACGACGCCCTCGTCCTCGACCCGTACGGTGCCGCTGGTCTTGCCCTGAGCGGCCCGTTCCGCCGCGGCGGCGGCCTCGTAGCGCTGCGCAATGCCGGCCTCGAGCCGGTCGCGCAGCCGCTTCACGCGAGCGGTCTCGGCGAGCGCCGTCGTCTGCAGATCCAGCAGCATCCCGGGCGGCAGCGCCGCGATGTCGCCGAGGGCGAGCCCTTCGAGGTCGTCGAAACGGGGTGCGTTGTCAGCGTGCGGCATGGCGGGAACTCCGTTGGAAGGGAATGGCAGGGCCATCACGCGGCGCGCTCTTCGAGAAGCAGCGCCGAGAGCGAGGTGTTGGCGGCCTTGGGTCTCGGGCGGGCGACGGCGATGTAGGCGAAGCGATCCGGGCCCACGCGCTCCTGCACGAGGTGAACGAGGCCCTTCTCGAAGGCGCCCAGCGCGGCCTGGCCGAGGTCAGCGAGTTGCCGCCGCTCGGGCTCCGGCAGGGTCGAGATCACCGGAGTGACGTCGATCCCGAGGAAACCGCGGTGATATTCGAGCCGCGCACCGGCTTCGGCCTGCGCGATCCAGGCGTAGAGCTCGACATCGCTGACCCGCGGCGCCGCCACGCGGGCGCCGATCGGGGTTGCGGCGACCATCAGCATACCCGTGCGGCCCGCCCGGGGTCCGCGATCAGCCGACGCGGCGAATGACCGACGCGCGCGACCGCCTCGCTGATCTTCAAGGCGCGCTGAAGCTGGCTCTGCTCGAAGGCTTCGATATCGGTGAGCCGGTAAAGTACGCGCCCGCCGAGTTTGAGGAAGGCCGGCCCCTGGCCGTTGTAGCGCCAGCGTTCCAGCGTCCGGTGGGAGATCCCCCAGCGCCGGGCCAGCTCCTTCTGGTTCAGGCAATGCCTCTGCAGCATCGGTGTCTCCTCTCGTTGTCGAGGAGACCATGCGAAATTCCGCTGTGGGATGTCGTCAGGATCGGCGGGGGATGCGGAGGGGGATCAGTCGGCCCTTGCGGGACTGGCGTTTGGCCGCTGGCGGGGGGCCTTCATCCCCCACCATCCCTCACTCATCCCCCTCCCGATCCCACGGTGGACCGGGCGGAAGGGGCTCGCTTAGTCGAGATTCAGACGGTAGCCGCCACGCCGGTCGGAGCGGATCAGATTCCGCCAGTCCTTCTGCGACTTGAAGACGTCGGCCATGCGCA
Source organism: Ruegeria sp. YKSD163 (assembly GCF_059612905.1). NCBI lineage: Bacteria > Pseudomonadati > Pseudomonadota > Alphaproteobacteria > Rhodobacterales > Roseobacteraceae > Ruegeria > Ruegeria sp. YKSD163. Next base: position 27,334 of record NZ_JBXWRM010000002.1, read on the forward strand.
GGCTCTTCGAGCCGGCGCGGGATAGGATCGCCTTGCCGTTCTGCCAGGGCGCCCCGGCCTGTGCCGCCTCGTGCAGCGCACGCACGACTTCCGCCTGGATCGGGCCGAGCTTGAACCGACAGCCGTTGCAGCGAACCTCGAGATAGTCGGCCGAGTGGATGAAGGTCGCCTCTTCCATCGACTGCCCGCCCGGCGAGAACCCGGTCTCGATCTCGAAACGGTCGCGTTCATCGCGCCTTAGAAGGAGGTCGCCGATCATGACGAGGACGGGCTTCGCGTCGCCCCAGGTCTCCGCGTAGTCGGCCTTCGACGTCCGAAAGCTCTCGAGATGGACCTCGCCGCACCGGAAGAGCTGGAAGACATCGCGGGCGTGGAGATCGAGCAGACCGCTGTAATGGCTCTGTTCCCGCGGCACTCGGTAGGGTTCTCCGTCGGCGGCTTCTTCGTAGTCGCCAAATTCGATCGGCACGCCGAACACGCGCACCGACAATCGGAGCTTGTCGTTCTCAGCAAGGTAGATCAGGTCCGCTTCCGTGATCTGCCAGCGCTCGAGGATCTCGGGGAGCGTGAAGTACGATTTGTCGATGTGCATTCACTGCCCTCCGCGCCGATTCCCATGCAAGATGTTTACCTTATGTTCTTATTCGCTTGACGGGCTCCGATCAATCCGATTTTATCCTATTTCATCCACAGATGGGTGGGATGACATGACCGAGCACCACACGCTTTCCGACCGCCTCAGAGCCCGGGCCAATCAGCTCGGCATCAGCCCCGCCCACGTCGCCGAGATGGCCGGCGTGAACCGCTCCTTCGTCTACGACATCCTGCGCGGCCGCTCCGCCCGCCCCGGCATCGACCGGCTGGCCGAGGTCGCCCGCGTGCTGAAGGTGGACCGCGACTGGCTGATCCACGGTATCGGCGAGGTCGAGGGAACGCCCCCCTTCGTGGACAATCCCGACGATGCCTTCGTGGCCATCGCGCACGCCACCCCGCGCCCCGCGATGGGCGGTGGCGCGGTCGTCACCGAGGACGGCGACACCCCCGGCCGCGTCTACCACTTTCGCCGCTCGTGGATCCGGAACAGCCTGAAGGCCAGCCCGTCGCAGCTGCGCATCATGCATGTCGAGGGCGACAGCATGGCGCCGACGCTGCTGAGCGGCGACGCGGTGCTGGTCGACATGACCCGCCGCGCACCCAACCCGCCCGGCATCTTCGTGCTGGACGACGGGATGGGACTGGTCGCCAAGCGACTCGAGCACATCCCGAACAGCGACCCGCCTGCGATTCGCGTGATCTCCGACAACAAGCACTATCCCGAATACGAAAGAACAGCCGACGAGATCCATATCGTTGGCCGCATCCGCTGGTTCGCACGGGAGATATAGCAGTGGCCACTGAAGAGGATTTGGATGATCTTCTCGAGCTGGCGGGCTGCTGCTTTCGGGATGCCATGCGGGCCGTCGATATCGAGGCGTTCTTCTCCAGACGCGACATCCCAGTTGCAGAAGGGACCAGCAAGAAGACGGTTGCCCAGAATACACTTGCAAGCCTTCCACCAACAAAGGCGCTGGTGCTGGTCCTCGAGTTTGCGCGAGAACGGCGCGATATCGGCCTACAGGACCGGGTGTACCTCCTGCAGGACAAGGACCAGCCGGAGATCTCCGCGATCACTCGCGACCGGGTGGCCGATCGCCTTGGTGCCGGGATCCATGGACAAGGCGTTCGTCCGGAAGTGATCGAGGGGCTGTTCGATCTGAGTTCGCCTGCCGACTTCTTCGATGGCCCCACCAAAATCGAAAAGATCAGACAACACGCGACTGGCGCGGACCCGTTGTGGAACGCGAAGGAGGTCTTCGAAGTCATCGGAGCAATAACATGTCCTTCGAGGAGGTTTGCGCAGCTGATCGAGACCGCTCTGGATCCCCGGTTTCGTGATGCTGACGACCAGGCTGCGCTGGCAGCGGACTTGACCCGCATACTGCAATTCGATGGTTACTTGGTTGCTCAGACAGGAGAGGTCTCGGGCCGCGCAACATTCTCGGTACGCCCCGTTCGCCGCGGCGTCGACGGGCGGCCGAAGAACCTGATCTTCGCTTCCAACGGACCAAAACCGAGGCTCGGGTTCTCGGATGCGATCGACAACGAAGTCGTCGTGCTCGAGCATGCCGACAGCTGCCTCGTTTATGAGCGCCCCATCGGCAATGGACTGTCATGGCTCGACCTCGTCCGTTGGTGGATGGATCAGAGAGGGATCGCCGACCTCGCCGAAGCACGCACCAGCCTCGGGCGGCGTTTACTTGCCTCGCTTGACGACGGGCCTGAGCAGGAGTTCTTCAAGGCGTACTTTCGCAATTTCGCTGAACGACTTGAAGACCGGCTGCCGGCGCTCATCCCGCAGGTCTACCTGCACTATGATCCGGAGATCGCGAGGCGTCTCGCTGACAAACGCGTTCTATTCCGGCAGCGCATGGACTTCCTGATGCTGTTGCCGGGCCGACAGAGGATCGTCCTCGAGATAGACGGCAAGCACCACTACGCGAAAGGCGAGCGCGCCGATCCCGGCCTGTACGCCGAAATGGTTGCGGCTGATCGCAGCCTGCGACTTCGCGGCTACGAGGTGTTTCGGTTCGGGGGCTCGGAATTCTCTCAGCCGAAGGGATCGATGCAGGAAGCTGTCGACAAGCTTGTGACGTCATTCTTCGATCAGCTGTTCGATGCCCATCGGCTAGGATAGCACATCCCAAGAAAACCGCAGGGCTACGCAGCTTTCCCCTAAGCATCTGAAAGTAATTGTTTTTGGGGTGCGTGCGGGTAGCGTTTCTCCCATGCGAAACGCGCCGACATATCCGCGGCTGGGCTCGAACCCGCTGCCGCCCGACCAGATGACCCCCGCCGAACGCCGCGCCGAGCTGTGCGTCCTGCTGGCGCTTGGGTGGGTCCGGTTGCGGCTGCGAGAACGGGGCGAAGCTTCTGACGATAATGGAGAAATTCGCCTACACTCTCCAGCCGACCAATGCCGTCATGCAACTCCAACTCACCGGAGAACCGCATGACGACCCACGATCCCATCCCCGCGCGCCTGGCCGCGCTGAAGACGTCCACGACGCCGGAGCTGAAGGCGCAGTGGCGTGACCTGTTCGACAGCGAACCGCCGCCGTTCAACCGACGCTACCTGGAGAGCCGGCTGGCCTATCGGATCCAGGAGCTGGCCTATGGCGGGCTGAAGCCCGAGACCGTCCGGCGGCTTGAACGGCTTGGCGAGGAACTGGACGGTGGCGACCGGAAGAAGAGCCGCATCCGCGCCGACGCCATGCCCATCGCCGGCACCCGGCTGATCCGCGAGTGGCAGGGCGTGGAGCAGGTCGTGACCGTCACATCGGACGGCTTCGAGTGGCAGGGCCGCCCCTACAGGTCGCTGTCGGCTATCGCCCGCGCCATCACCGGCACACGCTGGAACGGCTGGGTCTTCTTCGGGCTGAAGAATCGGAGGGCACGGACATGACGAAGCCGATCGTCCGGAAACTGCGCTGCGCCGTCTATACCCGGAAGTCCTCCGAGGAAGGGCTAGAGCAGGAATTCAACAGCCTCCACGCCCAGCGGGAGGCCTGCGAGGCGTTCATCGCCAGCCAGCGGTCCGAGGGCTGGGTGCTGGTCCGTGATCAGTATGACGACGGCGGCATCTCCGGCGGCACGCTGGAGCGGCCGGGCCTGCAGCGCCTGCTGGAGGACATAGAGGACGGCCTGATCGACGTGGTGGTGGTCTACAAGATCGACCGTCTCAGCCGATCGCTGGCCGACTTCGCCAAGCTGGTCGAGGTCTTCGACCGCAACGGGGTGACCTTCGTCTCCGTCACGCAGTCCTTCAACACGACCACGTCGATGGGCCGGCTGACGCTCAACATCCTGCTCTCCTTCGCCCAGTTCGAACGTGAGGTCACGGCCGAGCGCATCCGCGACAAGTTTGCGGCGAGCCGCAAGAAGGGCATGTGGATGGGCGGGGTGCCGCCCTACGGCTATCGGGTCGAGAACCGGAAGCTCGTCGTCGATGAGGAGCACGCCGAGCACGTCCGCTGGATGTTCACCCGCTTCCTCGAGATCGGATCCGGGACGGAACTGGCACGCGAGGTCGCGAAGCGCGGTATCCGCACGCCGCGCGGCAACCGCATCGACAAGAAGTACCTCTACCGGATGCTGAACAACCGCGCCTATATCGGCGTGGCGGTCCACAAGGGCGAGAGCTACCCCGGAGAGCACGACGCGATCATCGACTGCGAAACGTGGGACCGCGTCCACGCCATCCTGCAGGAAAGCCCCCGCAAGCGCGCTGCCCGCACCCGCGCCGACACGCCCGCGCTGCTGAAGGGGCTGCTGTTCGGCCCGGATGGGGCCTCCTTCTCTCCGACGCACACCCGCAAGGGCGAAAGGCTCTACCGCTACTATGTCAGCCAGACTGTGCTGAAGCACGGCGCGGGAGCTTGTCCGGTCGGGCGCGTACCCGCGGGCGAGATCGAGGCCGCCGTCATCGAACAGTTGCGGGCGGTATTTCGCCAGCCCGAGATCGTGGCGGGGACGTGGAAAACAGCACGCGTCCACGTCGACGACGTCACCGAGGCCGACGCCCGGACGGCACTGCAACAGCTTGATCCGCTATGGGACGAGCTATTCCCTGCCGAACAGGCGCGCATCGTGGCGCTGTTGGTCGAGCGCGTGGACATCGGCACGGACGGGCTCAACGTCCGGCTGCGCGTCGACGGGCTCAGCGGTCTGGCCCGCGAGATGCTGGCCGGCGACATCGGAGAAGCTGCATGACCCGCGGGGCTCCGATCCCGGAGACGGTCACGCTCCACGTTCCATTTCGCGTCGTGAAGCGTGGTGGCCGGAAGGAGATGCAGATGCCCGAGGGCTCCACGCAACCGCGGCGGACAGACAACACGCTGGTCAAAGCGCTGGCGCGCGCGTTCCGTTGGAAGCGCATGCTGGAGTCGGGCGAATACGCCACCATCGCCGAACTGGCGGAACGCGAAGGGATTGCGCCCTCATACATGACCCGCGTCCTGAGGCTCACGCTGCTCGCGCCTGACATCGTTGAGGCGATCCTGGACGGAAAGCAGGAGCCGAAGATGACGCTCGCGCGGGCGCTGGAGCCGTTTCCGGTCGACTGGTCGGACCAGCGCGCTTGCCCCCTGTAATCACTGGGATTCGGCTTGTGTCAGCACGGCAGGCGCTCTTACAGTGCCCCCAAGAAGAGCGACGGCTCTGACAGCAATTCTGTATTGCCGGTCGCCGGGGACTTATTGAGGGATCACGGGCGCATGGAAGCCGCGGAAAGAACTATTAGCCAGATCTTGACCGAGGAAATCCGCTACGAGATTCCGCCCTACCAAAGGCCCTATTCTTGGGAGAAGGGCAATGTGGAACAGCTCCTTGAAGATGTATGGGAGGCATACGAAGCCAAAGACGAGGAGTATTTCATAGGCTCTCTCATCACAATCGAACGGGAAAAGGGGCGGCGTTACGATGTTGTCGACGGTCAGCAGCGGCTCACAACACTGAACCTTGTCTTTGCAAAACTTCGCGATGCGGTTGATGAACCTGCAAGATCGGAACTTGGGCGCCGGGTGCTCCCACGGAATGCTCTCACCGGCGAGGAAGAGAGCCCCCGGCTGACCCTAAGACAGCGCGACCAGAACTTCTTTCGCCGCCATGTCCTGTCGAGCAAAGAGATTTCGCCGGCAATTCGCGCCGAGATAGTCAAGGAACAGGACGCCCCGAAACAGCGCATCGTTGAGAATCTCGATGCAATCGACGAATTCATCAGTCGCCACGATCAGAAGACCCTGAAACTCTTTGCAAACTATCTGCTCACGAAGGTCTATGTGGTCTTTGTGACCACGTCTTCCTGGCAGTCGGCGTATCGTCTGTTCAATGTGCTGAACGCCCGTGGGATGGCGCTCTCCAATGCCGACCTGATCAAGAACATGCTCTTCGCACGGCTCGGCGGAGATGCAAAGCGAAGCGAAGAACTGGAGGAAGCTTGGCTCAATCTAGAAGAGCAGATCGGCATCGACCGCCTGGACCAGTTCCTTGGACACCACAGAAGTTCGATCGTTGCCTTGAAGGCGCGCAAGTCACTTCATGAAGAATACGAGCCGATGGTCCAGGCTGCGGAATCATCGTTTGCATTTCTCGATGCCCTCAATGCGTCGGCGAAGAACTACCTTCGGATTCTGCATAATGATTTCGAAGGCGCAGCTACACGAAGATCAGTGCGGTCGCTCCTTCGAGTCGGGTTTGAGGAGTGGATACCGCCTCTTCTGGCTTTCCTGAATGATCCAATAGACGATCTGTCAGAGCAAGAATTCATCGACCTGCTCGAGCGGATCACCTATCAGAACTGGATTCGTCGACTGGCGTTCACAGCGAGACTGACGGTCTATTTCCAGCTGATCAACGCGATACGTGCGCGGAAATCGGCTTACGATCTGAAGGCGGTTTTTCACCAGAACGCGCAAAACGAAGAGTTCCTGTCATTGCTCGATGGTGAGGTCTACGGGAAGCCTTTCGCTCAGGCACTTCTTCTAAGGCTCGAGGAAGCGCACCAGGATGAGTCAGTTACAAAGGACTACAGTGGACGCATCACGATCGAGCATGTGTTACCGCAGGCTCTGAAGGATCCCTATTGGCGTGATCGGTTTTCCGAAGACGATCACCGCCGCTGGCTTCACCGGCTTGGAAATCTCGCGTTGCTGGCAGGATCCAAGAACTACAAAGCGCAATATTTCGACTTCGACCGAAAGAAGAAGATCTACTCTGATCGAAATAGCAAGGTCTCGTTCGACACAACGAAACAGATACTCGACCAGGTCGAATGGCAGTCCGAAGCCATTGCCGCTCGGCAAACAGAAATGGTTGCAGCCGCGAAGTCCATTTGGGTGATTGAATGAGTGCGGACACGATTGAAATCGGCAGTGGAGTCCGCCCGGGAAGGTCGACGGGTCTGGCGGAACTCAAATCGGCCCTCTGGGACGCAGCCAATACGCTGCGGGGTTCGGCTGTCGATCGGACCGACTGGAAGGGCTACATCCTCCCGCTCCTGTTTTTCAAACGCATCTCTGATGTCTGGGATGAGGAGACTACTGAGGCGCAGGAGATCTACGGCGAGGCGGATCCTTCGCTGTTCCCGGAAATCCACCGCTTCGTCGTTCCAGAAGGCTGTCACTGGAATGACGTTCGCGAGACCGCGACGAATGTCGGGGCCGCGCTTCACCGAGCTATGCAGGAGATCGAGCGGGCCAACCCAGACACGCTCTTCCGCGTTTTCGGCACCGCCGACTGGGGCAACAAGGAGAAGTTTTCGGACGAACTGCTCAAGGATCTGATCGAGGGCTTCTCGGACATCGGGCTCGGCAACAAGGCGGTCAGCACGGATGTCCTCGGCGACGCCTACGAGTACCTGATCGGCAAGTTCGCCGACGTGACTCGCCGCAACAAGGCCGGAGAGTTCTACACCCCGCGCAGCGTCGTGCGGATGATGGTTGAGATACTCGATCCCCAGGAAGGTGAGAGTATCTATGACCCCGCCTGCGGAACGGGCGGCATGCTGCTCGGCGCGATTGAGCACGTCATACGCAAGGGCGGCGACCCGCGGACCTTCTATGGCAAGATCTACGGTCAGGAGAAGAACCTCACCACGTCCGCCATCGCTCGGATGAACCTGGTCCTGCACGGGATCGAGGATTTCAAGATCGCTCGAGAGGACACGCTTCGCAGCCCCGCCTTCACGGATTCGAGCACGAGCGGCATCGCCACGTTCGACTGCGTCATCGCGAACCCGCCATTTTCGCTGAAGGAATGGGGGCGCGAGCTATGGGAGGCCGATCCTTGGGGACGCGCCCAATACGGCATCCCGCCCGAGAGCTACGGGGACTATGCCTTCGTCCAGCACATGATCTCGTCGATGGCGCCGACCGGGAACAGCCGGATGGCCGTCGTCCTGCCGCAGGGCGCCCTGTTCCGGAAGTCGGCCGAGGGGACGATCCGTCAGGCGCTGCTCGAGAACGACATGATCGAGGCCGTGATCGGCCTGGCGCCGAACCTGTTCTACGGCACCCAGCTTGCCGGCTGCGTGGTGGTGCTCCGGCGCAAGAAGCCGGCCGAACGCAAGAACAAGATCCTGATTATCGACGCCTCCAGCCTGTTCCGCAAAGGCCGCGCGCAGAACTTCCTCGACCAGGAGCACAGCGACCAGATCGTTGCCTGGTATCGCGCCTTCGAGGATGTCGAGGATCGTGCGAAGGTCGCCACCATCGACGAGATCAAGAAGGAAGGCTGGACGCTCAACATCTCCCGCTACGTGCTGCCGCCCATCGGCGAGGACATCCCCCCGCTGCCCGATGCCGTCGATGCCTTCAAGACGGCCCTTGCTGACGCGCGTGCGGCCGAGGATCACCTGCGGAAGGTGCTGACAGAGGGGGGCTGGCTGCAATGACCGAACACCTCTCCCAACGCGAACTCGAAAGCTATCTCTGGGGCGCGGCGACGCTGCTCCGCGGCCTTGTCGATGCCAGCGACTACAAGCAGTACATCTTCCCGCTGATGTTCTTCAAACGCCTCTCTGATGTCTGGGACGAGGATTACCAGGAGGCGCTCGACGACACCGACGACGAAGGCTACGCGACCGCCACAGCCAACGACCGCTTCGTCATCCCCGAGGGCGCGCACTGGAACGATGTGCGCAGCGCGCCGAAGGATGTCGGACGGGCGCTCCTCTCGGCCTTTCTCGCCATCGAGGCGGCGAACCCCGAGCGGCTGCAGGGCGTCTTCGGCAACGCGCCCTGGACCGACAAGGGCCAGATGCCCGACGCCACGCTCAAGAACCTGATCGAGCACTTCTCGAAGCACGACCTGACGCTCGCCGCCGTGCCCGAGGACGAGCTTGGCAATGGCTACGAATACCTCATCAAGAAGTTCGCCGATGACAGCGGCCACACCGCGCAGGAGTTCTACACCAACCGCACGCTGGTCCATCTGATGGCCCAGATGCTCGAGCCAAAATCGGGCGAGAGCATCTACGACCCGACCTGCGGCACCGGCGGCATGCTGATCTCCTGCCTCGCCGAGGTGAAGCGGCGCGGCGGCGAAACGCGCACTATGGGCCTTTACGGGCAGGAGCTCATCACCATCACCGCCGCCATTGCCCGGATGAACCTCGTCATCCACGGCGTGTCGGACTTCCAGATCTCCAGCGGCAACACGCTGGCCGCCCCCGCCTTTGCGCAAGGCGACGAACTGCGCACCTTCGACGTGGTCCTCGCCAATCCGCCCTATTCCATCAAGAAATGGAACCGCGGCGCGTGGGAGAAGGATGTCTGGGGGCGCAACTTCCTCGGCACCCCGCCGCAGGGGCGCGCGGACTACGCCTTCTTCCAGCACATCCTGAAGGCCATGGACCCCGAAACCGGGCGCTGCGCGATCCTGTTCCCGCATGGCGTGCTCTTCCGCAACGAAGAGGCCGAGATGCGGCGCAAGCTGATCGAGGCGGATCTGGTGGAATGCGTGCTCGGTCTCGGGCCGGGGCTGTTCTACAACTCGCCGATGGAGGCCTGCGTCATCGTCTGCCGCAGCCGCAAACCGGCCGAGCGGCAGGGACGGATCCTCTTCATCGACGCGGTGGCCGAGATCGCGCGCGAGCGGGCGCAGAGCTTCCTGCGTGACGCGCATCAGGACCGCATCTTCGCGGCCTATCAGGCGTTCGAGGACGCGCCCGGTTTTGCCGCCGTGGTCAGCAATGCCGATGTGCTGGCGGCGGAGGGGAACCTGTCCATCGCCCGCTATGTGAAAAAGCCAAAAGCGGAAGTCGCCACAGAGGACGCCGTTTCGCTGGCTTTGGCCTGGGGCAATTTCGATGCCGAGGGGCGGGAGTTCTGGACCGGCATGGATGGGCTGGTCGACATGCTCGACGGGCTTGCCCCGGCGGAGGACGCCGATGCTTGAGCGCCCGTCAAAACTCGTCTCCTACCGCTTCGATCAACTGGCGGACCAGATCAACAAGCGCGTCATGCCGGATGAGGCCAACGTGGAGCGCTATGTCGGGCTGGAACACCTTGATCCTGACAGCCTGCGCATCCGCCGATGGGGCGACACCAGCGAGGTCGAGTCCACCAAGCTGCTGTTTCAGCCGGGTGACATCATCTTCGGCAAGCGCCGGGTCTATCAGCGCAAGGTGGCGGTGGCGGATTTTGAGGGAATCTGCTCGGCACACGCCATGGTGCTGCGGGCGAAGTCTGAGACCGTGCTGCCGGAGTTTCTTCCGTTCTTCATGCAGAGTGATCTGTTCATGGAGCGGGCGCTCAGCATCTCGGTCGGCTCGCTCTCGCCCACGATCAACTGGAAGGCGCTGGCGAAGGAAGAATTCCTGCTGCCGCCGATTCAGGAGCAGGCTCGGTTGGTTGAGGCACTTCTTTCGGCGCAGAATACTGCTGAAACGCTCCTACGCCTGATTGACGCGACACGAATTGCGCAAATCGCGGCGTTTGAAGAACTTCTCAGTCACGCCAAAGCGGTTCCTACCGAGATCGGTAGCATCATCACCTCGTCTCCGCGAAACGGCTATTCTGCTGTAGCGGCGTCAGCGCCAACCGGTCTCTGGGTTCTCGCGCTGAGCGCAATCTCTAAATCCGGCTATCGGCCCAACCAATTCAAGCCAGTCGAGCCGAGCCCAGAAACTACGGCGGCAATCATCAAGAAGGGTGACCTTGTCGTCTCCCGCTCCAACACTCGTGACCTCGTCGGTTTGCCTATGGTGTTTCCAGAAGACAGAGAAGATGTCTCATACCCCGACACCATGATGCGTATCTCGGTCGATCCGAAGGAGGTCAGCACAGAGTTCCTCGAACTGTGCTTGCGCACACCGAAATGCCGGAGGCAGGTGCAGAGTTATGCGGCTGGCACCAGCTCCAGCATGTTGAAGATCAACGGGTCAAACCTTCGGAAGGTTGAGTTGCCGATTGTCAAATTTGAAACCCAGATCTCAATACTCTCGTCCGTAAGAAGATTTTCAACGATGCTCATGGATGCGGAAAAGCGCTTTGACGCCGCACGAAGCTTGCAGTCATGGCTTGCAAATGATGCAGTTAAGAAACGGGACGGCGTGCCATGACCTTCAACGAAGCCAACACCGTCGAAGCCTTCATCCGTGACCGCCTCGCGGGCAGCACCGGTTCATCCACAGTCGCCCCCGGCCTCGCCCGGCAGGGTGGCGCAATCTCAGGCCTCGGCTGGCATTTCGTCGGCCCCGCCGACCTGCCGCGCCAGTCGCAGGAGACGCTGGTCGAACCCTGGCTGCGCGACGCCCTGATCCGCCTGAACCCCGACATCGCCGCCAACCCGTCCCGCGTGGACGACGTGCTCTACCGTCTGCGCGCCATCGTCATGAGCGCGCGCTCGGACGGGTTGGTGAAGGCCAATGAGGAATTCGCCGCCTGGATGCTCGGCGAACGCTCCATGCCCTTCGGCGCCGACGGCCAGCATGTCACCATCCGCCTGGTCGACTTCGACGACATCGAACAGAACAGCTTCGTCGTCACCCAGCAATTCACCTTCCGCGCCGGCAAGACCGAAAAGCGCGCCGATCTGGTGCTGCTGGTCAACGGCCTGCCGCTCGTCCTTATCGAGGCCAAGACGCCGGTCCGCTCCAGCCAGAGCTGGCTCGACGCCGCGCTCCAGGTGCATGACGACTACGAACAGAATGTGCCGGAGCTGTTCGTGCCGAACGTCTTTTCGGTCGGGACCGAGGGGAAGGAATACCGCTACGGCTCCGTCCGCATGCCCGTCGACCTCTGGGGCCCGTGGCGCACGGATGACGATGTTCTGCAATCGATGGGAGAGGTTGAGAAGGCCGTCACCGACATGCTGCGCCCGGCGATGGTACTGGACCTGCTCGCCAACTTCACCGCCTTTGCTACGCAGAAGGGCAAGCAGCGCATCAAGATCATCGCCCGCTATCAGCAGGTCGAAGGCGTCAACAAGATCGTCGAGCGCGTCGTCGCGGGCCAAGTGCGCAAGGGTCTGATCTGGCACTTCCAGGGCTCCGGCAAGTCGCTGCTGATGCTGTTCGCCTCCAAGAAGCTGCGCCTACACCCGGCTTTGAAGAACCCGACGGTACTGGTGGTGGTTGACCGCATCGACCTCGACAGCCAGATCGCCGGCACCTTCTATGCCGCCGACATGGCCAACCTGGTGCGCACAGACAGCCGCAAGGAGCTGTCCGAGTTGCTGGCCAAGGACGTGCGCAAGGTCGTGATCACCACGATCCACAAGTTCGCCGAGGCGGACGGCGTACTGAACGACCGCGACAACATCATCGTCATGGTCGACGAGGCGCACCGCACACAGGAAGGCGACCTTGGCCGCAAGATGCGCGAGGCGCTGCCGAACGCGTTCCTCTTCGGCCTGACCGGCACGCCAATCAACCGCGCCGACCGCAACACCTTCTACGCCTTCGGCGCCGAGATCGACGAGAACGGCTACATGAGCCGCTACGGGCTCAACGACTCGATCCGTGACGGCGCGACCAAGGAGCTTCATTTCGAGCCGCGGCTGGTGGACCTGCACATCGACCAGCAGGCGATTGAGGAAGCCTACGCCGAGTTGACCGAGGGCCTCACGGACGAGGACAGGGACAAGCTCGGCCGCGCCGCCGCGAAGATGTCTATCCTCGTGAAAGCGCCAGAGCGCATCGGCGCGATCTGCGCCGACATCGCGCAGCATTTCCAGACGAAGGTGCAGCCGAACGGTTTCGGGGCTCAGGTGGTGACCTTCGACCGCGAGAGCTGCCTTCTCTACAAGCAGGAACTCGACAAGCACCTGCCACCGGAAATCTCCGACATCGTCATGTCGGTCAACAGCGGCGAAGAAGAATATGCCGCCTACCGGCGCGACAGGGATGCCGAGGAAAAGCTTCGCGACCGATTCCGAGACCCGAAGGACCCGCTGAAGATCATCATCGTGACATCAAAGCTGCTAACCGGATTCGACGCCCCGATTCTGCAGACGATGTACCTGGACAAGCCGCTGCGCGACCACACGCTGCTCCAGGCGATTTGTCGGACGAACCGCCCCTACAGCGTGCAGAAGACTCACGGGCTGATCGTCGACTATCTCGGGATCTTTGACGACGTCGCGCAGGCCCTGAAATTCGATGAGAAAGGCGTCCAGAAGGCGGTCTCCAACATCGCCGAACTCGCCGCGATGCTGCCATCGGCAATCCAGAAATGCCTGGAGTACTTCGCCGGCGTCGACCGCACCCTCACCGGCTACGAGGGCCTGATCGCGGCGCAGGACTGCCTGCCAAACGATGAGCGCCGCGACGCCTTTGCATCGGACTTCAGCGTGCTGAGCCGCATCTGGGAGGCGCTGTCGCCTGACCCGATCCTGACACCATTCGAGAAGGACTATCGCTGGCTGGCACAGGTCTATGAGTCGCTCAAGCCGTCGACGGGCACGGGGCGGCTGCTCTGGCACCGCCTCGGGGCCAAGACGATCGAGCTGATCCACGAAAATGTACATGTCGATGCCGTTCGGGACGACCTCGACACGCTGGTTATGGACGCAGAACTACTGGAGGCAGTTCTCGGCAATCCAGACCCCGAGAAGAAAGCCAAGGAAATCTCGGTCAAGCTGACGGGCCGGCTGCGCAAGCACGCCGGGAACCCTAAATACAAGGCGCTAGCCGAGCGATTGGAAGACCTCAAGAACCGCCACCAGCAGGGGCTCCTTCTCAGCATCGACTTTCTGAAAGAGCTTCTCGCGCTCGCCAAGGACGTCGTGAAGATGGAACGCGAGACGCCGGTCGAGGAAGACATCGACCGCGGCAAGGCCGCCCTCACGGAACTCTTCGAGGAAGCGAAAAACGGAGAGACGCCGATCATGGTCAAACGCGTCGTGGACGACATCGATGAGATCGTCCGCGCGGTGCGCTTCGATGGCTGGCAGGCCACCCATGCTGGGGAGCGGGAGGTTAAGAAGGCGCTTCGTCAGACCCTCTTCAAGTACAAGCTCCACCAGGACGCAGAGCTTTTCGACCGAGCCTACGGCTACATTCGGGAGTACTACTGAGCAATGGGGGGAGACGAGCGCACATTCACTGTCGCAACGGATGACGCTGTCATATCCATGATTCAAAGTGCGAAGCGACGGCTCGTGGTTATCGCGCCGGCATTATCCAAGGCCGTTGCGAACGCCCTTGCGGCGCGTTTTGACGAGCTGGCTGAACTGGACATTCGGGTAATCGTCGATGCCGACGCTGAGGTTTACCGGCTCGGCTTCGGAGAACGAGAAGCTCTCCAGGTGATCCGTGATGCCGCATCTCGAAGCTTGCTTGACTTGCGGGAACAGCCGGGTGTCCGGATTGGCGTCATCATCTCTGATGACGACACGATGGTATTTGCGCCAGTCTCGAAGAATATCGAAGCCGGATCTGACTCGGTGGAGAAACCCAATGCGATCGTCTTGCGCGGTGCTCCGTCCGAGAGCTTGGCTCGGGCTGCGGGAGCTGAGCGGTCAGACGACAGTCCTGCTGGTGAAATCGGTGATGCCGCGCTGGACCCGAAAAAGGTTGAAGCGATGCAGGCCGATCTCGAGCGCAACCCGCCGGCGAAGTTCGACATCGCGCGCCGATTGAATGTTTTCACCTCGCGTGTGGTCTACGTCGAATTTGAGATCAAGAACTTCGCCCTAGGGCGTAAAGGGATGCCGCTTCCCGACGATTTCAAGACAGCCACCACCAAGGCGCTCCAAGCGCAGATCTCAAGCCGACTACGTGCGCCAATGGCTGAAATCGGTGCAGTCGAAGTCGTCGTCGGAGAGGGAGACAATGCGACCACCGAGAAGATCGACGACGAGTGGCTGCGGAAAGAACGAAAGAGGATCGAAGATCTCTATACCTTTCAGATTGACAATTTTGGTCGCGTTATCCTGCGGGAGGACCGGCAATCATTCGATGATGCCGTGAGAGCATTCACGACCGTAGTCGAGCGTTACCATGAAAAAGTCCGAGAAGCGCTCAATGAGCACCGCAAGACCTTCCGCGAGAACTTCGTGGCTGAGTTTCTCCCGAGATGGAAGGCAGCACCGCCGGCCTACATGACCCGCTGGGGGAATAAGGCCGACGAGAACAGCCTGCGCAACGAGCTCGATAACCGTGCCAACGAGGTCTTCTCCGAGATGTTGAATTTCGACCCGCCGTCGGTTCGACTAGTAGAGAAGAACATCTCGCCGAAGAATGTTGAGGATCCGCGGTTCATCGACAGGCTGAAGACCATCATGGAGCGAAGACGCGTCCCGAAAGAGATCATAGAGTCATTGTTCGCCACGGGCGGTGCTGCCCCAGAACAGCCGGACCTCCTAAAGGAGTAGGGAGCGCTATCAAGGACCAGCCGCCAGCCGAATGTGCCACCGGGAAGTTCGACACCAGTTCCTTTCGACCGAAAGCGACTACCATCGAAGTGCTTAGGCGCGCGCTCAGTTAAACACTTTCTTTTCAGCAGCTTAGAAAGCTATTCACCAAATCGGCGCAGTCATGAGGTCCGGAGAATATCGGCCCTGAGAGAACGCTTTCAGGCCACCCGTGCCGGGGCCAGTGCTCAGCCCGACCCGCATAACCCTCGAAAACAACGGAAAAATCCGGCGGCAGCCGGATCGGGAGAACGCTTTCGCGGGGGCAAGTGGCGGAGGGGATGGGTCTGGCGTCGAACCCTCTCTATCACTTAAGCCATTGATTTTAATATATTTATAAGACTGCTTCTCAAGCAGCGGGTGTTGCGGACGTACTCGTCTGGCACCGCAGGTTGCCTTCTTGGGGGGCATTATCCGACCCATCTCAATCCGATGTCTCGTGGATGCGACGCTTTCGCCGCCACGTGTCGTCCGCCATGCCAAGACACCGATCGGCCCAATGCATCGGCGTTCATCCGCCGTACCTCTCGACCAGCAGCGGCTGCATCGAATAGCTGACAGAAACCGGAGCCTGTCCGTCGACATAGCCAACCGTCTGAACCGAACTCTGGGCGACCATGGTCCCGGTGATCCATACCGGGGTGAAGAGACCGCTAACCTCGATGCCCTCGGGATACACGACATGGACGATCTGGTTGGCGGGCGGCGGCGGAGTATGGATACAGGCGCCGACTGTGGGCACGAGAAGAAACTCGACAACCTTGCGACCCTTAAATTCCAGAGGGAGAACATAGCCCGGCAGGCGGACGCTCATGCCAACGAGGTCTTCGTTCACCTTGGTGGCCGCAGCTTCACGTTCTTCCATGATCGCGAGGCGCGCGGCGAACAACCCGTCGACATCGAGACCGTCCTCGGCCAATTGTTTGCGCAACGCTTGCGCTTCGGCGCGAGCTTCAGCGTAATCACTCCGCTCCGCCCGTGCTTCGAACCGCAGGATCTGGCGCAAGCTGTCCATCTGGTCATCGGTGAGGTTCTCGAACGGGTTCTCAATCACGGTGGCCGGAGGTGCAAGCGTATCCCACGAGATTTCCTGAGGTTCAGTCGCCTGTGCGAGACCCGGAGAAACGGCAAGCGAGAATATCAAGACGAAGCGGGCGAACATGGTCATGGAGGAATCCCCTTCATTTATCATAGCCGAACCGACAGCCCGTCGGCCAGCGTCATGCGGTAGACCCGGACGGCCGGGATGAGCGAGGCGAGGAGCCCGGCCCAGAAGATGACGAAAAGGGTGGCCAATTCGCGCGCACCGAAGACATTCAATCCCAACCTCAGACCGAAACGGGCAGACAGGATCGGGTCGGTCACGAACGTGGCCACCGTGAGCAGAACAAGGCCGAGGATCAGCCCCGCCGCGGTGAGGATGGCAGCCTCGGCGACGATTAGCATAAAGATGCGGGTAGGCGTGGCACCAACAGACCGCAGTATCGCGAATTCGCGGCGGCGGGTGTCGAGGGTCGCAGAGAGCATGACCACCATGCCGATCATTCCTGCCAAAGCCACGGCCCACGCCATCAGTCGCATCGCGCGCTCGGCTGTCCCGGTAATCCCCCAGAGCTCGGCGAGCGCGACCGCCGGGAGGACTGCGCTCAACGCATCGGTGGGGCGTTCGTTGATGGCCCGCTGCAGACCGAGGACATTCGTCCGATCGATCAGCCCAACGTAGACAGCATTGATCCGGTCCGGTTCGTGACTGTGTTTGGCCTCCGTGCCCTCGTGTTCGCCATGATCGTCATGCCCGTCATGATCGTCGGTGGGCATGGCGGCCGGGTCGAGGGGGTCGGCAGCAGGTGCGTCTTCTTCCGCATGCAGGGCGTCGAACCCTTCGAGCGTGACAAAGACCATCCGGTCGACGGCGGTACCCGTCGGCGCGAGTACACCCGATATCGTGAAGGGCGCGTCGTCGTGCAGGTCGAAGGAAACCTCGCCCGCGCCGTGGGCGTTGACGATCACCGCACCGGGGGCATAGTCGAACCGCGCCGCAACCTCGGCCCCGACCACGGCGGCATCCGCCCCGTCACCGGTAAGGATCGTGCCTGCGGCGAGGGTCAGAGGCTGACCGCCAGAGTGCTGGAAATGCTCGAAATACGATGCATCCGTCCCGATCACCGGATAGCCGCGATGATTGTCTCCCATCTGGATCGGAACCGCCCAGGCCACCTCGGGCCGATCTTCCAGCCACTCGAAGCTGTCCCATGTCATGCCCGTCCCGGTGCCTCCGACGCCGAAGACGGTAGCCATCAGGATCTGCACCGGATTGCCGCGCGGCGCCACGATCAGGTCGATCCCGGACGCGGAGTTGGCAAAGCTGTCGCGCGCGCCGTCCCTGAGCCGCTCGACACCGAGGATCAGCGCGACGCTGAGGCTGATGGCCAGCACGGTCAGGCCGGCCACGAAGCGGCGGTTCCACAGGCTGCGCAAGCTGAAAACCAGCATCAGGCCGCGCCCCCGTTGAGGGCCAGGAAATCAACACTGCGGTCGAAATGATGCTCCAGGCTGCGGTCATGGCTGACGAAGAGCAGCGCGCTGCCCGCTTCGGCGCATTCCCTCGCCAGCAGATCGACAAAGACCGCCTTCGCCGCCTCATCGAGCGCCGAGGTCGGCTCGTCCGCCAGGATCAGGTCCGGCTTGCCGATCAGCGCGCGCGCGGCGGCGACACGCTGTTGTTGGCCCACGCTGAGTTCGTTGGCTGGCTTGGATACCAGGGACGGATCCGACAGGCCCAATTCGTCAAGCAGATGTCGGGCCGTTCCCGCAGGATCCTCACCCGCACGCTTGCGGCGACGCTGCGAGAATGTGCAGGGCAGAAGTACATTTTCGAGCGCGCTCAGCCACGGAACGAGATTGAACACCTGAAAGATCATGCCGATATGGTCCACCCGGAACCGGTCCCGCGCACCACCGCGCAGGGCGCCAATATCCTGTTCCGCCAGGCGGATGACCCCCTTCGGCACATCGACCACCCCCGCGATCGCGGACAGCAAGGTCGATTTCCCGCAGCCGCTCGGTCCATGAAGAAACAGGCTCTGGCCGGACGCCAGAGACAGCGCGCCAATCTCCAGCGTGCTGCGCTCCGCGCTCGGCCATCGGTAGACAAGCCGTTCAATCCGCAATGGGTTCATACACCGGCATCCTGGCAATGAAGCTGCCCGCCAAGATTTCGCGGCGGGCGGCCTACTTCACTAAAGCGTGTTCTTGTAGATCACACCGTCCTTCATGATGATTTTCAGGTTATCAACGTTGGTTACCGCTTTCAGGTCTTCAAGCGGATTGCCGTCAACCAGCAGAAGGTCAGCGTAACCGCCCACTGCAACCGTGCCAAGAGTGCCTTCCTGATAGGGGTTGCGCATATCGCCGCTCAACGCGAACAATTCGCCAGCAGTACTCGTCGCCATCCGCAGGATCTCGACAGGCTCGAACCAGGGCAGCAAACGCTCCATCTGCTGCGTTTGTTTGGCGAGCTCTTCTTCGGGAAGGAAGAACAGGTCGGTCCCGTATGTCACCTTCAGATCGGGGAAATTCTTGATGGCTTTGTAGACCCGTTCTGTACCCTGACAGACCAGCGCAAGCTTGGAGTTCGAGAAATCATCCAACTGCGGCTCGCTGCAGACTGTGAAGGGCTGGGTACTTAGGAAAACGCCTTCGTCGGACATCCGCTGCAAGGTCGCGTCATCAAGGAGCTGGCCGTGCCCAACGTCCTTGATCCCCGCGTCAATCGCCCGGTTGATGGCGGAAGGGTGATACCCGTGAACGGTGACATAGGTGCCCCAATCGCCAGACGTATCCACGGCCGCCTTGATTTCATCAAAGGTGAATTGATTGCCCAGAAGAGGGTCCGCAGGGGACGCGTATCCCCCGCCGATCGCCAGTTTGACATGGGATGCGCCGTTTTTCAGGTTTTCGCGCACTGCTGCGAGCACCTGATCCACGCCATCCACATTATAGGCATGGCCCTGCCTTTCCCAATCGGGCGTCGTGCCGCCGAATTGAACATGGGGCTCGTTGCCGAACCGGAAGTCGAAATGCCCGGCGGTCTGGCCGATCAAAGCCCCCGGCGTATAGATCCTCGGGCCGGGAATAAGGCCTTCGTCAATGGCGGCCTTCAGACCGAAGACATTGCCGCCCATATCGCGAACGCTTGTGATGCCACGCATCAACATGCCTTCGGCGTCCACAGTCGCGCGGATGTAGCCATAGGAAGCGTGACCCGTCAGCATTCGCATCTGAGAGATAGAGGAATAGGCCAGATGGGTATGTGTGTCGGACAGGCCCGGCATCAGCGTGCGTCCGCTTCCGTCGATCACCGTGCCACCCGCAATCGCCAACGGTTCGGTCGACACTGCGGTGATCAGGTTGTCCGTCACCACCACATTGGCGTTTTCGATCAGGGCTTCGTTCACGCCGTCAAAGACGTTGACGTTGGTGAACAGGATCGGCCCGGAGGCGTCCTGAGCAACCACCGGCAGGGCGACGCTGACGGCAACGGCAAGCGTCGCGGCCAAGGTCTTTAGATTTAGTTTCCTCATCGGACTTCTCCTGTTGTCGATGCAGCGCGTTCGGTGGAGAGTTCAATCTGCGCTGTGCGGGATCGACCCTCCACCGAATTCGTGGCTCTTACTCAGCTGGTTTGTCGAACACAGACCCGGAGAGGTCGAATTCATCGACCGCCCCGTCGCCCCGAATGAAGATCCGGTGGTTGAACCGCACGAAGTTGAGTTCGCCAGACGGATCTTCGAGCAATTCACCAAGGGCGCCCTCATTCGGGCCTTCGGTGATGATGAAATAACCCTCGGCCGTGTTGGCCACATTGGCAGGCGCGGGATCTGCTCCGCTGGTCAATGCGGAGAACTGGACAAACACATATTTGTCGCCCTCTTTGCGGATCTCGATGTTTTGGGAATTCCCCTTGAAGACGCCGACGAAGGGATCGAGCACAGACGGATCAACGCCCGCTGCGACCGGAGAGTCGGCCTCGATTCCCGTGAAGGCTTTGACCATTTTGTCCGCAATCTTACTGTAGGCTTCGACTCCGCGATCGCTGTGGACCATGATCACCACCGCAAAGTCGTGTTCCGGTATCAGCTTCAGAAAAGACCGCGTGCCGGGCCAATTCCCTCCGTGGAAGGGGCTGGTGACGCCGTCGTAGTCGTGGACGAACCATGTCAGTCCGGTAAACTCGCCGGCCGCAGCTTCGACTGCCGGCGCATGGGCATAGTCCAGCGATTCCATGGACAACAGCTGGTTCCCGGTGGCGTCCTTGCCGTCCAGCTGAAAGCGGGCGTATTTCAGCATGTCGGTAACCGTAGACCGGATTCCGCCGGAGGCAGCGGACTCTCTTATCAACGGAATGTAGTACGGCTTGAGATCACTGATGCTGCCTTCGCCGTAGATCGGCGGATGACCCCATGCATAATCTTTGGCCGGCGGGGTGGGGTCGTAGTTGAAGGATGTCGACTCCATGCCTAGCGGAGTCAACAGGTTCTCTTCGATCAGGGTCTCGATCGGCTTTCCGCCGACATGCGACACCACATGGGTCGCGAAGGTGATACTGGTGTTGTTGTACATCCAGGTTTGACCGAACGGATAGATCTGCTCGACGTAAGCCGCCTGGAGCATGACCTTCTCGCTGATCGACCCACCCGGAGGAACAGGAAGGAACCCATGGTCGCCATACCAGCCAGCGTGATGGTGGAACAGGTCAACGACCCGGGCTTTCGACGTCGCGTCGGGATCCGCGACCCTCCACCACGGCAGGAGGTCGACGACACGCGTGTTCAAATCCAGTTTGCCCTCTTCGGACAGCTTCATGGCCGTTGTCGAAAGGAAGGTTTTTGTCACCGAGCCGATTTGGAATTGCGTATCAGTGGTAACAAGCTCTCCTGTGGTGACGTTCGTGACACCGAGTCCGGCGCCGTAGGCGTTGGGGCCATGGATGACCCCGATACCAAGTCCCGGGATTTTCAGTTCCTTGATCAGTTCAGAGGCTTCGGCGAGCACCGCATCAAAGGTCGCCTGGCCCTCTTCCTGTGTCATGGCCTGCTGTGCGAGTGCCGGTGTGACGCACAGTAGCGACGAAACAAGCAAAGCAGGTAGCGGTTTCATTAGGTTCTTCACTGGGTTTTTCCTTTGCATTGGAGTCTTCGCCAGATTTCCCCTGGCGGGATAACGATGGCTCTTCCCGGAAGGTTCTGTCTTCGCAGTGCAGGATCGCACAGGCAGAGCGTGCACGGCGAAGTTTCCCCGTTTACTGCTTCGCCATCTGCCCGAGGTAGAAGTAGTCGAACAGCGACCGAGCGACCTCGGCGATGGCACGATCCCTGTCCGCCTCGGATGTCTCGCTGCTCTTGGTGAACACGGCGATTGCGAACCGACGACCGTCGGGGAGCGTGATATAGCCGACGTCATTGGCCACGCCCCCGATGGTCCCGGTCTTGTGCGCCACGGGCGTTCCTCTCGGCAGCAGCCCCTTGAGCCGGCCAGCGCCGGTGCGCGTGCGCGACATGACATCAATCAGGAAGTCGCGGCTCTCGGCGCTCATCGCCATGCCACTGTCGATGGCAAGCAGGAGTTGCAGCATCGCAAGCGGCGTTGCGTGGTCGCGGGGATCCGCCTCGAAGTCCAGATTGCGGTCACTGACGATTGTTGCAAGCTCCGGGTTGGTCTTGAAGGCCTCTATGGCGACTTTCATCGTGGCCGGTCCCGGCAGGCCATAGAATTCGCCGATGATCTCGCCAGTCGTCCGATCGACCCTGAAATCGGTGATCCCGAGCCTGCGCAGGTTTTCGGTCACGGCCGCGGCGCCGCCAGCCAGCCCGATCAAGGTGTCGGTCGCCGTGTTGTCGCTCTCCGTGATCATGATCTCCATCAGGTTCGCCACCGAAAGCTGAAGCCCGGGGTGCACGAAGGTGTCGCTCAGCGCAGCGTCGCCGATCATCATCATGTCGGGTGTGATTTCGACCATCTGGTCGAGGCTGAGTACCCCCCTGTCCACGTGGTCCATTATCGCAACGGCGATCGCAACCTTATAGGTGCTGGCCATGGCGAAGGTTTCATCGCCATTCAACGCGATAACCTCGTCGCCGCCGATTTCCTGCGCCGCAAAGCCGAGGCGCCCGACATGCTTCGCCGCGAATTGCTCGATCGCGGCGGCAACGGGCTGCCCGTCTGATGTCTGGGCATAAGCCTGGCCGAGGGTCGCCGCTGCAGAAACCGCGAGAGCCATGATGGTGTTGCCAAGTTTCATTTCAGATATCTCCTTTCTGAGAGATTGGTATCGGAATTGTCCCGTTCTGCGTTGATACCCAGAATCACGCAGCCTGCGCGCAAGACCTGGGCGGGGGACAGCCAGGAGTCGGAGATCAAAAACAGCATGATCCCGTCTCCTCGCCTGGATGCGCCGCGATCAATTGCCACCGTCCGCCGGGATGCCCGTGAAGTCGCTGGGCATCCCGGTCGAGAATTCGGCATTCCAGGCCTCTACCGAGACCGGCACGAAGCGCGGCTTGTCTTCAGGGTCAAACCGGATCGGCTGACCGGCGAAAACAGGCAGCACCTTGTCGTCACGCAACGCGACCTGACCGTTAACGATCACGGCTTTCATGCCCGTTGACGGCACGGCACCCTTCTCGTAGGTCGAATTGTCCGTGAAGCGTTCGGGATCGAACACCACGATATCGGCGACCATGCCGGTCTGGATGCGGCCACGTTCCTGCATCGCCTTCAGACCCGTATCGCCCAGATGCTTGGCCGCGTTGTAGCTGAGGATCGATATCAGCTGCATCATCGGGATGTTGTTTTCCCGACCGAGCCGGATCGTTGCGCCCCGGGCGCCCGCCGCGCGGGGATGGGTGTTGCCGAGCTGGTCCAGCGAGATATCCCACGGGCCGAAGTACGGTTCGGGCGGAAGCGCGTCGCTGCCCACGGTGACGCCCTTCAGCGTTAGCCATTTCGGCGCATCTTCCGCGGGCATCTTGAACACGACGATCGGCTTGGTCGGATTGGCGGCCATGTCGGTCTTGAATGACTCCAGGGTGTAGTACTCGTTCGTGACCGGATCCAGCACGGTATCCTCATAGCGGTTGCCCAACTGCTCGACCCAGCTGTCCGGCTGCAGGAACGACGCATTCAACGTAGTGGATCCGGCAGCGTAGGGATAGATTTCACCCCAGATGTTGTGGCCCTGTTCCTGAAGCTCAACAATCATTTGCTGGGCAAGCCGCCAGCCGGGGTTGTTGAAGTGAAGAACGATCGCCGGGGCACCCAGTGTCAGGGCATTGGCGATGAGTTCCTGCGCACCGTTGTTCTCGGTCGTGTCGGTGCCAAGCGTATAGCGTGTATGCGCGCCAGTCGGGCGGCCATAACGGGCGCCAACCTTCTGCACCTCGAACATCTCGCGGGAAGAGACGCCCTCCCGCATATAGCCCACGGTGCTGCCGATGCCGGGCGCGCCCGCCATCAGACCCTTGTCGATCTCTTCGAGAATGGCGTTGCCCTGTTCCAGGGTCGGGCGCGTCACGCTCCAACCCGGTTTCTTGCGGGTTTCCAAGGCGGCAATCGGACCCTCTATCAGGAAATCGCCCTCTGCCCCGTCGAGCACCACCGCGCGGGCCAGTTCGTGGCTGACCGCGCAGCCATAGTTGGCGTGGGCCACACCGGCACGCGCCTCGTACCAGTCAGCAATATATGATCCTGCACAGCCAGCCTCGAAATCCATGCTGCTGGTCAATCCGTCGCGCAACCCGACCCGGTAGCCGATTGGTGTCTGCCAATGAAAATGGGTATCGATGAAGCCCGGCGCCACGATATGGCCAGTGGCATCCACCGTCTCGGTGCCCGTCAGGGGTTCCTTGCTGATCGCAACGATGCGCCCGTCCTTCACGCCGACATTGGCGAAGTCATCGAACAGGGTTTCGGGATCCATGACCCGACCGTTGTTGATCACCAGATCATAGTCTTGTGCCAAGGCCGGAACGGCACACATGACGCTTAGCAAGAAGGTCCCGGTCAATAGGTGTCTTTGCGTCTTCATTTGTGACTCCATCTCGATTTCGGTTTCTATTGATGGCTTTATTACCAGCCGGGCGATCGTCTTGAATGCGCCCTTGGCGAATTCCTGTTTCCCGGACGCCGCGCCGCCCGGCTTCGCCAACAGTTCCTACATTCCAAAGAAAAAGGGCCGGGCCATTCCCATCTCATCGCTCCGGCAACTCGACGAATTCAGCCTCCAAGGTCCAGCCGCTCAGCATGCGCGACTCGCCGTCGAGGATGAAAATAGTATCATCGCTTGGCTCGACGCGCAGCAGCCCCGACACCCGAACCGGCAGATACAGCGACCCGACCTGTTGATCCGCGCGTAGTCTGACCCTGACGAGTTGGTTCGGCGGTGGCGGCGGAAGGTGGCTGCACATTCCGACCTGCGGCACCAGATAGCCGAACCCGCTGCCATCCGCGTCTGGCGGTGCAGGGATGATATAGCCCGAGATCGAGACCTCGACGCCGTCGAAAATGGGGTTCGTGGCAATGCGGGCGATCTGCCGCTTCTTGGCGACGTCCCATCGCTGCTCAAGCAGCGCTTCCACATCGTGACCGTTCGCTTCAAGCACTTCCCGCGCGGCGGTGCGGCGGGCTTCCAGACGCGTGCGGGTCTCAGCATCAAGATCAGTGCCGGCGAGCTTCTCGTCCGACTGAACCAACAGTTTCAATTTGTTCATCATTTCGACCCCCAACGCTGCGTAAGGGTCGTCAAAGGCCACCGCCAACGGATCAGCCAGGTCGGAAAACTCGATCGATTCCGGCTCTGCCGTGACTTGAGTGGCGGCCAATAAGGCCGCCACAAAGACAGAGATCAAAAACCGCATGTTTCCGCCTCTTTGCTTGGATGCGTCATGATCAGTTGCCACCGTCCGCGGGGAAGGCGCCCGTGAAGTCACTGGGCATCCCGGTCGAGAATTCGGCATTCCACGCTTCTAACGAGACCGGCACGAAGCGTGGCTTGTCTTCGGGTTCAAACTGTATCGGCTGACCGGCGAAGACAGGAAGCAGCACATCGTCCCGCACGGTAACCTGACCGTTAACGATCACGGCTTTCATGCCCGTCGACGGGATGGCACCCTGCTCATAGGTGGAATTGTCCGTGAAGGTTTCGGGGTCAAAGACCACGATATCGGCGACCATCCCGGTCTGGATGCGACCGCGTTCCTGCATCGCCTTCAGGCCGGTATCGCCCAGATGCTTGGCGGCGTTGTAGCTGAGGATCGACATCAGCTGCATCATCGGGATGTTGTTTTCCCGACCGAGTCGGATCGTGGCTCCTCGGGATCCGGCGGTTCGGGGGTGTGTGCCGCCCAGCTGGTCCATCGGGAAATCCCACGGGGCGTCGTACGGCTTTGCACCAACCCCATCGCTGGCCATGGTCACGCCCTTCAGCGTCAGCCATTTTGCCTGGTCTTCGGCGGGCATCTTGAATACGACGACCGGCCTGGTCGGTTCGGATGCGATGGTCGCCTTGTAGGTCTCGAGGGTATAGTACTCATTCGTGACCGGATCCAGAATGGTTTCCTCATAGCGGTTGCCCAGATCGTCGACCCAGCTTTGGGGCTCCAGAAACTCCGCATTGATCGTGGTGGAGCCTGCAGCATAGGGATAGATTTCCCCCCAGATGTTGAAGCCCCTTTCCTGCAACCCTGAAATCAATTCGTGTGTCACGCGCCAACCGGGGTTGTTGAAGTGCAGGACAATCGCAGGCGCGCCGAGCGCGATTGCGTTTGCGATCAGTTCCTGCGCGCCGTTGACCTCGGTCGTGTCGTTGCCAAGCGTATAGCGTGTATGTGAGCCAGTCGGGCGGCCATAGCGTGCGCCAACCTTCTGCACCTCGAACAACTCGCGGGAAGAGATGCCCGCTCTCATATAGCCCGTGGTGCTGCCAATGCCGGGTGCGCCCGCCATCAGACCCTTGTCAATCTCTTCGAGAATCGCGTTGCCCTGTTCCAGGGTCGGGCGCGTCACGCTCCAGCCTGTTTTCGCCCGAGTTGTGTAAGAGGCTACGGGACCGTTTATCAGGTACTCGGCGCCGTCTGACCCGTCGAGCACCATCGCCCGGGCGAATTCGTGGCTGACCGCGCAGCCATAGTTGGCCTGGGTCACACCCGCACGCGCCTCATACCAGGCGGCGACATAGGATCCCGCACAGCCCATCTCGAAATCCATGCTGCTGGTCAACCCGTCGCGCAACCCGAGGGAATATCCGATCGGCATCTGAAAGTGGAAATGCGTGTCGATGAAGCCCGGCGCCACGATATGGCCGGTCGCATCAATGGTCTCGGCACCCGTCAGCGGGTCCTTGCTGATCGCAACGATGCGCCCGTCCTTCACGCCGACATTGGCGATGTCGTCGAACAGCGTTTCCGGGTCGATGACCCGGCCGTTGTTGACAACCAGATCATAGTCTTGCGCGAAGGCCGCTGAAACGGTCAGCAGCCCGGCAATAAGTGTTGTTGTCAAAATGGTTGTTTTTGCTTTCATGGAGTGTTCCTCATCCACAGGTTGCTTTCTATCCGTTTGGAAGAGTTTCAGTTCACCACCGTATTACGGATCGCCCTGCCATTGGGAGCGTCCAGCACCAGCTCGCCATCGCGCACCGAGAAGCCGCCGTTCACGATCACGGTTTGCACGCCCACGGTCGGTCGATTGGCGTTCTCGAAGGTAGCCAGGTCAGAGACCGTGGCGGGATCGAAGACAACGATATCAGCGTCCATGCCCACTTGAAGCCGACCCTTGGTGCGCATTTGCGGCACGCTGTCTTCCAGGGTCTGCGCGGGCAGCAGCGACATCTTGCGGATCGCTTCGGAAAGCGACAATACCCCGCGTTCGCGCACATAGGACCGCAGGATCTTGGTATACGTGCCGGTTGACCGCGGATGGCTGAACACATTGTCGGGCAACGGCCATTCATCGCCTTCGTATAGCAGAATGTTGCCGTTTTCATCGAAATAGGACCAGAGCACGGAATCCGAGGCGATCGCTGTCGCGGGATTCGTCACCGAAACGTCCAGCAAAGAGAGGGCCGCGGGATCTTCCTCGTCCAGGAAATGCCAGACGATGAAGGTGCCGGGCTTGTTGGCCTGATAGTCAGCCAGTTCGTCCTCGGTCATCCGATCCGCGCCAAGCTGGAAGTTGTTGGCGGTCGAGTCCATCCGGTCGCGCCAATCCGGGCCGCTGAACATGGCCGCGCCAACCACGGTGCTGGCTGCGCCGTAAGGATAGGCCTCGGTCGTGACCTTGATGCCCTGGGCCTGCGCCTTTTCCACCAGCGCCATCGTGGCCTTGATGTCCGACAGCGAGGTCGAATTGATGTGGCACAGATGCATGTGCGCGCCGGTGATGGCGGCGAGGCTGATCAGCTCCTGGATCGCCTCGAACGAGCTTTGCGGCTCGGTGTTGCTGGCATAGCGCACATGGGTATAGGTCGGGACATTGTATTTCTTGGCCAGTTCGGCCAGCGCGTAATACTCTTTGTGTCCAAAACCCGGCGCATAGCCAGAGTTGACGCCGATACCGAGCGCACCGTCCTTCAGGCCCTGTTCGAGCAGAGACATGATGCGCACGGATTGTTCCGGGCTGGCGATGTCCTGCTTCCAGTCGGTGCGGCCCTGCGCATCCGTGAAAAACGCCGCCGTGGCCAAGGGATCGGTATCGCTGAAGGTCGCAATCCGGCTGTGGGTCCAGCCTGCGGACGCGCCATAGTTCATCGGCAGTTTCTTCGTGGCCTGATCCTCATACCAGTCGCTGACCGGCACAATGCCGGATTCAAGCTCCAGCGCCGTGGTGACGCCCTCGATGACCTGCATCCGGTAGTCGCCGATGTTCTGGCCATGGGAATGCAGATCGATGAAGCCCGGAGATACGACGTGGCCGGTGGCGTCGATCACCACATCACCCGCCAGCGGAAATTCACTGATCGCCACGATCCTGTCGCCCTCGATGCCGACGTTGCGAATGGCATCGAGACCGGTTTCAGGGTCGATGACGCGACCGCCCGCTATGACGATGTCATTCGCCAGCACGGCCGTAGTCGACAACAGCAGAGCCACCATCGTGGCGGCTCCCAAAGTCCTTGTTCGTAGCATTGACAGGCTCCTGGGCTGACGGAGGTCACGGGCGCCGAGCACGTGACGCCAGAATCTGTTCGTGACTAGCCTGAAAGCTACACTGCCCGCGAGGTCAGGTCTTTGCATCTCATGCCAGCGGTGGCACAATCCAGTCGCGTGGGGTAATCCGTTGAAAGATGAGACAAAGGGTCCGGATGAGCAAACCATCTACACCGAAGTTCACCCGGGCAGTGTTGATGTTGTTCCCGCTCGCCAAGGCATTCACCTTGCGGGGCGGCGATATCGAAGCTTTGCTTGCCCGCAACAGGATTCCGCTCTGCGCGCTGACCGATCCCGCAATGCTGATTGAGGCGGCCGCCCTTTATGCGGCCATGGAGGACATGGCCGAAACGCTCGGCGACCCACATTTTTGCGCAACGGTGGCCATCGAAACCGCCCGGAAGGGGACGCCCGGGCTCCGGGACGCGGCGCGCCAGGCTCGCACCTTGGGAGATTTCCTCTCCCAAGTGGTGGTGGAAGTTTCGAAGCAAGTCGACAATGTAAAGTATTCCTTATTCGTTTCACCCGACGTTGCAAGCTTGGAGGTTCAGCGCACGATCAGGGTGTCGAAGCCATCAAGTCAAGTGGATGTTGTCAGCGTCGCCTTCTACGTGACCGTGATCAGGCTGGGTATCGGTGACACTTTCAACCCCAATGACATCCTCGTCACTGTGCCGAGCACCGCAGGTCTTCCGCCGGGGTTTCTGCCGAAACAGGCGCTTATCACATCCCAGATCGACGGCTTGAGGATTTCATTTCCGCCGCAATGGCTTTGGGCTCTATTCTCGCTGGACTGGGACCCTGTGGAAGCGCCACGAGGGGAATTCGCGGCCGACGGCACCAATGCCGGCGAATCAACCCTTTGCTATCTTCGCAGCATGCTTGCGGATAACATCGCGCACCACGATCCATCTCTTGATGGATTTGCCGCGCTCTGTGGCTTGCATCCTCGTCGTGTACAGCGCATCTTGCAGGCAGAGGGCACCTCCTTCAGCCAGATGAAAGACGACGTGCGCCAGAGCGTCAGCGAAGACCTCCTCTCGCACACAACGCTACCCATCTCGCAAATCGCCCTTCAGGTAGGCCTCTCCGGCCCGGCCGCCTTCGACAGGGCATTCAGGCGATGGACCGGCAAGACGCCCACAGGTTTTCGGGCCGAGTCTGCTGCAGACATGCAGACCTTATTGCCCGGGTCGCAGATTAGTGATGCGGATCCAACACCGGCAGCGAACCGTAGTGGAGTGTCCCAAACGCGGTGACGGTGCCGATCATGACCGTCAGGGCGTTTTATCGCCCGGTCCTCTCTTTCGCCCGGCCTCTGACATCAGGTGGAAGAAAATGCGGCGGTCACAGTAGCAACCAGGGGCGCCGTCGCTTTACAGTCGACTGGCAGAGTGCTTCCGTTCGAACCTTATATCCTGAACCTCGGCCGTCACCTGCAAGCCTGCGCCGCTTAAGACCTTGTGGATGTTGAAAAAAAGCTCTTCGCGCCCGGCAAAGCTCGCCATGTAGCCGTCAAAGTGCACCCAAAGCGAATAGCGGTAGGGGAGTGACGAAGCGTCGGCCAGCCGGATCACCGGTGCCGGGCGTGACAGGAGTGCGTCGCATCGGCATGCCGCCTCCCCCAGAAGGGACTTCACGCGCTCCGGGTTCTCGTCACCCGAAACGATGATTGTAAACGTGTCCGCGTAGAGCTCGCCAGGCTTTGGAAGAATCCGCAGACGCTGACCCGCCAGTTGCGCATTCGGAACTAGGAAGATCGCACGGTCCCAGCCCCGAAGATGCGTTGCCCGCCAATCCATGTCGACAACCTGAGCGACGGTACCGTCCTCCAGCATCACCCAATCGCGGAGTCGGAAAGTGCGCTCGATGCCGAGTGCCACCCCTGCAACGACGTCCGTAAGCATTTGCCGCAGCGCGAAAGCGAGGACCGCGGCAAACCCGCCAGTGGCCACCGTCAGCCGAGGAAAATCGTTCGCGGCAAAGAAGACGAGCAGGCCTGCAAGGAGACAGACCCCATACAGAAAGGTGCGGGAAAGCCGGGTGAGGCTCTCGCCGCGCCCATGGCGCTCTCGTGAGACGGCCGCCGCCTCTAAAAGCCTCGCGACGCTGAAAGAAACGGCAAGGTACATGACCAGCCTGACCAACAGCCCCGGTCGGGCCAGCGTTTGATCCGACAAGAGGCTGTCGCGCAGGAGTTCGGCTGCTGTTCCAAGGCTCCAGCCGCCCGCTAAGACCAGCGCAATCTCGATGATCGCACTCGTGAAGGGATACTTCCCCAGGATTCTACGCAGCATCCGCAAGCGGATGGCGAGGGCCCAGATCACGAGCAGGACGATGGGCAATGCCACTTTCAGGAGAGTTTCGCCCGTCAGGGGTGCCAAGGTGGGGTCAGCCAAAAGGACGCCTCCATTCATTGGGGGGGCGACGCAACGTATACAATACCTCGCTCCAAGTTCGGTCTTTACGAGCGATGGCTTTCTTGAAGATCAAAGTCAACAAACCGCTTGCCGGTGGATCGGGGCGAGCCGCGTCAGTCTGGCTGCGGTAGCATCCAAAGCTTCCGATCCCCGATCGCGCTTTCTGGGACGCCGGCTCACTCGATGATCTCGAGGGCGCCACCGACTCCGACGACAAGCGCTTGGCCGATCAATGTAGGGTTGCTGGCGGCATATCTGTCCCCGGCCAAGATACGCGTGCCGATCAGTTGTACGACTTCGGGCGCATCGGTGAATTTGGTGTGATGGATCGAGCTTGTATCCTTCACCTGGCTGAGGTCGATGACGTTTACGCCAAGACGGGTCAGGCGATCCGCGTCGATATTGCCGACCCTTGGGCGGCGCGCGAGAAATTTCGACAGGCGAAGTGCCTGGTCATCATCGGATATGAGAACGAAGAAACGGCGCTTCTCTGGCGGTATGGAACGCACCTGTGCGGCGAACAATTCGTAGTCGATATCAGGTGCCGCGAGGATGACATTCGCGAGCTTCCCTGTTGAATCGAAGAGATCTTGTTGACCGCCGGCCCGGATCGCTTCCATGGCGAGAAAGTTGCCCATGGAATGGGCGACGACATCTACGGTGTCGAATAAAGACCGACCCAGTTCGCTTGCAACCTCAAAAATTGCATCGCGGGCGATCAGGGCACTGTTGATGTCGTAGACATAGCTGGTGAGGCGCCCGTCGGAGGCCCATGAGAACAGCAACGGAACACCATCATATCCCGTATCCTCGACGAATTGTGCGAGAAGCAGGGCGGCATCGGTCAAGGTCGAGTTGAACCCATGCACCCAGATCAACAGCTTGCGTTCGCCGCGCGGCCTTGTCCTGACGACCGCCTCGGCCTCCGAGAGCAGGCCCTTTCCGTCGAAGGTCTGCGGGTTCGATATGACGAAGTGCCTGTCGGGATCGAGTGGCAGGCTGCGCGGCCGTTCCACTTGCCCGACGACATGGTTCGGCGGGATCTGGACATCCACGGTCGCGAAGCTCAGCGTCTCGCTGCGCTGCCCCGAGAAGAACACGCCCGGCTCCGATGACTGCGCTCGTGTCGTTGCGATGAAGATCCTGTGCGTACGGAGCGATGCGTCCGGTCCTGCGCCCCGCATATCAGGCCCGACAGCGATCAGATGTCTCGGGGCCGAACATGCGCCTGCCGTTCCCGCCAGCAGAAATCCCATCACCGCACGCCGAGTAAGATAGAACCGAGGCTGGACCACGCCGGCATCTCGTCCGCGCTTCTCGTTCTGTCCTGTCACTGGCCCGACCTCGATGTTTCTCTCCAAGCGATCGGAAGCTGCACCCGCCTTGGCAAAACAAGTGCGCGCAGCCCCTCGTGGCTTGTCGTGGGAGATATCATCCAAGACGTGCCCGGGCAATCGCACCGGCGACATAGCATGGCTTTCAACGGCTTGGGAGAGGCCCGTTATCTGTCTACCGTGTTGGATGACTTCTCGCGCTACATCGTGGGCTGGAAACTCTGCACCAGCATGGCGGCAGATGATGTCAGCGCGACGCTCGACATTGCCTTGGCCGCATCAGGCTGTGACAGCGTCACCGTACTGCACAAGCCCCGGCTGCTCAGCGACAACGGACCCTGTTACATCGCGGGGGATCTCGCCGAATACCTCGAGAAGAATGGCATGGATCATGTGCGAGGCACGCCCAACCACCCTCAGACGCAAGGCAAAATCGAGCGCTGGCACCAGACCCTCAAGAACCGCATCCTGCTCGAAAACTACTATCTGGAGGGTGAACTTGAGGCGGCCATCAACGCCTTCATCGAGCACTACAACCATCGCCGATATCACGAAAGCCTCGGCAATCTGACACCCGCCGACGTCGACTTTGGGCGCGGCCCGGCAATCCTGGCAGAAAGGGAGAAGATCAAAACACAGACCATCCAAAACCGGCGCTTGATCCATCAGCGCCAAGCGGCATAACGTCAACCAAAAGAGCCAGAGCCCTCCAGACCAAAATCAGGCCGCCTGTTCCAAATCATTCGACGACGGACAATCCGTGACAAATTCTTCCGGGCAGCCATGTTTACGCATTGCTTCATTTAAGAATTTCAAGGCGGCCTTCTTGTCCCGTCTCTTCGTCACGAAGCTTTCGAGAACCTCACCTTTGTGGTCTACGGCCCGCCAAAGATAGTGTTTCTCGCCGTTGATCTTCACGAACATCTCGTCCAGATGCCAGCGCCATCGGCTGGATTTCATGCTTGCAATTCGGCGCTTTCGGATCTCGGCTGCGAACAGTGGACCGAACGTAACCGCCCGGTTGAGGCCGCGGTTGATCAGGCGGCTTCAGCCTGAGTGTCGCCGATCGGCGCCCAATTCCACGGCAAGAGCTCTTCGAGTCGGTTGATCTTACGATCGTTGATGCGGTCGAGCACGTCGGCGAGATATGCCTAAGGATCGAGGCCGTTCAGCTTTGCCGTCTCGATGATCGTCATGACGCGGGCCAGCGTTTCGCCGCCGGTGTTGGCGCCTGCAAAGAGCCAGTTCTTCCGGCCGATGCCGATCGGGCGCAGGGCACGCTCGGCATCCGCCGCATCGTTCTTTTGCCGCTTAACGTAAGGCTTCACATAGGCCGGCGGGATCAGCCGCACGTCATGCCCAAGCGCCGCAATCTCCCGCGCCCAGAAATGAGAGGTCGGGCAGGATTCCATGCCGATCAGGCAGGGCTTCAGTCGGCCGAGGACATCAAGCAGAGCGGCCCTTCGCACCTTCCTCTGCAAGACAACAGCGCCAGCCTCGTCAACGCCATGAAGCTGAAAGACGGACTTGGCCAGATCAATCCCGAGTGTTGTAATCTCCATGTGGTCGGCTCCTTCCTTTGTTGGCTGTCACACAGTACCAACTTGGCACAATGCGATGCCGTCGGGGTGGAGCCGTCCACACCATCAGACAGATTCTAACTGGTCTCAGTTTCCCACGAACCGCAGAAACTTAGGCGGCGCAAAGCTGACGCCACTCGGCCAGAGCGGCAGCTCGGTTCAACTTGAAATTCTGTCGGCTGGTGAGGTTGCGCTCCGAATTGAAATGGTTGAACACCGAGGCGTGGACGGAAGCAAATTTCTGCAAATTTCGCATGCGTCGAAAGCGTTGGATTGCCCGCTCTCGTCGTCGGAATGGCAGGAGCGAGTTCTCAGCCCTGTTGTTCAATCCTTTCTGCTGCAGGGCAGTGACCAAAGGCTGTTGTCGGTCTTGCTGGCACCCCCGCGCCTACTCCCGCATCACCGCATAGTCTGCCATCATCTCCACGATCACCGCCCCTTCCAGCAGCCGGTCCAGTTCCTCGATCGCCCGCGCCTGTTGCTCCCGGCTGTATTCGACAACCGGCGGACAAGCCCCGAACCCACCGCTATCAAAACCGCCCGCCACGCAACCGCTGAGCAAGCTAATCACGAGACCGAGGCCGACGCGCCGCTGCCGCGAGCATCCGTCGCTTGACATCATTTGCCTTCTCCAAAGTCTCAAGCTTTTCCGCCAGACGCCCGGCTCGCTCGCCCGATCGACGCAGCGCCAGCAGGAACATCAGGATCGCCAGCGCGGTGACGCCATAGCGCAGCACTCAGCGCCCCGCCGCGCTCCCCGCGATCCACGCAATGACCCGACCAATCACCGCCGCCCCCTACGCCAAT
Organism: Ruegeria sp. YKSD163; assembly: GCF_059612905.1. Taxonomy (NCBI): domain Bacteria; kingdom Pseudomonadati; phylum Pseudomonadota; class Alphaproteobacteria; order Rhodobacterales; family Roseobacteraceae; genus Ruegeria; species Ruegeria sp. YKSD163. The sequence continues at coordinate 62,130 of NZ_JBXWRM010000002.1, forward strand.
CATCGAGCCGGGCATAGATCGTGACCGCGATTCCGCCGAGCGCCACGGCGATGAACACCCAGCGGAGCGCATCGAGATAGGGGACCAGAGGCAGAATGGCGTCCTGCGTCTCGGCCAGAATCTCTTGCGCCACCTCGACAACTGCTGCACCCAGCGTCGCCACACCCGCCGCGCCACCCCCCTTCATGGTCCGGCTCTGTGCGAGGCTCTCCCGCGCCAGCGGGGTCTCGGCGGCAAACGCCGTCTCCCGGACCGGAAACCGCTCTCCCCACTGCCGTGCCGGCCCGAGATCGACATGGATGAACCCCGAGCGCGGATAGAAGCCGAACCCAAGGAACCCGACTGCGCGTGCCGCCGCCTCGAACACGACCGGGTCATGGTTCGACATGGCGATATCGAAGGCCGCACCGTCCATGTGCTTGGAACGCATCGCGCCACCAACGGCGCGGTTGTGCTCCGGGCTGCGATAGGCCGAGCGTACGATAAGTGGCTTGCCCAGCCGGTCCCGCAGCGCCTGCAGCCTGTCGAGCGCGACCTCGTTGATCAGCAGCTTGCCCGTCCCACGGCAGGCGATTTCCGCAGGCGAGAAGTTTGGCCAGCGCCAGGCGGCCTCCGGCACATCGCGCCAGTGGGCATAAAATGTCGTGGTCATTGGGGTGTCTCCAGAAACAGAAACGCCGCCTCGGAGGGCGGCGGATACGTGGGGGTTGGTTCGGAATGTCGGGAGTGCCGGAAGCGTACCCTGCGGATCACCGCCCGCCCTACGGCTCGCCGCCAAAGAGCCGGAGCTTGATCACGGTGCCGGCCAGCAGGGCGAGGATGAGACCGGTGGTGATGAGATGCACGGTGGTCTGCACGGCGGTGCGGCGCACGAAGCGGATGCAGTCGAGCAAAGAGCGCAGATCCCGAATGTCGAGCGCGGCGGTCTCGCCCTCGAGCCCGACATCAGCCAGGGCACGCCTGGCGCCTTCTTCCGCGGCGCGCGCCAGCATGGCCTGGAACTCGGCCTCGGGAATGCGCAGGTTGCCGGTCTCACGCAGGGGCGGCGACATGGGCAGTGTTCCTCTTGTCTGATGGTTCAGTTGTTTGACCCGGCTCAGCTGCCACCGGCAAAGCCGATCTCGAGCCCCGCAAGATCGGCCCAGGTCCAGGGCAGGCCGGTATCAGGGTTGACCGCCCATTCGGACGTGAGGGCCTCGAGCGACGCCCCGGCCGGGGCCTGTCCGGCGGCATCATGGTTGGTGCCAGCGATGCGCAGGCGGTTGATGACCTGGCCCGGATTGGGGTTGGTCGAGGCATTGCGGGCGTGGCTTGCCAGGATCACCCGGCCGATGGTACCGGGCGGGGTGGCCCCGGGCGTGAGGGTGGAGGTCACCGCATCCCCGGCCGCCCGGGCATAGGCAAAGGTGGCGGGATCGCCATCGCCCAGTTCGGCATGCCCGCCCACGGCAGTGGCGAGCGCCCCCGGCCCGGTGGGCCGCAGGATGCGGAAGCGCCGGCCGCGGGTGTCCTGGTCGGAGACGAGCACATTGGAGAGAAAGAACCGGCCATTGCCGTCGAGGAAATTGGTGCCGCCGAAGTCGAACCGCACCGCCCCTGCGCCATTGACCTTGTCCGCCTTGCCGAGAACCTGCCCGACCTGGCTCAGATCGACATAAGCCGTGACCCTGTAGTCATCGACATTGCCGGCCACGGCAGCGCCGGTCTCGATATGGATGTCGAAGGTGAAGAGCGTGGCATCGGGAAAGCCTGTGACCGGCGCACCAGTCAGGCTGGGTGCAGAGTTGCTGAGCGTGGCATAATCGAAGGTCATCGCCCCGTTGTTAAGATCGATCCGGGCGATATCGACCGTGGGCAGGCCTATGGAGGCAAAGAACCCATCCCCCGAGGTGGTGCGGTTGAAGTCATCGTAATAGCAATCGGCCCGGATCCAGATGTCGGTCACACCGGGCAGCGAGAGGCTGGCCGCCTGTTCGGCCTCGAAGCGCAGCGCATGGGAGGCAAACACCGGGTTGTAACTCCCCGGTACGGAGGCGTCCTCGACGCCACCCAGCAGGGATGCGCTGTTGGTGATCAGGTAATCGGTCATGATGAAGTCCCGTGGTTGGAGATCAGGGGGTGAGTTCGAGGATCAGCTCCTGCTGGATCACGCCCAGACCGGGCGGCCGGAGATCGAGCACCAGGTGCTGCTCGATAATGTCGAGGCCCGGCCCGGCGCAGGTCAGGATCAGATCCTGTGCAACTACGTCGATGCCGGTGCCGAAACAGAGCAGCACCAAATCCTGCGCCGAGACCTGAACCTTTCCGCCGAGGGTCACGCGATAGGCGCGGAAGGCCCGGTCCTCGTGAGACCCCCGGACGGCGCGCACCCGCAGGGCCGCCTGTTCGACGCCGGGCGGGGGTTCGGGATAATCCGCCTCGGCCAGCGTCCAGCTGGTGGCGGTGCCGGCCTCGATCACCGCGGCCGCCGGTTCCAGGGTCTCGCCGGTGTCGGGATCGACCCAGTGAATGCGGACCTGGTAGGTCACCCCGGGTTCCGGGCCGATATCACTGGCAAGGTAGCTGTCGAAGACGGAACTGGTCTGGGAGAGCCGGTCCCGGTGCGCCCAGGTCAGCATGGCCTCGGGACTGGCCAAAGGGGATACGAAGCCTCCATCGCCCCGGAGATTGCCCGGCGGCAGGGGACGGATCGCGCGGGCGGCAAATGTCACGAGATCGGTGGGCGCCTGCGCCAGCGTCAGGGTGCCAAGCCCGGTGCGCGGCAGGATCCGGACCGGAAGGCTCTCGCCGGCAACATAACGACCGGATGTCGTCTCCGCATGTCCCTGCCAGAAGATCACCGGGGTGCCGGCTGTATGGGCCAGCGGCACGGTGTCGAGACAGCCGCGGCCGACGGTGATCGAATTGGCCGAGAGGCCATCGACCCGGACGAACTCGTCGCCGATGGCGGCCAGCGTGCCTGTGGCGAGACCCGAGAGACCGGTCCAGTCCCGCAGGGGCAGCAAGACCTCCTCGGGATCATCGCCGAGATCGGCATCGAGGATCGCGGTTGGTGCAAAGCTGGTGGTGCCGTCACTGGCATAGCCGGGTCCGGTATCGACCCAGACCAGCGCGTCGAGCGCATCGGCAGAGGGGCGCTCGCCCACGGCCATCAGGAGGCCGGCGTCAGGATCGGCGGCAAGTTCCGCGTCGGCCTGCGCATGTCCCATCTCCTGCACCAGCAGCCAATACGGGGATTCCCGTACCAGCCGGCGCGACAGCGGTTTTGGGGCAGACAGTAAGGATGTGGGCGGAGATACCACCTCACCACCGACAAGGGCGGTTGTACCCAGGGCAAAGGCATCTTCCACGAGCCTGAGGCGAACCCGGTTGTCGCGCCCGTCGCCGTGATCGATCTCGACCACGCGCAGCAGCGCGCCCTCGAGACCCCTCCGGGGATTGACGAGCCGGATGACATCCCCGGGGTCGAGATCGGCGCCCTGCCGGTTCACGGTGATCTCGCCGGAGAGGAGCGGTGCCGAAAGGGCCCGCAGGTCGCGTTCGGCCAGGCGCACGGCGAGGTCCTCGCGCCGGATACCGGGATAGTCGACCGTGGTGGAGATCACCTGTCCCATCAGCTGCACCCGGGCGGTGTCGGTGACACTGACCGATCCGAGCTGGTTGGTGCGCAGGTCGGAGAAGGTGACGGTGAGACTGTTGACGAGGTCCACCGCTTCGCGCCGGCCCAGCTCGCCCCAGTCCACCACGTTGGTGGCATCGAAGACCGGCACGGTCTCGGGGTCGTAATCGTCACGGATGAGCTTCAGCTCCCAGCGGCCGGTGCGGCGGTCGACATAGAGCTGGGCGTCGATGTGATGCAGGATGTCTCCGAGGAATTCCTCGAGACTGGCATCGCTCTGCCAGAGGAGGGAGAGGCCAAGGCCCTCGGCAAGGAGCTGGTCTGCGGCAGCCGCAAAGCTGGGGCCGAAATCCGCCGCCCCGTAGCCAAGCCCCCAGGTCCGGTTGGTGAGGCATTCCCGGATGATATGGGCCGGGTTCATGTCCGGGCCCGGGTCGGAAGCCGGATCGCTCTCGGGTTCCACCGCACCGATCTCGGCCGTCTCCGGATACCATTGCGCCGCGCCATCCTCGGCGGTGAGGATCCGGGTGACCCGGACGGCCCAGGGCTTCAGATAGGGGTTGAGCCCCATGTAGACCTGGCGCAGCACGAGGCTGCAGAGTCCACGGAACCCGGGCACCTCTGTTCCGGCCCGGGCGGCGAGGTAGCTGTTGGGGCCCTGATCGGGCGCCCCCATCAGGATGTCGATATCGCCGACGATGCCGCCTTCACGGCTCTCGCCGCCGAAGAGCTCGGGCTTGTCGATGCGGATGCGGGTGCCCGGCACGGGAATGTCTCCCTCGTCCCCAGACGCTCCGCTTCCGGGCACGGTGGTGAGGCTCACGGCCTGGAAGGCAAAGGAGAGCGTCTTTGGCTCGACCTGCATCCAGGTCAGGTGTTCGCGCTCGTCAAAGGCGATGCCGCGCAGGACGATCCGGTAGGTGGTGCCACTGCCCGGCAGCGTGAGATCGAGCGCCTGTCCGAGGGAGAGGCCGGGAATGCCGTTCGCGCCGTAGATGTTGAGCGCGGCGGTACTGCCTTGCTCACCCGCCGGAAAGGCCGCGGCAGTGGCATTGGCCAGAAGCGTGGTGACCGCGCCAACGCCATCGCCGCTTCCGGAGACGGTGCCATCGGCCAACGACCAGGCGGTGCGGTCATCGACGCGGATCTCGCGGATCACATCCACCGGCCCATGGCAGAGCGCCAGGTGCGCCCCCAGCGCATAGCGATAGCCGACGATCACGGAACTACCCATGGCTCTGCTCCTGCTCCTGCTCCCGCTCCTGCGCCAGTCGCCGCTCGGCCTCGGCAATGGCCCGCATCGCAAGCGCATCGCCGGTGGCGGCCAGCACCTCCGCGTCCACGCCCTCGCGCAGGAAGACCTGCCAGTCGAGCCCGTGGCGGGCAAACCAGCCGCGCGCGCCCCGCAAACACAGCCGGGCGGCGCGCAGATCCCGGACAATCACACGTGTCACTTCTTGCCTCCGGACTTGCGGATCGGATCGACCTTCAGATCGCCGGCCCAGACCACGTTGGGCCCGCGCAGCAGCACCGTGCCGAACACCACCGGGATCGGTCGGCCTTCTTCCGCCGTCGGCAGGTCGAACGCATCGAGCCCCGCGGCCTTAGGAGGCGCCGTCTTCGGCCGCGGCGCCAGCACATAAGAGATCGCCGTCAGCACAAGGCTGGCGACAATCTGGACGACAAAGTTCCAGACCATGGGGAGCGGGCTTTCGGGGGTTGGGGTATGTGCACGTGGCGGCGCAGTACGACGCTAGGGTCGTTGCCGTTTGAAGAATTCTCGATTGCGGCTAGGCTGGACGCATTCGATCAAGGAGGCGCCGGATTTGGCGGAGGTTCAGCCCGAGTTCACATCGCGATTGCCGCGCTGGTTGCGGTGGTATCTGGAGTATGGGTTGGAAGGACACGAAAAACGTCAGAGACGAAGACTGTTCGCCCTCAATTTGATCGCGTTCTTCGCCGTACAGACATCCCTGACATATGCGGCGTTTTATCTGGTCTATGACCTTGATCTAAGGCCGGGCGCACTTGGCGCGACATTCAACGCTGTGATGTTCGGGGCATTGCCCTTTCTTTACCGAAAGAGCGAGTTTTTCGGCTTCTTCATCGGGGCCATTCTGAGCTGCGCCAGTTTTCTTTTCCTGACCTACCTGATGGGGATCGGATCGGGCATTCACTTGTTAATGTTTGTCGCGCCTGCGGCGGTCCTGGTCATCTTCGGCCCCCAGCGATGGGGACTGCTGCTCTCGTCCATTGTGGCGTCGACACTGGGCGTCGGCTGCGCGGTGCTCCTGATCAAAGAGCCTGCTCTGTCCGCGGCTGATGATCCGACCTTGCAGACCGGTCTCATGTTGGTGTCAGCCACTTCGGCATTGTGGTTGGTGCTCATTCCCGGCTATGTCGGCTTCCTCCGTGCCGAACGCGCCGAAGACGCCCTCGAAGCCGAACATGCCCGCTCCGAGGCGCTGCTGTATAACCTCTTGCCCACCGAGATCGCGGCCCGCCTCAAGGACGCCCCCGACCAGACCATCGCCGACAGCCTCGACCACACCGCCATCCTGTTCGCCGATATCGTGGACTTCACGCCGCGCTCGGCCCGGATGACCCCCGAGGAACTGGTGAGCTTCCTCAACAGCATCTTTTCGACCTTCGACGAACTGGCCGCGAAACACGGGCTGGAGAAGATCAAGACCATCGGCGATGCCTACATGGTCGCCGCCGGTCTGCCCCAGCCCGTCGACCGCCCCGTCCACCGCGTCGCCGAAATGGCTTTCGACATGCTCGCCGCCCTGCGCACTCTCTCGGTCGAGATCGACGAAGAAATCGAAATTCGCATCGGCATCCACTCCGGCCCGGTGGTCGCGGGCGTGATCGGGCACCAGAAGCTGTTCTACGATGTCTGGGGCGACACGGTAAACACCGCCTCCCGAATGGAAAGCCACGGAGCCGCAGGCCGCATCCAGGTCACCGCCGCCGCACGCGAGGCGCTCAAGGGCGACTATAATTTCGAGCCGCGCGGACCGGTCGAGATCAAGGGGATCGGCAGGCTGGAGACCTGGTGGCTGACGCAAAAGACCTGACTTGCCAAGCGAGACTGGGTTAGGCTGGACGCATTCAATAAAGGAGGCGCCGGATTTGGCGGAGGTTCAACCCGAGTTCACATCCCGATTGCCGCGCTGGCTGGCGTGGTATCTTGAGTATGGGGTTGAAGGAAAAACAAAGCGTGATCAGCGACGGCAATTCACGGGCAATGTGATAATGGCTTTGTCGGTTCTCACGTCTGTTCTCTATTCTGGCGGCTTTTTCCTCTATGATCCGGAACTATGGCCAACTTGTGCGGTAGCGGTGGCCTTGGGAGTGCAGTTCTTCATTCTGCCGTTTGCCTTCGATCGCTACCCAAATGCAACAATTGCGCTCAGCACGGTGTTTTCCTGCGCTGCCTTTTCGTTTCAGACTTACCTGGTCGGGACTGAAACAGGGCTTTACCTTTACCTTCTGCTGATACCTGCAATCTGGCTTGCGGTTCTGGGACCCAGCAAACCACTTCATCTTGTCTCGACAACATTGACCGGGATCGCAACCATCCTGTTCAGTGTGTTCTGTTTCGGCGCACCAGCACTTCAAGCGGCACAGCAGCCGATTCTACAGGCGCTGCTGATGTCAACTTCAGTCATTTGGGTCGGCCTGCTTATTCTGGCGTTCGGATATGTCGCGTTTCAGCGCGCCGAAACCGCCGAAGACGCGCTCGAAGCCGAACATGCCCGGTCCGAAGCGCTGCTCTACAACCTGCTGCCCACCGAGATCGCGGCCCGCCTCAAGGACGCCCCCGACCAGACCATCGCCGACAGCCTCGACCACACCGCGATCCTGTTTGCCGATATCGTGGATTTCACACCACGATCCGCCCGGATGACGCCTGAGGACTTGGTGAGTTTCCTCAACCGCATCTTCTCGACCTTCGATGGACTGGCCGCAAAGCACGGGCTGGAGAAGATCAAGACCATCGGCGATGCCTACATGGTCGCCGCCGGTCTGCCCCAGCCCGTCGACCGCCCCGTCCACCGCGTCGCCGAAATGGCTTTCGACATGCTCGCCGCCCTGCGCACTCTCTCGGTCGAGATCGGAGAAGAAACCGAGATTCGCATCGGTGTCCACTCCGGCCCTGTGGTGGCGGGCGTGATCGGGCACCAGAAGCTGTTCTATGACGTTTGGGGCGACACGGTGAACACCGCCTCCCGAATGGAAAGCCACGGAGCCGCAGGCCGCATCCAGGTCACTGACGCCGCACGCGAGGCGCTGAAAGACGACTATGATTTCGAGTCGCGTGGGGCGGTCGTGATCAAGGGTATCGGCGCGTTGGAGACATGGTGGCTGACAGGTCGAAAGGCTCTGACAGTTTAGAATAGCCTTCCGCAACCTCGAGCCAAATCCACCACCTGATCAGGTGCCCGCCGAATTTTCGCCACGCGCGCGGGCTAGTCGTGGATCATGGGCAGAAGCATCAGATACAAGCGGTACTACCGCCGAAACGCCATGGTGTTTGCGATGTTCGTGTCCTTGGGCGCCCTGATCCTTTTCGATGTCGATATCGATGACCCGTTCAGCAGCTTCAAATCCGCGGGACGCAACACCGTCCGTATCCTGAACGGTGGAAACGCCAGAACCGGCATCCGTCCGCAGACTGGCTCTGGCGCGCGTAGCCTGACGGGTCCTGTGACGCATGTGCGGGATGGTGATACGATCGAAGTCTCGGGCACCCCGATCCGCATCGCCAATCTTGACTGCGCCGAAAAGGGTTCGATGTCCGGGAACAGGGCCACTGCACGGATGAAAGAACTCGCCCGTTCGGAAACCCTGACCTGTTCCTCGTCCGGGAAACGGTCCTATGATCGTGTCGTCGGAACCTGTGCCTTGCCGGACGGACGGGATATTGGCGCGGTGCTGATCGCCGAAGGGGTCTGCGGCCGCTGGCGGTGACCCAAGAAGCGGTTCAGGTCCGAACACGCCCTCAAATGATACTCGTCCCCCCGAACGGGTTCCTGCCCGGGGTATCCGGGAACCCGCCGAAGTTCAGCAGGTTGCCGAAGCGGTTCGCGCAGGTGTCGCGGCGCAGGTCGCAACCGGGGGCGATCTGGATGCTGGCGGTGAGACCGGGATCGTCGATCTCTGCTTCGAGCGCCGGCATCCGGCCGGAGAGCGTCAGGGTGACACCGGTGTGCCCGGTGATGAAGCCCGGAATGCCTGCGTGGCGCAATATGCCCCCACGATACCAGCCGTCTGGCTGTGTTGCAGCCTCGGGCACGGTGATCTGTTGTCCTGAGCGGGCGGTCGCCGTCGCCGGGACCAGGAAGCTCTCGATATCAAGCCGGCAGCCACCGGCATAGAGCACATGGCGGCAGAGCCGCTGGTAACGGGCGCGCACGCCCTGGCGGCGCATGGCGGTGAAGAGCGACTCGGCCCTGAGAACGATCCGCACCCCTTCGACCCGGGCCGAGACGATGCGGCCTTTCCAATGCGCGACCAGCTCCCCCGGCACCTGCTCATGACCGCGGAAGATGGTAAGCGTGGTGACCGACGAACCCCTCGGCCCGAGCCAGCGGCGGGCGAAGGGATCGGAAAGCGGAAAGGTCAGGCTCAGATCGACCCGGCGCGGATCGCCGCTCTGGACCACGTTGCCATGGGCGAGCGCCGAGGCGGTCCAGGTTGTATCCCCCGGCTCATCGGCAAGCGTGCTGCCGGGAACCACCCAATCCGAGGACCGGCTGGCAAAGCGCCAGGTCTCCGGGCCTTCGGCAAAGCGATAGAGAAAGAGCGGCCGCCCTTCGACGGTTGAGGTCTCGAGGTCGTCATAGGTCATGGGGCCGGATCCGGGATTTCCAGGACGGGGAAGCTCACCTCGGTGCCCGCGGGCCGATGCTCCATCTCGATCCGGTCAGTATCGAGCCGCACCAAGGTCATGAGGTGTCCCGGCGTGGCGATCGGCAGATCCCGGTCGAGCGGGTCGATCCCGAGGCGCAGGCCCAGCGGATCGAGGCTGGCGCTTGTGATGACGCGAAAGATCGGCTGTCCCGGCAGGTCCAGGAGCACATGCCGACCAATCCAGTCGGAGGGCTCAAGGCGCGGCGTCCCGATCAGGACATCGTCACCGGCAAGTGCCTCCTGCTGCAGGACAAGCTCGCGTCCCCAGGTGGGGAGCCAAAACGCCCGGGCCCGCCCGCGCAGTTGATGCAGCCAGCGGCGCCGCGACCAGGTGTTGCCGGGGCTGATATCCTTTAGCGTCAGAACGGAGCCGTGTTCCACCAGGTCGCGGAGAGGTTCGAACACGACCGGGCCCAACCCGCTGTCGACGCCCTCGAAGCTCTGCGACAGGGTCTCGGCCAAAGGCTGACGCAGGATACTCGGGTCCATCAGAACATCCCGGCCGCGGTAGCGTGGAATGCCGAAGAGCGTGCCCAGCAGCGTGTCGCGCAGGCTTTCAGTATCGCCCGGCGCAATCACCGGCACGCCATCGACCGGAGTGTTGTCGAGCATCGCGGTCCAGCTTGTATTGGTGAGTCCGATATTGAACCCGTAGACTTCGACATCGGTGATCGTTTCCAACAGGGCCACGGCCGCCGTGGCCGAGCTCAGCGGATAGGGTTCGCCATCGGTCAGGAACAGGATGATCCGTCGCTTGGCTCCAGCGCCGGCAAAGAAGCCCTGGGCTTGGCTCAGCGCCATGGCAAAATCCGTGCCACCCCGGAGCACCGGCGGCTGGGCCAGCCAGTCCGACAGTTGCGTGAGATCCTGGCGATCAGCGTCGCGTCGCACCTGCATGTCCGCGACCGTTTCGTGCCAGAGCAGGATGCAGATGTCGTTGCGCAAGGCGGGTGGCACACTGCCGGCCAGTTCATCGACCAGGGCCCGCACCGCTGCCATGGCCGCGGTGATCTTGGCCCCGGACATCGATGTGCTGGTGTCGATGGCGATGTAAAGCGCGGTCCCGCGCAGCCCGGAAAGATCGGCGCTCTCCTGCAACAGGAAGCGCGCGGTGACATAGCCGAGATCCGTATGCCGGCGCTCGATTTCCAGCGGCGCCAGCAGACGCGCCAGGCGCGCCGGCGCGATCACCGGGCGGGTGAGATCGACACCGGCTGCAGTTGTCAGGTCAATTCTGTCTGGATGCACTGCCGCAACGTTGAACAAATGCGCCTCCCCGGCATCGCTGGCGGCAACGGCAAAGCCCGGCGCACGGTAGTCGGCGTGACGCGCCGCGATGCTCAGGCGGGTCTCTCCGGAGGTGATATCACCGCCACTGCGGTCCGCCATAAGCCAGAGCGGAACGATCCAGTTGCCCGCCAGACCCCGGCGGGCCAGTGCGAGGGCCTCGGCAAGACCGGGGCCGTCGAGCCGGTGGCGCAGGGTCAGCACCTCGCGCGGGGCATCTCTGAGTGAAAGCCGCTGCTCGCCGGCTTCGCTCTGCAACACGTCCGTGCGCCACTCCAGGACTTCGGTCGCCGGTCCATGCGCGGCGAAGGGCCAGGGGAGATCAGCCATCAAAGGCGCCCCGGTTGCGACGGATCACGTTGAGGATGGCGCGTTCGCCGGCGGGCGTGGCGAGATAGTCGCCCACCAGCCCGGGATCTAGCACGTTGATGATCCGGGGCGTGATCTGTGGAGCGGGTTGTAATGTCCCGGCTTCCACCCCCAGCCGGCCGCCCGGTCCCCGGCGCAGGGGCAGGATGGCCTCCGGCCCGGCCTCGCCCATGAGGCCGATGCCGCGGGCAAAGGGAAACACGGTCGGGCGATCCACGATACCGCCTTGGGCAAAAGCGGCCACTCGACCAGACTGCGCAAAGACACCGCCCTTGGCAAAGCCGCCACCGAAGAGACCACCGATGGCCTTGGTGATCCAGCCGAAAAGACCGCCCCCGCCGCCTGACGCCCCACCACCGGAGAAGGCGCGGAAGAGTGCGTCCTCGATCGGCTTGAAGGCCGAGTCGATCAGCCGGTTCGCAAGGTTCCGGGCAATGCCGGAAACGGCCTGGGCGAAACTGCGCCAGCTGAGCTCGCCGGACTTGAGCGCCTCTTTCAGCGGGCCGGTGATATCCTCGGCCAGACCCTTGGCCAGCTCCTTCGTGCGTTCGATGGCACTCTTCGCCCCATCCCAGGCCTTGCTCCCGGCCTCTGCCGCCTGCTTCAGCGTGCCGCCCGCGCCACCGGCCGCCGATCCCGCCCGACCGAGGGCGGCTTCGGTCTCGCCGAGGGTGGCGTTGAGTCGTTCCGTGGCGGCTGTGGCCTCGCTGGTCGCGTCGCCATTCTCGCCGGACCCGGAGACAGAAGCGCGCAAGACATCCAGTGCGGTGAGCGGTGCCGTGGCCTGACCTGCAAGATCGAGGGATGTGGCCCGCGCCGCAATGGCCCGACCGCGTGCGGCATCGGCGGCCGCAACCAGCCCAAGATCGGGCACGGTGAGCGGATTGTCGGCAAAGGCGCGGTCGAAGGCGGCTCGGGCAACGTTCGCGGCATTGAACGCTGCCCCTTCAAAGTGGTTCTCGATCTGGCCGAGGTCGAGGTCGGGCACGACCGGAATGCGGCGTTCGACCCCGAGGGCCTCGAGTCCGGCATTCACACCGGAGATGAACCCGTTGATCCGGGCAACGACACCGTTCAGCATCGCCTCGACGCCGGCAATCAGGCTGTTGGCCGCCTGGAAGGCGATATCGCCGATCGCGGCGGGCAGCAGGCCCCAGATCGCCTTGATCGCCTCGAATGCGCCTTCAAAGCTGTTCACAACGGTATTCGCAAAGCCCACCACCGCTTCAAGTGCACCCTGCAAGGCGGAAGCCGTCACGGCCTGGACCCCGGCAAACCCGGCCTCGAAGGCGGCGCCGGCGCTGGCGGCGCCCAGACCAATCCGCTCCCAGACCTCGGAGGCGAGATCCCCGAGCAAGGCCATCGCATTGCCAAACCCACCTGCGCCGGAGACCAGCCGGGTGAACTGAAACACGAGTTCGCCGGCACCCACAATCAACGCCCCGATGCCGGTGCGGATGATTGCGCTGCGCAGGAGGACAAGCGCTGTCGCCAAGCCGCGCACGGACAGGGCCGCAACTGCGAGGCCTGCGACCCAACGGCCTGCGAGGACGGCGGCAAAGGTCGCTGCATAGGTGGTCAGACGGCCGATATTGTCGAAGAGCCCAGTGATGGCTTGTCCAAGCGGGCCGGTGCGGTTCGCGAGCGCGGCCATGGCGTTGGTCACCGCTTCCAGCGCGGGCGCCGCGGCGACGGCCAGCTGGTTCGACAGCCCGCGCCAGATCAACCCGAGGCGCGAGATCGCGTCGTTCGTCCGCTCGATCTGGTCGGCATCCTGTTCGGAGACGACAACGCCGAAGGCGCGCACATCCTCGGTCGCCTGGCGGAGCGTCGCGGTGTCGATCCGGCTCATGGCGATGGAGCCTTCCTCGCCGAAAAGCTGGCCCGCGACAGCGGCGCGCTCTGCGGCCGGTACAAAGCTCTCGATGGCGGCGTTGATCGCGCCCACGCGCTGCTCCAGCGGCAGCGCGATCAGGTCGTTGGCGGACAGCCCGAGCCGGTTTAGCGCGTCGGCGGCCGGGCCGGTCCCGGTAGCTGCCTGACTTAGACGGCGCGTCAGATCCTTGGTCGCCTGTTCGATGCCGGACATCGACACGCCGGCCAGTTCGCCCGCGCGCTCCAGCGTCTGGATCGAGGCAACGGTGGTGCCGAGGGACTGCGCAAGCTTGGCCTGCGCATCGACGGTTTCCAGCCCGGACCGGACCATGGTCACACCAGCCGCCATGGCAGCGGCGACGGCGGCAGCCGCAGCCACCTTCACGCGGCGGGCAAAACCCGCGAGCCGGGCGTTCGCCGCTTCCATCTCGCGGCTGAGGCGGCCGAAGCCGCGGGCGCCGGCCTCGCCCACGCCTTCCAGTTCGGCGCGCACCTGTCGCCCACCGACCGCGGTAAGGCGGACTGACACACGCTTTTCAGCCATCGGGACGTTCCATCTTTTCGTTGTATTTGGCGACCATCACCGCTTCGATGACGGGCAGCAGTTCGGCCGCGACGGCGGGCGGCACGCCAAGAGCATCCCCGAGCGCCAGTGCTGCCGACATGTCCCAGCCGACGACGGCGCCAGGGATCACCCGCAGCTGGCCGCCGAGGCGGCCCACGAGGTCCCAGACCTGCCAGCCCTCAAAAGTCAGCGGCTGGTTCAGCCGCGTCGGGCAGTCTTCGCACGCTTGCGCGCCGGCGCCGCAGGGTTCGCAACCCTCGCAGTAGCGCTCGCCCCCGCCGAAGGACCATTCGGCGAGAGCGCGGAGGCGTTTTTTTCCTGCTCCAGCAACAGGCCCTTGGACACGTAGGTCAGCTGGAAGGCCTCGAAGATCGGCCAGATGTCGAGCAGTGCGTCGATGGCCTCGGGGCTCGGGTCGATGGGTTTGCCCTCCGCATCGCCGATGCCTTCCCAGGCAAGCACCGCCCGCCGCGCCAGCGCCTTGGCGAAGGCAACAGCACGTTCCTCGTCGGAGGCCTCCTCTGGCACCACCTCCACCAACCGATCGCTTCGCGTCGCGACCATCAGCGCGGTGGTCAGCGGGCGCAGCTGCAGCCGGACGCCAGGCGCGAGGTCATGCCAGCGCGGCGCGTTGGTCAGGTCGAGCGTCAGCATTCTCAATATACCTCGATGTCGTTGATCAATGTTGCGGTGCACATCCGGCCGACGGCGCCGTCGCGGGCGGCCTGCCAGTCGAATGTGGCCTGCACGCCCTGCGGCCCGGAAATCTCGATCCGTGGCCGCGGCAGGTAGACAGCGTGCACGGTAAAGGTGAAACTCTCGCCCGAGGGCAGCACATAGGCGAACTCCATCTCGCAAGCCTCACCGTTGATCGCCTGCGTCACCAGCGTGCTGTCTGCAAAGCGCACCTCGATCGAGCCGGTCAGCGCCGCAATGGACGGGTCCGCGCCGTCGATCCGCCCGTCGCTGCGAATGGTCTCGATCCGGTCGAGGTTGTTGGCATAGGTGATGTCCGCGGAGACGACATTGCCGAGCGCCGAGCCGTTGCGGGTGACCTGTCCGTTGAAATGGCCGAACCGCTTCAAGGCAATGTCTGCCAGCGCACCGGCACTAGACGCCGTGCCCACCGTCTCGCCCTGTGCCACCAGCCGCACGGTCGCCGTTAGCAGCCCCGACCGCTGCATCTGCCAACTGAGTTGGTCGAGCACGCAGCCCGAGTACATCGCATAGCGCGGCACCTCCGGCATGCCGGTCTCGATGGAGAGGCTCGGCAGCGTCCAGGATCCGGACTGGAACGCATGCGTCCAGGGGCCTGTGCCCGTGGTCGTCGGTGCGCCGAAGGCCGCCTTCAGCCAGAAGCCGAAGGCCTCCGCGTCGAGCGGCACGACGACATCGCCGTCCGCCGTCACCGCGTCCTTGATTGGCGCCAGCGGATCGCGGCCGTAGCCCAGCAACTCCGAATTCAGCAGCGGCTGCTCGGCGCCGAGCGTGGTGCTGGCGAAAGGCATTTTCGTGAAACCGCCTGCCGGCGGCGTGCCATAAACAGTCTCGAACGCAAGCGCCATCTGCGCCCGCGCCCCTTGGGCTCGTGCCATTGTAGTCTCCTCGGGTTGTCGGGATCAGCCGAGCGGATCGGCCGTGGAATAGTGCAGCACCACCGGGATCACGGCTGCCTTCAGACCCGCCGCGCCCTCTACGGCCAGATCAACCGGGCGCGGGGCTTCCGCCTCGACCCAGTCGCAAAGCCCGCCCAGCGTGCTGTCGGCGGCGAGGGCCGTGCCGATGCTGGCGGTCAACGTGTCGAAGGCGGCATCACGGTCGGAACCCTGCACGACCGCCTCGATCTCGGCGCGGTGCTGGTAGTGGTAGGCCAATGGCGACAGCGTCACCTCGGGCTCGCCCGGCTCGCCGTCGCGCAGGATCAATAGGCCCTCGGCCGGCACGCGCTCGGGCAGCACTTCGCCGCGCAGGGCGGCGGCGGGCAGTGCCGAGAGCCGCGCGTGCAGCGCGGCGAGGATGGTTTCGCGTGGGGTGGGCATTGTTGTTCGCTAACCTGCAGAGACACAAAAAGTCGGGGCCGAGGCTGAAGCGGACCTATGGGAACTCAGCCTCAATCGTGCGCGAGGCCAAAATGCTTGCATGGCTCTCGACTTTGGACTTAGCGTGGCTGAGACACGCCGCAGATCACTTCACATCGCATCGTTGTCTTGGAGGATTTCTCGCGTGCCGAAGCGATGGGTTGTTCTGTTTGTGCTGTTTTTCGCCCGAACGGTCATGGCCATCCAGTTTCAGTCCGTGGCAGCACTGTCTCCGTTCATCATGGACAGCCTCGCGATAACGCTCACGGAGATAGGGATCCTGATCGGCCTCTTCTCGGGACCCGGTATCATTGTCGCGGTTGCAGGCGGTGCGGTTGCAAGCTGGTTTGGCGACAAGCGGACCGTCATCGCAAGTCTGGTGCTCATGGTCGTAGGCGCAGCGGTCTTCACGACAACGACGACACTTGCTTGGGCCGTTGCCGGTCGGATCATTTCAGCCGTCGGTGGACTGGTTCTCAACGTTCTGATGACCAAGATGGTGATCGACTGGTTCGCCGGGAGGAATGTTTCAACGGCTCTGGCGATCTTCATCAGCTCCTGGCCCGTCGGGATCGCGCTTGGTCTGCTGATACTGCCACCAATCGCTGCCAATTCGGATTTACGGACAGCCTGGATGGCCCTGACGATCCTCACCGTGGCGGCGCTTCTGCTCTTCGCCTTCGTCTACAAGGTGCCTCCCGGCGCGGTAGCCGGCAACCCGCGGATCAGCTTCTCCGCTCTGCCCTGGACGCCACTGGCATTCGCCGCAATTCTGTGGGGCCTCTACAATTGCGCATTCGCGATGATCTTCGGCTTCGGCACCCTTGTTCTCGCTGAGCGCGGCATGCCGGTCATCGCGGCCAGTTCCGCGATCAGCTTCTACATCATTGCCGGCGCGATATCGATTCCGGTCGGCGGATGGCTGGCGGATCGGACCGGACAGCCCGATCGGATCATCCTCGTCAGTCTGATTGGCGGCATGCTCGTATTTCCAGCAGTTCTTTACCTGCCAAACAGCTTCTTGCTCGCCGCACTTGTGCTGGGCGGCCTGCTGGCCGGGCTGGCGCCAGGGCCCGTGGTCGCCATGCCCGGCCTTATTCTTACGCCTGACATGCGCGCCTTCGGGACCGGCGTATTCTACTCCATCTACTATGTGCTGATGATGATCGCACCGGCTTTGGCGGGCGCCCTTGCCGATTACGTCGGTCATGTCAGCGTCGCCTTCGTTCTGGGTGCCGGGATGATGCTGCTCGCAATTCTTGCGCATTGGGCGTTTCAGCAAACAGCCTCTCCGCCGCAGGTCGCGGGATCATGATCCGGCCATCGCGACAGAAGAAGACAAAGCCGCTTGGCTCACAGGTCTGGCCCGAGCAATGACGGCTTGCGAGGAAAGGCTATGACGGACCGTGGTTTCGCAGAGACCGAGAATGGCAGGATCCTGGCCGGGATGGCCCGAGACTGCCGCATGATCTTTTTCACCGGGCTGCCAGCGTCCGGCAAATCGTTCTTTCTTCGTGCGCTCCTCTCGATTGCAGGGAATGCCGAGCGCCGCGTCCATCTGATGCGATGGGATGCGGGCCTGGCATCGTTCCAGACGGATGCAATCCTGGCACGCTACCCGGATGTCGCGGACGGAAGCCACCCGATCGTCCGAATGGCCGCCGGTTTATGGGGACGACAGGCCACTGCGCGCTGGCTGGACATGCATCCGGATCACGCGGACCTTCTTGTCGGAGAGGTCCCCATCGTCGGAAACAGGTTTTCCGAGTTGGTGAAAGTGCTTCCCGATGAGGTTGAGGCCGCCTTGGCATCGCAGGAGACGGTTTTTGTTTATCCGGTGCCGACCAGGGAGATGCGGGGAAAGCTGGAAGCCCTTCGGAGAGAAACCTTCGCAAACCCAAGGCACCCGGACGAAGCCAGGGATGCTCCTCCCGCCACCATGGATCTGGCCTGGAAGCTGACCTGCACGAAGTCCATCGAACTTGGGCTGGTCCAAGCGGCGGACGCCGAAAGCACGCCCGAATATGACGCGGCAGTGTATCGCCGGTTCTTCGACCATCTGCTGCAGCACCGGAACGCGCGGGCTCTGGATGTGGACATGTTCTATGCAAGCAGCGGATCACCCCACGATATTCAGGATGGCGTTTCGGAAATCTTCGCGACGCCTGGAGAAGTCGAGGACGCGATAGCCGCGATCGAAGCTGTCATGGACCCCGAAGCCGCCGCCCGAGCGGTCGAAAACTGGTATCGAATGTGATCTGTCTGCGGTGGCTGACGTGTCCCGCAAAGCCGACGTCACCGGATTTTGACCTCCGCCCAGTTCACCACAATCAACCCCGGTACGCAATCGAGCGCCCGCTCGACTTGGCGTTCGAGATCCAGTGGGTTTGGCAGTCAGATTGTTGCTAGAAGTCGAACCCTGCCATTGTGTCGATGTTTCTTTCATCCGGCTTACGAACTACGATCCTCATCGAGGCAGATTACAGGAGAAGTCGATGCGCAAAGCCATTTTCGTCGCACTTGCGGCGGTTTCCTTGGGAGCTTTCCTGAGTCCCAACCTTGCATCTGCCGCATCACTCGGGCGCTTCGAGGTTTCCGGCGTCGAAGGAGATGACATGCTCAAGATGCGTGCAGGCCCAGGAACCGGGTACCGCGTGATCCTTGGTCTGCCGAACGGTACCGTGCTGCGCGTCCACACATGCGAGCAAACCGGAGGCACGCGCTGGTGCAGCGTATCCCTTGAGCAAGCACGTGGGCTCAAGGGATATGTATCCTGGGCATACTTGCGGAAATTGTGACCGGAAGCCTCTGGCTCACCTTCGTGTAGACAAGCGGCCGTTGGCCGGCACGCGATCGGGCAGCACCTGACCGCGCAGGGCAGAGGCGAAAGCCGTGTGTGCAACGCGGCGAGGATGGTTTCGCGGGTGTTGGGCATTGTTTTTCGCTAACTAGCGGTGGCAGCCAAGGTCTGGTCGGAGCTCAAAGTTTCCCTTCCTAGATGAGTTGCAAATGATGGCTTCTAGAGCGACGTTTTATGATACGGGTTCTTGGGAGCTCCACAGGATACTGAAATCATGCTGCATCACAGGATTATTGGAACCGGCACACCCGTCATTGTGCTGCACGGTGTGACGCTGGACCTGAGATACATGATGGACGTCATGGAACCCGGCTTTCGCGGGAGCGGTGACTGGAAGCGCATCTATGTGGATATGCCCGGACATGGGCAAAGCCCCGCACGCGAGGACATCAGATCGCAAGATGATCTACTGAACTCCGTGCTGGACTTCGTGAATGTGATATTGCCAGGTGAGCCGTTTGCCATCGTTGGTTTGTCGCGTGGCAGCTACATTGCTCGTGGGCTGATGCATTTCATTCCGGACCGGATTTTAGGCATGGCATTGATCGTCCCTGGCGGCAACCCCTCCGCCGATCCTGCAAGGCTTCCTCCTGCGCAGGTTATTGAACGGGACACATCTATCGGACCGGAATTGTCTGACAGTGAGATCTGGGCACATGAAAACCTTTTTGCCGTCCAGCGATGGGACATTGTCGAAAAGAGGCGACAGATCGTTATCCCCGGTCTCGACGGTTTCGACGTGGAACAGGAAGCACGTGTGAAAAGTGCCTTTGACTTCAGCTTCGCCGAAGAAGAAGAGGCAACGACCGTGACGGTGCCCAGCCTAATTGTCGTCGGGAGACAAGACAGCGTCAGCGGCTATCTCGATGGCATCGATCTGATGCACAGGTATCCGCGAGGGACGCTCGCAGTATTGGATACCGCTGGCCATGGTCTTGGCTGGGAACGTCCAGAAATATTTCAGGCACTGGTGCGGGATTGGCTGGATCGGTTGTCGCGCGTCTGACCGCTTTGTCCGAAGAGCCACCATCACCGAATTTTCCCCTCCACCCACCTCGCCACGATCAGACCCGGCACACTGTCCAACGCCCGCTCGGCATCCCGCCCCAGATCCAGTCGCTTCGGCAACCTGACCTGCGGCACCAGCAGGAAGATCGGCACGGTAGCCCGCCCGCGGCCGGTCTTCGACCGTGACGCCACGCCAAGACCCCGGCTGTTCAGCCGCCCCTCGGCCACGAGCAAGCTCGGCCCGTGGCGGCGATAGACAAACCGCAACCGCAACCCGCGTCGCCGTTCCCATTCACCGGGCGTAATCCGGCCACCCCGCAGGGATTTGCCCGCGGCGGGCAGCGGGATCGCCAGCCAAAACCCGTCCTTCGAGTGGATCAGCGGCCCCGTGTCATGCGCACCGATGATGACCGGCGCCTTCGACCAGACCAGCGCCGCGGCGTTGAGGCTTTCGCCCGCCTTGGGGAAGGTCTGGTTCCGGATCGAGTTCGCCAGCCGCCCCCCGAGCCCTGCTTGCGCGATCTGCCCGCGCCAGGCGGTCTTGAGCCCGGTGCCGGCCTCGCGCATGGCGGCGGTCACGGCCTTCTCGCCCGCTTTCACCTCTGCCGCCATTATCGCGACGATATCGGGATCGATGTTCAGTTTCAGTTTCATAATGGACGCAATTCCACTGTCCAGATCAGCCGTTCGCGGTCCCGAACGGGCTCGCCCTGGACGAGGAAGGCCTCCCCGTCGATCTCGATGCGATCACCGGGACGCGGGCTCGGTACCTCGGCGAGGCGCAGATCCAGCCGGGTGGTTTCCGACCAGAGCCGCGCCTCGCCGAAGCTGGTGATATCGTCCGGCCGCCGCAGGATGGCGCGGATGAGCTTCGGCGCGCCGCCCTCGGCGGTATAGACGACGTCCCGCGCGAGATGCGCATCCGCGAAGAGCGCGTCGAGCGCAGCGGCAAAGGCGCTCATCAGGTCCGCCGGGCCTGTCGCAGCACCTGCGGCCGGGTGCAGATCGGCAGAGGGTTCGACTCGATCTCGAGCCGCACCCATTCATCGCGGTCCCGGTCGGGAATGGTGCGGGCGTAAAGCGGCAGGCCGAGCGTGTTGACCGTCTCGAACGTATCCGCCGGCGCGTGGTAGATCTCGAAGAGCCCCTCGACGCCTTCCGGATAGAAGTAGGCCTTGTCCGTCGGCACGCCAAAGGCGGAACTCCCCCGGTAGCGGCGGAAGGTGATGCCGCCGAAGCTGACCTCGTCGGCCACGCGCCCCCGCAGATCGGCCGCGGCGGCGGTGTTGAGATAGGTCTCGCGCACTTCCTTGTGCGCCACCAGATCGGCAAAGAAAGCCGAGCCACATTCCGCGCGGACCTGCACCGCGCCCGCGGCCAGTCCGCCGAGACTTTCCTCGACGCTCTCGATCAGCGCCTGGCAGCGTTTCCTGAGCGCGCCCGAGGCCGGGCTCGCGTTGTCGAGATCGAAGTCGATCTCGGCCACGGGCGTGATCCCGAACTCGGCGGCGTAATCGATGACGGTCGCGCCGTCCTTCGGATCCTTCACGATCCCCTGGATGCCGTTCAGGAAATGATATTCGAAGGTGGCTTCGGCATCCTGGCGCAGACGCCGCAGCCGGTGAGCCACCTCGGTCTGCACCTGCTGGGTCGCCGTTTCCGAGCCGAAGTCGCGCACCGACTGGATCTCGGAGGCCCAGAGCACATCCTGCTTCTTGAACTGGCGGCAGACGAAGGCGCGCATGTTGCGCCGCTCGGGCACCTGTTGCTCATAGGCCGAGCCGCGTTCGGAAAACGGGATCAGCGACAGCGTGCCGTCGCGGCTTTCGATCACAACGGTGCGGGAGCGCACGCCGCGGGGCGAGAATAGGCCGGAGCCCGAGAGCAGTGCGGGCTTGAACGGGATGTTTTCCAGCGCGCGGGTAAGCTCGATGACCGAGAAGGCATCGGCCTCGAAGATGTCCATGGTGGCCATGGTGCGATCCTTTCGGGGGAAGGGTGTGAGGTCAGCGGGTGAGAATGCCGGCCGCCAGCAGCGCGGTGTGCGCGGCGGTGATCTCGGGATCCGTCGGCGTGCCCGCGAAGACGAGGTCGTGACGGTTGACGATGGCCGGGCCACGCACGAGTGCCACGGCCGGGACATCGCCCCCGCTGGCATCCGCCTTGCCCCAGAGCACCGCCACGGCGGTCTCGGTGCCATCGACGGCGGCCGGGTCGTGGGCGGCGTATTTGCCCGAGGCGGTGATCTTGCCCAGTACGGTTCCAGGCTCGAGCGTGCCGCTAGCCACGGTGATGGTCTCGCGTGTGTAGTCGCGGAAGGCCTCCCAGACGAGGAAGCCGCCGGGATGGGGGGTCTCGGTGAGCGTGGGCATTTGGATTTATCCTTTCTGTCGGAAGGTGCGGGCGATCACATCGCCCCAGGGTCTTGCGGTTGGCCCCGGCCCGGGCTGGGCATGGGCGGGGAAGATGTCGGGGTCGGTCTGCGCCTTCGCGGCCAGCAACGCCGCCCGCACGGCATCGAGGCTGGCATCCTCCTCGAGGAAATGCCCCGCCCTCTGCGGCTGCCCCGCGAGTCGGCAGAGATCGATCACGGCCCGGGCATGGGCGATGGCCTCCGCCCGGACGATTGCGGCATCAGGAGTTGCGTTGCCTTCCGCAACGGAGCTTGCGGGCTCGGGCACCGGAAGCATGGCATCGGCCTGGGTGTTTCCGTCCGGAACACCCTCGGGCGGGGTCTCGGCTGTCTCGGCGGGTTCCACAGGCTCTGCCGCGGCCTCGACCACTTCCGGCGGCGCATTGCGGAAACGCGCCATATCGAAGGCGGCAGCAAGTTTCACGGGCGCGGCGATGCGGTCGATGAAGCCCAGGTCCAACGCCTCCTGCGCATCGAGCCAGGTCTCCGCCGCCATCAGCAGGGCAATCTCGTCCTCGGGCTTGCCGGACTTGGCCACGTAGCCCGAGACGAGGCTGCCCTTCACCTTGTCGAGCGCCTCGGCCATGGCGCGCATGTCCCCGGCCGTGCCCATCACCAGCCCCGAGGGATCATGGATCATCAGGAAGGCGTTTTCCGGCATCACGATCGTATCGCCCGCCATGGCAATGTAGGAGGCAGCCGAAGCCGCGATCCCGTCGATCCAGACGGTGATGTCACCGGCATGGCGCTTCAGCGCATTGTAGATGGCGACCGCATCGAAGACCGAGCCGCCGGGACTGTTGAGGCGCAGATCGACCGGCGTGCCCTCGGGCAGCGCACCCAGCTCGGCCAGGAAGCCCTTTGCCGTGACGCCATAGGCGCCGATCTCGTCATAGATCAGCACTTCCGCGCCGGACGCCCGGGCGCGGATCGTGTACCAGGATTTCATGGGATCACTCCTGCTCAGCTGTGGTGGACGAAGCTCTGCCGTCCCCAGGGGATGTGTCTGTGTCGGGCGCAGCTGTCGGCGTGGCCCGCGCGCCCTGCGTCTCGCCCGGGCTTGTGCGGTAGATCAGACCCAGCTCGGCGGCGCGCGCGGCGTCCGCGGCGTTCTCGCGGTCCACTTCCTCGATGTCATAGCCGGTG
The DNA here is from genome assembly GCF_059612905.1 of Ruegeria sp. YKSD163. Taxonomy (NCBI): domain Bacteria; kingdom Pseudomonadati; phylum Pseudomonadota; class Alphaproteobacteria; order Rhodobacterales; family Roseobacteraceae; genus Ruegeria; species Ruegeria sp. YKSD163. The sequence continues at coordinate 85,269 of NZ_JBXWRM010000002.1, forward strand.
GCCTCGACCACCTTGCGCCGGGAGGTCAGCCCGGCCTCCATCGCCAGCACCTGTGCCTGGATGTCCTTCAAGGGATCGACCCAGTCCCAGCGTGGCGGGATCCATTGCACCGGTCGGACGCTCGCCGTGTCGCCAGCGTCGATCGCGCCGGACAACACGGCCGTTTCCAGCCAGCGCCGCCAGATCGGCCGACAAAGCTGATGGGCAATGACCCCGTGCTGCAGCTGTCCGATGCGGCGGCGGAACTCGACGAGCTCGGCTCTGAGGCTCGAGTAGTTGGCCTGCCGGACATCGCCGGTGACGAGGTGATAGGGCAGACCCAGCGAGGCCGAGACCGCCAGCAAGGTGCGGTACTGGAAGGCCTCGTAGCTGCTGCCGACATCAGCGGGCGCCGAGAACTTCACATCCTCGCCCGGCAGCAACACCTGCATGGTGCCGGGCTCGAGGCTGGCGATGGCCGAGCCATCAAGATCGGCCTCACTCTCGCCCATCATGGGGTCTTCCGGCGCGGTCTTGGTGATGAAACCCGCGAACATCGCTGCGGTCTTCTTCCGGTCGAGCTCGGCATCGTCGTATTGGTCGAGCAGGAAGAGCCGCACCATCGCCGGGGCCACATGCGGCAGGCCCCGGATCTGGCCCGCATCGATGGGCCGGTAGATGTGCAGCACATCTCCAGCCGGCACGCGGACCGTCTCCGGGATCACCGCGCCCATGTCGGTGCTGTCACCGGGATGGCGGCGGCGGAAGTGATAGGCGACCCGCCGCCCTATGGCATCGAACTCGATCCCGCAGCGGATACGGTTGCCATTGGCCGCCGTTTCCGTTGTCTCAAAGGGCAGCATTTCGGATTGCAGGAGCTGCAGTTGCATCGGCACCAGCAGCCCATCCTCGGCGCGCCGCGGGCGCAGGCGAACGAAGCATTCGCCGGCGACGAACATCTCGCGCGCCACCATGGCCTGCAGCCCGTAGAAGTCGGTCAGACCGTCGGCATCGGCCTCGTCGGTCCAGGCGAGCCACAGCCGCTGGACACGGTCGCGCAGATCGGCGTCTCCGATCAGCGAGGACGGCTTGATCCCGTCGCCCACGAGGTTCGCGGCAAAGGCCTCGCAGGCGTTGGCGGCATAGCCGTTGGTCACCACCAACTCGCGCGAGCGTGCCAGCAGGCGCGGGCCACCGGAGGCGACCAGCGCGTTGATGTTCTCCAAAGGCGGGTTCCAACCCCTGAGCCGGCGTTTCGCCATGGCGCCTTCGAGACGGGCGCGCATGGAAGAGGGGCCGTCGGTGGTCCGGCGACGAAAGCGATCGAAGAGACCCATGTTGATCAGAGGCCCTTTGTCGTCGTCACGCGCACATGGCGCACCATGCGTCGGCCCTCGGCCGCGGCAATCTCGCGATCCAGCGCCTCGATGGCCCGGTCGATCTCGCCCAGGCTGCGATAGTCGACCGTCTTGCCGTCATAGCTGACGCGGGCGACACCGGAGGACCGCTGTGCGGTCAGTGCGTCGCGCCGGGCGCGGAGGTCCGTGATTGTGGCCATGGCCGTCACCTTGTTATGTTGCCGCCAAACCCAAACTCAGGTCGCGCCATGTCCCAGAAAATCGCCAGGATCAGAATCGCGCTCGCACATCTCGAACCAACGATCTGGCGGCGGGTCGAGGTCAGCCTGACGACCAATCTCAGGGCGCTGCACGAGATCATCCAGGCGGTCATGCCCTGGGAGAGCTATCACCTCTATGACTTTCGGATCGGCGACCGTGTCTATGGCGAGCCCGATCCCGAGGATGCGCTCTGGGGTCGCAAGATCTACCAGGCCAGGAGCATGCGCCTCGGCATGCTCGTCGATCGCGGGGTTACGGAGTTCCTCTACACCTACGATTTCGGCGACGACTGGCAGCATCGGATCCTGATCGAGGAGGTCACCGACGCGGTTCCCGGCACCGACTATCCCACCTTCGTTGATGGAGAACGCACCGCGCCTCCGGAAGACGTTGGCGGTCCGAATGGGTTCATGGACTTTGTCGAAGCCATGGCCAGGCCCCGTCATCCGCAGCACCGGGACATGGTCCGCTGGTATGGCGGTCCGTTCAATCCGGTGGATTTTGGCGCGGCACACATCGCGGCCAACCTTCGCACCATCGCGCTGAAGCGAAAGGCGTCCCTGGAGGCCTTCGAGCGCAGCCGCAACAAGCGGCTGCACTGAACTCTGTCGCTCACCCCATGTAACTCGATCGCGCGACGCGGCGGACATGTGCCCTGCGGGTCGGTTGCTGTGTCGTGACTGAGGCGTTGTCCCTGGTGTCGTTGACCGCGAACTGCGCGGCCAGTTCCTCCCAGCGGGCGTCCGACCAGCGATCGGCCCCGAGGATCCAGGCGGCCGCGCGGGCGTAGACCCGACAATCGAGCGCCTCGTTGCGCTCGCGCAGCTTCTGCCATTCGAGTTTCGCGAACCCGCGTTTGGTCTTCACCGTGACCAGTTGCTCGGCCGTCAGCTGTTTCAGCCATTCGGCGTCGATCCAGCCCGGCAGATGGATGAAGCCAGGAGGAAACCGCTCTCCATCCGCCGGGCTGGACTCCACCCGCGGCTCAAGCCGCAGGAAGCGATATGTTTCCGCCTTGAACGTGGATGTTGCCACAGACCAGAGCCGCGCGCCACGGCGCAGGCGTTTGCCACCGACCGTGGCATCCACGAAGGTCGGACCTGTCACCGGACTGGCGCGGTTGAAGCCCTCGAGGCCCTTGACCGGTGCGACCTGCGCAAAGCCCACCTGCCGCGCCCAGCCATAGACGGCGGCCGTCTCGTAGCCCGTATCGATCGCCAGCCGCGCGATGGTCATCGGCGTGCCGCTCGCATGAGCCCAAGTCCGGCCTAGCAGGCCCGAGAGTTTCTGCCAGCAGGCCGGATCCCCCGGGCCGCCCTCTATCACGATATGATCGATGAGCCAGCTCTGCAGGCCCTTGCCCCAGGCCCAGACATCGACCTCGATCCGGTCCTTCTGCACATCGGCCCCGGCGGTGAGGAACAGACCACCTGCCGGCACCGTGCCCGCACGCCAGTCTTGCTTCAGCCCCAACAGCCGCTGCCAGTCCGGGGCCTCGCCGCTTTCCATCCAGGTCTCGCCCAGCGAGGTGTTGACGAAGGTCTTCATCGTCTCGTCCCCACCAGCGCGGGCAGACAGAAACGCCCTGGACATGGCCTCGAGCCGGACCCAGGGCGAATAGATCTCGTTCAGATGGAACCCGGCGGTTCCGTCAAACGGGGCTTCCGCAATCCAGCGACCCTTCGAGATCGCAGACCAGCGGGTCTCATCCGTCCAGCCCGCATCACAGTCTACGCAGTGGTAGCGGGCCGTTTCCGGACGATGACTGCCATCCTCCGCCTTGTCCCATTTGACCTGCTCCCAGGTCAGCACCTGTTCCGCCCCGCAGCCCGGACATGGCACCCAGAACCGGCGCTGGTCGCTTTCCTCGAAGGCTGCTTCGATCCGGCTCGCGCCCTTGTTCGTCGGCGTCGAGACCAGCACGATCTTGCGGTTCCAGAAGGTCACCGTGCGTTTCTTCGCAAGGTTGACCGGGTCGCCCTCGGCGCCCGCACTGAACGGATAGCGGTCCACCTCGTCGCAGAGGAGCAGCCGGATCGGCCGGCTTGCCAGACCCGAGGGCGCATTGGCGCCGACGATGGTCAGATGCCCGCCCGGGAACCGCTTGTGCAGGATCTTGTTGTTGCCATCGCGGGATTTCGGGTTGGCAATCTTGTCCTGCAGACAGGGCGTGTCCCGCGCCATCGGCGAGAAACGGTCCTTCGACCAGGTCTCCGCGTCCCGCTCGGTCGGCATCACCACCATGATCGGTGCCGGGTCGTGGTCGATATGGTAACCGACCATGTTGAGGATCGACTCGCTTTTCCCGATTTGACTGCTCGACATGATCACGACGGTTTCCGCCGCCGGATCCGAGATCGCATCCATGATGCCGCGCTGGTATTCCGCGCGGCTGGTGCGCCATTGTCCGGGCTCGGCGCTGGCCTCAGAGCTCAGCCGCCGGTTCTGGTCCGCCCAGGCGCTGATCGTCAGGTCCGGCGGGGGCCGCAGCACCGCCAGGGCCTTCTCCACCGTCCGTTTCAGGATCGGCGACCCCCTCAAGGTCAGTCTCGGTCTCGAGTTCAATGTCTGGCTGCGCGAGATCATCGAGCACCTCGCGGATCGCAGTTCGGATCAGGGTCCGGGTGTCTCCGACGGTGGGTTGGTCAAAAACCTGCGGCGCCAGCCGGTCCGGCAGTGCCAGCAGGCGGGTTCTCAGAAGGGCCAGCACGGCAATCCAGGCCGCCTCGATCTCATCGGCCGCGATCAGCGCCCGGCGCCTTTCTTCCGCCTCCATCTCGGCGAGATCGGCCCGGGCCCGAATGAAGCGGGCCCGTTCGGCGGCATAGTCAGGTGCCCCGGCCTGCGCCTTCAGCGCCTGGTCCCGCAGGTAGCGGACATAGCCGCGCACCGAGCCGATCAGGTCATATTGCCCGCGCTCGGCCTTCGGGATCACGCCCTCCCGGCTCAACTGCTGCACCCGGCGTTCGGAGAGATCCAGGAGCCGCGCGATCACGCCGATGGGTTGGGCCGCCGATGACATGAGATGATCCCAATGCTCCGATCAAAGCCATGATATTGCTGCGATTATACTGGATGTGCCTGCGTACCAGAGCGAAGCTGATGAAAGGACAACGACACAGCCCACGGAGCCAGCCCGATGATCCGCCTGAACCCGCAAACAACACCCCGCCACGACCTCCACGCCGAAAAGGCCCGGCGGAACCGGGAAGCGGCATTGGCCGCCTTCGTCGCAAAAAAGGCCGAGATCGACGCAATGCTCGCCCGCCTGCAGGCGCTGAGCGATGACCACTTCGGCTTCGACCCGGACGCCATCAACTGGGGCAGCGTCGGCTCCATCGCCAGCGTGGCCGATGACCTCGCACAGATCACCGACTTCCTCTTCGGCGAAGGCGAACACGCAGAGTGATCTCCAGCCCAGCCGGAACTCTCGCCGCGCTCCCTGCGTGGCTTGGGGTCGTAGGAGGGGCGCGACGGTCGCGGCCCCGCATACGGAGACGACCCCGTGACCAAGCTTTCCGATACCCAAGCCATCATCCTCAACTCGGCGGCACAGCGCGAGGACCGCATCGCACTGCCGCTGCCCGAGAGCCTGCGCGGCGGCGCCGCCGCCAAGGTGGTCAGCGCGATGCTGGCCAAGGGCCTTCTCGAAGAGGCCGAAGCGGACATGCGCAAGGGCGATCCCGTCTGGCGAGAGACCGGCGACGGCCATGGCGTCACGCTGGTCGCCACCGGCGCAGGCCTTGCCGCCATCGGTATCGAACCGGACACCGCCGCTGCCCCCGAACCCGCGCCGAAGACGCGCGCACCGCGCACGGGCACCAAGCAGGCCGCGCTGATTGCCATGCTGCGCGCGCCCAAAGGCGCGACCATCGAGGAAATCACCGCGGCCCTGCAATGGGCACCGCATACCGTGAGGGGCTTGTTCGCAGGCACCCTCAAAAAGCGCCTCGGCCTCGAGGTCACCTCGGAGAAGGTCGAGGGACGCGGGCGCGTCTACGCCCTGCGCTAAGCGAGGCACCTCTCGACGCGCATCGAGTTTCGCACTATATTCGCATTGAATTCGATGCGTGCCGGGAGGTCTGCCATGAACATCACCAAGGACATCAGCCCGTTGACGGAGTTCAAACGGGATTCGGCGCGTCTGATTGCCCAGATCAAGGAGACCGGTCGGCCGCAGATCCTGACCGTGAACGGCAAGCCCTCGGTCGTCGTGATGGATGCGGCCGCGTGGCAGGAGATGCAGGACCAGCTTGATTACGCGGAAACCGTAGCCGGCATCCGCAAGGGACTGGTGCAGGCCCGCGCCGGTGAGGGCACCGATGCCGGCCAATTCTTCGACACTCTCGCCAAGTCCGACTGACCGCCGCCATGATCGAGGCGCTGCCCGTGATCATCACGCAGAATGCGGCGGATGATCTGACCGCATCATGGATCTGGCTGCGGGATCGCAACCCAAGGGCGGCCGAGGATTGGCTGGCGGGGATACGCCAAACCATTCTGGGTCTTGGCACGATGCCCTCGGCCCATCCCATCGCACCCGAGGCGCGGGAGTTCGATCAGCCGATCCGACGTGCGCTTTACGGCAAGGCAACGCGCTGGCGGATTTACTATGCTGTCATCGATGGGGCGGTGCAGGTTCTCCATGTCCGCCACGGTCGCCGGAGCGACTGGCAACCCTGATCGTCTCGAACACCCGCCGCAGCAGATAGGACCGGACCAGGCTCACTCCTGTGAATATCCCGCCCATCGACAGGTTCTGTGCCAGCGTCGTATGCAACCCGAAGATCGGGAAGATCAGGATCTGCGTGACGACCGCGACGCCATAGCCGATCACCACATTGGCTATGGCCTCAACCAGTGACATCAGGCGCGACTGTCGCTGCGCCGAGGGACTTGCGCAGGCGTCAGCCATTCCTAATTTTCCATTCATGCAAGACGACATGCTTTCCCCGACCGTCGCCCCAGAGATCATCGACGATCTCCGCTTTGACCCGCCACTCGCCGTGACCGGCAATGGCTGGGTGCTGGTGTCCGATCGGGTCATGGGCGGGGTCTCCAATGGCGCGGTGACCCGGGAAACCATCGCCGGCCGGGAGGCCATCCGCATGACCGGCGGTGTGAGCCTGGAGAACAATGGCGGCTTTCTCCAGGTCGCCCTTGATCTCGGCGAGGCAGGCGGTGTCGTGGATGCGAGTGCCTGGGACGGCATCCGGCTCGATGTGTTTGGCAACAACCAGACTTACAACCTGCATCTTCGGACGTCGGATATCCGCCGCCCGTGGGAGTCCTACCGCCAGGGCTTTCATGCCCGCCCCGAATGGACGACCGTGTTCCTGCCGTTCGGAGATTTTGCACCACATCGAACCGAGCGGCCACTGAACCTCAGCCGACTGCGGCGCGTGGGTCTTGTTGCCATTGGCCGGGAGTTCGAGGCGGACGTGGCGATTGCCGACATTCGCTTCTATGCCGCGTCTGACGCACCAGGCGGCTGAGCGGTCGAGATTTCGTCGAAGTTGCGCCCATCCCCATCCAACACGGCCTGTTTCCCGGTGAACTTCTGCCAACGCTGGACGGCCACATCGACATAGGCCGGGTTCAGCTCGATGCCGTAGCAGACGCGGCCCGTGGTCTCGGCTGCGATCAGCGTGGTGCCCGAACCCATGAAGGGCTCGTAGACCGCCTGACCCGGGCTTGAGTTGTTCAGGATCGGCCGACGCATGCATTCCACCGGCTTCTGGGTGCCATGAACGGTCTGTTCGTCCTGGTCCTTGCCCGAGATGTGCCAGAGCGTCGTCTGCTTTCGGTCGCCTGCCCAATGGCCCTTGCCGGATTTGCGGACGGCGTACCACGCCGGTTCATGCTGCCAGTGATAATCACCCCGGCTCAGGACCAACCGGTCCTTGGCCCAGATGATCTGCGACCGGATGGTGAAGCCGGCGAGTTCGAGGCTTTCCGCCACGGTCGCTGCGTGCAAGGCGCCATGCCAGACATAGGCGACATCGCCGGGGAACAGCGCCCAGGCCTCGCGCCAATCAGCGCGATCATCGTTCAGCACCTTGCCGGTGCGCCTGGTCTTCGCGGCGCCCGCCTGGTTGCGCCAGGACGGGTCATATTCCACACCGTAGGGTGGGTCGGTGACCATCAGAAGCGGCGAAACGCCGTTCAGCACCCGCTCGACATCCGTGGCGACCGTGCTGTCACCGCAGAGGAGCCGATGGTTGCCGAGGACCCAGAGATCTCCGGGCCGGCTGATCGGATCCTCCGGTGTTTCCGGAATGTCATCTTCCCCGTCCTGCGGGCCGGTGCTTTCGTCGAGGCTTGACATCAGCCCGTTCAACTCATCGTCGGTGAAGCCGGTCAGCCCGAGGTCAAAATCCGCCTCCAGCAAATCGGCCAGTTCGAGGTTCAAGAGGTCCTTGTCCCATTCGGCATTCTCGCCCGAGCGGTTGTCCATGATCCGGAAGGCGCGGGCCTGTGACGCGGTCAGCCCCTTGGCGACATGCACCGGGGCGGTCTTGAAGCCGAGCTTGCGCGCGGCTTCCAGCCGGGTGTGTCCGGCCAGCACGACCATCGCCTCGTCCACGACGATCGGCTGCCGCCAGCCGAACTCCTGGATCGAGGCAGCGACCGTGGCGATGGCCTGCTCGTTGCGCCGGGGATTGCGCGCATAGGGAATGATCTGCTCCAGCGGCAGGTCGACGACGTCCATGGTGATGTCCTTGGAGATGCTTGATGCACGAAACGGGTCTGGTCCGCAAAACGAAATGGGGTACACACCCCGTTTCGGTTCAGGCGGGGGGCTCGGGCCTTCAGGCCCTTGTTTTATTGGCTTTGAGCGCAAAGCGAAACGAAACGGGTGTTTTTCAGGGTGTCACTGGGAAAACGTCGCGCCTCGCCCGCCCGAATACAATTCTCGACAGGAAGGACCCGTTCAATTTCAGTGGGTTAGGTGTCTCACGAATTCGGATGGAGAACAGTTTGTGTGATCAATTGCTCCCCGCTCGCCTTCTGCAAGCTCCTAATTTGATCACGCCTCCGCATTTCTCACGCTTCGTGCCATCTTACCCGTTTCTAGCCCATCTCTCGCGAGAGGTCTCGGCTTGCGGTGTCTCACCGGAAATTGTGTCGGGCGTTCGATTTTCGTTGACATGGCCTACGCTACCGTCTCGCGTCCATCGATCTCGGCGCCAAACAAGTCATTGGAGCGAAACCCGGAAAAAACAACACAGAGCCCACAGCAGCCAATATGGCATTCGTATGCCCACAAGATAACGAAGTTGCATCGGCCCTTTGGAAACAAGAGTTGTCGTCGTAGGATGGAACAATTGGATGGAGGGACAGTGCGATGGAATATTACGATCTCGGGACCTACACCCGGAAAGTGACAACAGTCTCGGGCGAAGCACAGCGTTGGTTTGACCGAGGCCTCGCCTGGACCTACGCCTACAACCATGAAGAGGCGATCGTGTGCTTTCAAAACGCCGTGGCCGCCGACCCTGGTTGTGCCATGGCGCATTGGGGCATCGCCTACTGTATCGGGCCAAACTACAACAAACCGTGGGAAGCATTCGAAGAAGAGGAAAAGCCTGACTGCATAGAGCTGGCCAAGTCTTCCATTGAGACGGCAATGTCGCTGCTAGACAGACTGACACCCGTTGAGCGGGCCCTGATCGAAGCCATTCCCGCGCGCTATCCTGCATCATCGGATATTGAGGATTTCAGTCCTTGGAATGATGCGTTCGCCGACGCGATGCGAAAAGTTCATGCCGGGTTCAGCCAGGATCTGGATGTTTGCGCGGTACTCGCCGAGTCGATCATGAACCGGACACCTTGGCAGCTTTGGGATCTACCGACCGGAAAACCGGCCAAAGGGGCTGACACTCTGGAAGCCATTTCTGTGCTCGACACGGCTTTTGACACGCTTCCCGGCGCGTGGCGCCACGCAGGGCTCCTGCACATGTATATCCATTTGATGGAGATGTCGCCGCACCCTGAGCGAGCGCTTCGTCACGGCGACGCGCTGAGCACATTGGTACCCGATGCGGGGCACCTGCTTCATATGCCGACCCACATCGACGTTTTGTGCGGAGACTATATGAACGTGGTACTGCGAAACGAAGCTGCCATCGTGGCGGACCGAAGGTTCCTTGAGCGCGAAGGCCCAGACAACTTCTATTCCGTCTATCGGTGCCATAATTACCACTTTAAAATCTACGGCGCGATGTTCCTTGGGCAGCCCACAACTGCACTGGAAGCGGCCGAAGAGCTCATCGAAACCTTGCCGTCGGAGACCCTTCGTCCAATGGCGGACTGGTTCGAAGGGTTCATACCGATGAAACAGCATGTCCTGATCAGGTTTGGACGATGGCAGGAAATTCTGGATCAGGATCTACCGGCGGATGAAGAGCTCTACTGTGTAACCACCGCCATGATGCGCTATGCACGTACAGTTGCATTGGCAAACCTACACAGGATCGCAGACGCCGAGCGCGAAAAGACAGAATTTTACAATGCCCTGGCACGCGTCCCCGAAAGCCGCATGCTTTTCAACAACACGTGCCGCGACATTCTGAAGGTTGCCGAGCAAATGATGCTGGGTGAACTCGCATATCATAAGGGAGAACACGAAGCCGCTTTTGGTCACCTGCGCAAATCGGTGGAGATAGACGACAACCTCCCCTACGATGAACCGTGGGGATGGATGCAACCCACCCGCCACGCTCTAGGCGCCCTTCTTCTTGAGCAGGGCCAGATGGAAGAAGCTGAAGCGGTGTATCGTGCGGACCTTGGTCTGGATTCAACGCTCAGCCGGGCGTGTCAGCATCCGGGAAACGTTTGGAGTCTGCACGGCCTGCACGAGTGTCTCACCCGACGCGGCGAAACCGTTGAAGCGTCCCACATCAAACTGCAACTGGACAAGGCCGTGGCTCGCTCCGAGGTGCCCATCAAAGCATCCTGTTATTGCAGGCAGAAAGCCTTGGCTGCGGAATAGTCACTCGTGGAACGGCCCCAAGGCCAATCACAACGTCTTCATCATGCGCGCGCCAGCCATCCGATCGGTCCGCAGCTAACGAACGGCTCACCCAGCGCGCTTGATCACGAACTCCATCGACCGCTTCCGCGATACGCTCTTCCCATTCAGCCGCCAGACGATCACCGCGATGCCATACTGCCAGCGCCGGTTGGCAGTCGCGCGGCTGATCCCCAGCTCCCAGCAGATCGGCTTCCAGGGCGTGCGGTTGGCGCGTAGCCAGACGATCCGGGCGTCATCCTTCTCGGGCCAGCGCAGCCAGAGCAAGGCTTCCTCGGCCTGAGTGATCATCCGAGGCGATGGCCGCGGCCGTCGCATCTGCGGCTCCTGGCCGACCTGATCGGCGAAGCTGTGGGAATACTCGGGCCAGGCGTTGAAGTAGCCCGTCGGCTTCACAGCCGGCAGCTGAGCAAAAACGTCAGCCGCCAGCTCCAACCGGTCCTGGACCTGCGCTGTGGTCCACTCACCCATGGCGCGCCTCCCGTTCCCGCTTGCCGTAGAGCCGCTCGCCGAGCTGTCGGACCATTTCCCGCTCCGGCCACGTAAGCCGCTGGTCGTCCAGTGAGACCGCCAGCATCCGCTGCTCGTGCCAGCCCTCGCGCTTGACCTGTTCGGGGTTGCGGCGGCGCCCGCCATAGCCCTTGGGCGTGAACCGCATGCCGCTCATTGCACACCTCCCCGGGGTCTCCAATGCCCAGAGCAGGATCGCGATGGCGTCGGCCTCGTTGTCGTCGGCGGGCGAGAAACCGCGCTTGCGTGCGGAATCGATCATCGCCTGTTTGGGTGCGTTGCCCTTGCCGGTCGCGTGGCGCTTGATGGTGCCGACCGACACGCCCTGGTAAGGCACGCCGCGCAATTCACCCCAACTTGTTAGAACGGCCAGAAGACCACCGTGGACATGCGCTGCATCCGTGCCGAGGTGTCGACGGACCTCCTCGAACCAGATCGCCGCGATCGGGCCGGACAGCCGGTCCAGTTCCGTCAGCCAGTTGGCGAACCGCAGGTAGCGCATGCCGCCGCCGTCGTAGCGGCTGGGTCGGAAGGACACGGTGCCGCTGGTGATCAGACCGTCCGCCGCTTGCAGGGACCAGCCGGTGGTGGTGCCTAGATCAAGGGCGAGAACGACAGGCACGCCGGGCAACGGGGCGCTCATGGGTGTCGGGGTCAGAGATGCTTGGGCCATGATGGGTTCCTTTCCGGTTTGCTGCTCGATGGGGTGAGGGGCGGGACATGCGGGGCTCATGGATCGAGCTCCCGCAGCCAATCGGGGACGGGTGAACCTCGGGAACCTGCCGCCCGAGGTTCACAAGGAGGTTCACACTGACAAGGCTTTGAATTCGCGGGGCTTTGTGAACCTCGCGAACCTTGTGAACCTTTTCCGGCATCATCCTTCTCATGTGCGCGCGCGCGCGTGTGCGTAAGGGTTGGGAGAGGTTCACAAGGTTCACAAGGTTCACATTTGCCAGTCAGATCAGTGGCTTGATCGTGTGAACCTCGGTTTTGGAGGTTCACACCCGCGCCCCGAGGTTCACACGCTTTGGGCCCTCGTGCGCCCGATTGCGGACGCGACGGTTGCTCCGAGACCTTCAGCTGCCATTTGACCGCCCGCCGAAACGTGCCCGCCTGCACCAGCCTGAGCGTCAGATCGCCCACCTTGAACACGCGGTCCCGCATCTTCTTGATGGCGATCCCGAAGCTGGTCTTCTGCGCGCGGTCCGTGTGGCCGGTGATGGGGGGCGCCGGATCGCAGAACAGGGCCACGTCGAACAGGTCGGCCGCGCCCACCTCGGCGGTCCCGAAACGATCCCACCAGGCGGTGATGAAAGCGCTCCAGCCCGCGCCCTCGCTGTCGGAGGCCTCCATCATCTCGTCGAGATTGCCGAGGAAGCCGGGAATGCCCGCGACATCGAGCACGCCGCCCACGATATGCGCCCAGTTCTCGAAGGAGCCGATGGTGCGCGCACCGCGCGGCTTTCCGGCGGCGATCCACGCCTGGCAGAGCGTGAGGCAGGCGGCGACCAGCCGCGGGCGGTTCGCACGCACCCATGTCATCAGATCGGGATGGCGGAAGCCGGTGCGCTGCCAGGGGCGCTCCTCGTGAGGATCGAGCCTGATGCGCAGGAGGCGGCGCGCCATCTCGTTGGAGAACTCGGGGTTGTTGCCGGTGGCGATCCAGAGGCAGCGGATCGGCAGCCGCGCCATTTCCGATGCGCCGAGGATCCGGTCTTCCCAAAATGGCGCCGTCAGGGCGGCCGCGACGGCGGAGCTGTCGAGCTTGGCGCGCAGGTTGTCGATCAGCACGATGGCGGGGATCTGGCGCAGCTTGGCGGTGACGCGCTTGCGCCATTCGTCATCGTCGCGGCCTTCGGTCATGACGCTTGCGCCCGAGCCGGTAAGGATGGTGGCCACGGCATCGACCATCAGCGTGGCGCCGGAACCTGGGCTGGGCTTCTCGATCAGGTGCAGCGGCGTCGGCCCGTCGATCATGCCCCTCAGGAAACCAAGCAGCAGCAGCGCGATCACATGCGCCATCTCGGCGGGGCCGACGAAGGGGAAGTCGCCGAGCAGATCCTCACACAGGAGGCTGCGGGCGGCAGCAACCTCGGCGGCTGACGGCTTGGCCGGAATGGTCGGCACCACAAACCCGGGCGTTGGGGCATAGAGAAGCCGCGCGTCGGGATGATATCCCGGCGTGGTCAGCAGCGTGCCGCCGCGACCGAAGACCGGGGTGTTGACGATGCCCACCAGCACGGGCAGCGCCGGATCGGGCGTGGCCAGCACCGATTTGACCACGGCGATCGGCGGCGGGGCCGCGACCAGCTCGCCCTTGCCGTTCAGCTTCTTCCAATGCGCCAGCCGCGCCAGCATGTGACGCAGCCGTTCCTCGGTGATCGCGGTGGCGACCGGACGGCCCTCGTCGTCGGGCACCACCCATGTCGGCTGCCCGGCGAAGCGGAACACCCATGGTGTCCGGTTCGAGGCCATAAGCAGGCTCCAGACCCGCTCGACCGAGCGGGCCAGATCGCCTTCGTCGGCGCGCAAGCTGGGGATGGCCTCGCCGCTGCCCTGATAGTTGACCGGCCGGTGCTGCCCGATCAGCAGTGTAGGTTCGGCCTCGGTGATGGCCTCCGCATCGGCGATCAGGGCGGCGACAGCCTCGGACCCTTCGCGCAGCAGCAGGTCGTTGAAATCCTCGCCTTCCTCGGCTGGCAAGATGACGGCCACGTCGCGCCCTTGCGCGCGCAGGCGCCGGGCTGCGGCTTCGGCGGCCCGCAGACCGGCCCCGGAGGTGTCGTTGTCGGCCAGGATCAGCACGCGCCGGACTCCAGGCGGCAGATCGACCTGTTCGAGGCCCGATGTCGACAACGTCGCCCAGACCGGCAGATCGGGGCATGCGGTCATCACCGCGAGGCCGGTCTCGATCCCTTCGGAAAGCGCAAGCCTGTCGCCGTCGCCGAGATCGGCGAGACGCACCGCGCCACCAGCCACTCGGCCCAGCATCTTCTTCGCCTTGTCGAGCGGCGCCTTGGTGACCGCCACGTCGTCGATGGCGAGGTAGCTGCGGTGCAGGCCGATGACCGCGCCTTCGCGATCGCGGACCTGTCCCAGCATGGCCGGGTAGCCGGTCTTCGTCTCCCAATGGGTCAGGTCAGGGTGAAACAGCAGATCGGCGGCCTCGGGCACCATCAGGCCGCGTCCGGTCAGATACCGCGCGACCGGGGAGCCCGTGATCGGCTGCGCACCGGTCATGATGTGCGCGATCTCGAGCGCGGGATCGCGCTTCAATGGGGGCGGCGTCGGCGGCGCGCGACGTTCCGGTGCGCCTGGCGCGATGCCCGCGAGTTCTGCTGCCTCGACAATCAGGAGGCGACCATCCAGCCCGGTCGCTTCCTCGATAGCGCTGATCGGGCCGCCGCCCTGATTGCCGTCGAAGTCGATCCAGTCTCCAGCGTGCGCGCCGCGCAGGGTGATGACGCAGGAGCCGGTATTCCGCGGCGCGTCGCCCCGGATGTTGGCGAGCCGCCACTCGTCGCCCGACCTGCGCCCGCGCGGAAACAGGCGTGGCACCCATATCTCGGCGGTCTCTCGAAGGCGCGCCACCACCAGATCGAGATCGTAGCGCAGGGGCTCACCGCCGAGCGGTTTGGCATCGTTGAGGTCAAGCAAGGATCACCAGACCTTTCTCGGCCCGCGTGATCGCGGTGTAGAGCCAGCGGTTGCGGTCGGTGGCGCTGCGCCCGAAGCCATCGTCGAAGACGACGACGTTCTCCCATTGCGAGCCCTGCGACTTGTGGCAGGTGATGGCGTAGCCCCAGCTGGACTCGATCAGCCCGCGCCGGATCTGCCACTCTCGTCGCCCGCGCTCGGGATCGTAGGCGACATGATCGGCATATTCGCCGCGCCAGAAACTCTGTCGCCCGCCGAGGCTCACCCCGTCCTCGGTCTCGACCATGGCGCTGAAGGCGAAGGCGTCGTCCGGATCCTGCCGCACCTCGGTCAGGGTCAGGAACATGCCGTTGATCAGCCCGAGATCGTGGCGGTTCTTGAGACAGATGATCTTCTCGCCGTGGCCTGTCGGATAATCGGCACCGAACCCGGCCGCGCGTTTCATCGCGGTGTTCAGCCAGCGTCGCGTCGCGTTGGTGCCGCAGATCACCTGGCCGCCCTGCAGCATTTGCGAGGGGCCGACCTCGTGTCGCGACATCTTCCAGACATGATCGTCATGCGCACCGGGTGGGATCGGCAGTCCCTCGCGGGCGAGTGTCGCGAGCCGCAGGATGGCGCTGTCGCCCGCCTGGCGGCGCACCTCGGTCAGCATCACGTCCGGCACGGTCTCGGTGAAGAAGCCCGTGCCTTTCACGGGCGGCAGCTGGCCCGGATCGCCCAGCACGAGGATCGGCTTGCCGAAGGCCATGAGATCGCGAGCCATGTCCTCGCCGACCATCGACACCTCGTCGAGCACCAGGAGGTCCGCGTCGCGCAGGATCGACTGCTCGTTGATCAGGAACTTCGGCTGGTGGATGTCCTTGAGGCGGAGCTCGAGCTGGGCGATGCGCGTCATTGCGAAACCGCGCTCGGCAGGACCCATGCGCGGCAGGTCGCGGCGCAGCGCCGCCAGATCCTCGGTCGCGCGCGCGATCTCTTCGGGCGTCGCCTCGGAGACGCGGTAGATCAGGCTGTGGATGGTCTGCGCGGGCGTGCCGTTGCGCGTCATGACGAGCGCCGCCTTGCCGGTGAAGGCGGCGAAAAGCACCCCGCCAAGCCCGCCCGGGGTCATGGGTTCCAGCCCCAGCGCCTCGATCGCCATGGCGGTGATGGTGGTCTTGCCGGTCCCGGCATAGCCGAACAGTCGGAAGATCTGCTGGTCGTGCCGCCGCGTCTCGTACCAGTCGCGGATGGCGGCGATGGCGCGGCCCTGGGTTTCGGAAAGGGTGACGGTCATGCGCGGTCCTCCCAGCAGCGGGCGGCGAACGGGCAGAACCGGCAGAGGAAGAAGTCAGGGCTGGTCGCGATGCGGGACAGCAGATCGCCCGCGTCGGCGGCGCGCAGCACGTCGACCGCCTTGTCCGACAGCGCCTGTGCGGCGGCCGGATCGAACGGCACATGCTCGTGGTAGAGCTCGCAGGTGTCCTTGTTCAGCGCGGTGAAGAGCGCGGAGCCGAGGCCCATGTAGGCCATGTAAATCTGCATCTGGCCGAAATAGACCGGCTTCGAGAGCTGCACGCCCTTCTTCGCGGTGTCCGACCAGGACGAGGCTTTCAGCGCCTTGTGTTCCCAGAGAACGGGCCATGCGAGGCCGATCTCCGGGCCACCGACGATCACGCCGTCCACATGGCCACGAATGCGCCCGCCCGCCGTCTCGAAACCGAACTGGCCGCCAGCTTGCGTCTGCGTGCGCAGATCGAATCCCGCCTGCCGGAGCCAGCGGATCGCCAGATCCTCGAAGATATGACCGGCCGCGAAGATGCGAAGAACGCGCCCCTCGAAATCCTTGCCGGGATCGGGCGGCGTGTGGGTGACCTCGTAGACCAGCCGCCGCGCGCAGGGCTCGCCGATGCGGCTGGCGCCCAGATAGTCGCGGGGGCGCTGGCCCTCGCGTTCGGCCTCCAGCGCAGCGTCGATGCGAAGGTTGATCCGCGCGCCGAGGGGTTCCGGTTCAGAGGCGTTGCGGCCATAGACGAAGCCGGATCCGTGATTGAAATCGACCAGCATCAGCACCCCCTCAGAACGGCACGTCGCCATTGTCGGACTGGCGCTGCATCGAAGCCTGAAAGCCGTCGACGCAGGCCTCGATCACGCGGTCGATGTCCGCGGCCGGGCGGTCGAAGAAGGGCTCCATCAAGCCCATCTCCGTCAGCGCCTCGGCGAGCATCCGGCGGGCCTCCACGATGGCGCGCGTCTCCATGTCGGTCTTGTCGATCATGCCGTGGTTCCTTTTGGCGTTGGCCGAGCCCGCCATCAGGCAAGCCATCGAGCAGAAGCGGTAATGAGGGTGACGATCCCAGCGCAGGCCGTGGCAGTAGCCGAAGCCCCGGGCCTCGCGACCGCACTGGGCGCAGGGCACGCGCCGGGCGAGGTCCGCGCGCGTCACCCCATGAGCAGCAGGTCCAGCGCATCGCGCTCCTCCTTGTCCGGCGCGGCGGTCCGGCGTTCGGAGGACAGCACGATGAACCGACTGATGGCGTTCGAAGCCATGCATTCCAGATCGCGCCGGGTCAGGCTGGCGATGGGGCGGTCGAGACGCCCGCGCGCCTCGAGCCAGCGTCCCATCGCCAGTGCCGCCTCCGTAGTGACATGCGCCTGCCATTCGTCCGGGCTCACGGGTTCAGCCAGGCCGGGCCGTTGCCGGGTTTGGCGGCGGGCGGGGTCTGGGTGGCGGGCTGGGCGGGAGCCGACGGCGCGCCCCAGGCGGGCGCCGCCGGCGCGGAGGCCGTCTGCGGCTGGCCCCATGCCGGGGCCGCGGGCTGCGCGGCTGCGGCGGCGGGCCGGGGTTTGTTCGAGGGCTGCGCGGCCACGGGCTCGCCCGCCATCACCTGTCGCCATTCGGGCGCGGTGGGCAGCACGACATGGTCGAGCTTGTTAGCGTCCTTGTAGGCGGGGTTACGGCTCGGCTCGATCTGGATCTTCGCGACGAAGCTGATCCCGTCGAGATCGGCGAGCCCGCGCAGCACCCGCTTGGCTTTCGCCGCCTCGCTCATGTCCTCGGGGTTCAGGCCCAGCGCGCTGTCGATCATCGCGCGGAAGGTCGATTTCGAGATCTTCCAGCCGATTGACTGGCCCTGCTCGTCGAGCTTGCCGCCCTGCACGGTGAAGTTCTGCCAGAACTTGCGTCGGGCATGCGGGCCCTCGGCGACGGTGAACTCGGCGTCGAGCATCAGCACGTCGCTGCCGGGCTGGTTCGAGGTCTTGAGCAGCCCGCGATCCGTGTCGCCCGTCCCGTCGGTGCCGCCCTTGCGCAGCGTCATCACCAGCTTGGCGAAGGTGCCGTCGGGGATCAAATCGCCGGACTGCTGCGGCTCCACGTCGTTCATGTCGAAGGTCATGTCGTCATCCTTTCCGGGGTTGGTTGATCTTGATGAGGAGCGCGCCGAGATCGGGCGGCTCGGTCAGGTCGAGCATGCCGCTGCGATCCTTGGCCGGCAGGCCGAACGGATTGCCGGATTGGCAGACGAGGCGGCGCGCGCTGCCCTTGTCTGGATCGTGCCGCCAAGTCGGGGGCGCATCGGGGCCCGCACCGGGATCCTGCGTGAACAGGCTCATCGTCAGCACTTGGTCGACGATGCCGGGGAGCTCGCGGGCGACCTTTCCGCCGTCCATCTGGGGTTGCCAGGTCACCCGGTTCATGTCGTCGACGACCTTCTCGAGGATGCCGACGAAGACGACGGTGCGGCCGGGCGCATGCTGAAGATGCTTGAGGAGACCGATGACCTCGCGCGCCAGCAGGCCGTAGGCGCCGCGCGTGTCGGGTTTGCCTGTGCGTTCCGACAGCGCCTCGGGCCGGGTCTTGGCCCATGCCATGGCCTGGCGCGTCAGGTCGGTGATGCTGTCGACGAAGATGATGCGCTTGGTGTCGATCTTCTCGGCCAGTTCGGGATGCTGCGCCCGCAGATGCTCATGGTGCGCCTCCGAGAAATGCTCCTCGGGCTGGGCGGCCGGGTTCGCGCCGCCGATCAGGCAGGCGATGTCGACCGCGTCGGCAAAACGGCGGATCGGGATGCTGTCGCCCGGCCAGTCCTGAACGGACTTGAGGCCCGCCTCCAGATCGATGCAGAGCGTCTCGGCGGGCGGCAGGGTCTTCAACAGCGTGGTCTTGCCCGCGCCGCTCGGTCCGAACAGCGCCATCGTTGTCTTGCCCTGCGCCTCGCGCAGCCGGTCGTCGGCCGAAATGATGCGCAGGCTCATTGATCGCCCCCCTGCGGGACGATCTCGATCTTCAGCGTCCCGGGCCGGACGGTGCGCGCGGGTTCGAAACCGGCACGGATGGCGTCGGGCCAGGCTGCGTATTTGCGCTCGGGCACCTTGAAGGCGATGTCCACGTACTGCGCGGGATCGTCCCCGGCGGCGCGGATGCGCTCGACCATGGCGGCGAGGCGATCCTGATCCCAATCGACCCGTTTGGGCAGATCGGCGACCACGGTGAAATCACCATCGTCGAACCGGATCGTCCCGGTGTCCTTGCCCGCCGCCTGCCGCTCCTCGGCGGCGCGGGTGGCGTAGCGGACCGTCAGAGCGCCATCCAGGCGGGCCTTCGCGGCCTTGTCGCGCTTGATGCGCTCGTCGACGTCGCGCTGCAGGATGGCCAGCAGTTCGACTGGAAGCTGGGCGATGTCCTGCAGGCCGAGGCCCGGCAGGTCGTCGACGGTGGGGGTGTTCGCGGGGAACGGCATGTAAGGGTCTCCATGATCGGCAAAGAGGGATTGGAAGGCGGTCATCACGCGGCAGCCCGACCACTCGAACCGGTGGCGTGGTCGGGCTGCCCCTGCTCGGCGAGCAGGAGCGCGGACAGCGACACGGCTGCGGCCTTCGGCTTGGGGCGGGCGACGGCGATGTAGGCGAACTGGTCGGGACCCAAGCGCTCTTGCACCAGGTGCACGAGGCCCTGTTCGGCGGCCCAGAACGTGCGGGCGCCTAGCCAGGTCAGCCTTGTGCGTTCTTCGGTCGTGAAGCGGGATAATCCCTGACAACGATCGAGCGTCAGAAAGCCGCGATGGTATTCCAGCCGGTCGCCCGGCACGGCCTGCGCCACCCAGGCGCAGAACTCGATCTCGGTGAGCGGTCGGCGGGCGCGGACCGTGATGAAGGGGGTGGTGCCCATGAACATGATCTCCTCCTTTCGCCTCTACTCAGGCCGCCGCGAGATCGTCCCAGGCGGGACCGAGACCGTGGGCGGTGAGGACGTGGCGGAGATCGGCGAGGCGGCGGTAGAGCGCGGACCGGCTGCCGAAACCCTCGGCCGCGAGCGCGGTGACGGGGCGATGGGCCAACGCTGCGCAGAACCGGCGATCCTCGGCCGGCAGCCGCGCGAGGGCGGCCTGCAGGGCGTGGTGAAGTTCGGTGACGGTTGCGGCGCAGCAGGTCTGGCCGTGCCAGGCGGCAAGCCCGTCGTCCTCGGTCAGCGTGTCGCCGACCGGCTCGCGGGTACCGGCCAGCGGAACCTCGAGCGAGAGCAGCGACCCACCCTGCGCACGGCGCTGGCGGTGATGGCGCATCGCGATCCGCGAGGACTGGTTACGCAGAACGATGTTGGCGAAGGCGCCGATGCTGCCACGCGAGGGATCGTAGGCGGGCAAGCGGCGCAGCAGATCGACCAGGAGGTCCTGACCCAGATCCTCGCGCTCGCAGAGCGGCATGCTCAGCTTGCGCCGGAGCCGTTGTGCCGCCGCATCGGCCTCGCGGATGATGGTTTCAATGTCGTCGGGAGAGAGTTCGATCTGCATCGCAGTGCGCCTCGGTCATCGTTTCTGATGAGCCCAAGGTGCCGGATGCGGTCGGCGCGCAGGTGGGAACGGGGTGGGAATAAGGTGGGGGTTTGGTGGGCGGCGGCTCAGCCGTCGATCATGACCCCAGTCGCCGGGACGCGAGGTGGTATCCCCGGTTGTGATCAGGCCCTTGGTGTCGGCATCGTCGCCTTTGATCTTCGCATCTGCGAGCTAACCTATCGGATTCGCGCAGCTTTCGATTGCTCTAAGTCGGAGAAATTGCCAGAATACCATGAGTGGCCCTGGGCTTCGAACCTCGTTGCTCCCCATTAATTCTCGAGGCACTGCCAACTGTGGTGGGCAAAAAAGGTCAATGAGGCGTGGCTGTTATCAAGGCTCAGATAAAGCGCGAGTTGCTGACGTGGACGCGCGACCGGGCGAAGATCTCGGCTGAAGTTGCCGCGAAGGCTGCCGGTGTAACGGTTGAGCGCCTTCAAGGCTGGGAAGCGGGGGATGACCTGCCGACGCTAGGGCAGCTCAGAAACCTGGCTGAAAAGTACAAGTTTCCGCTGGCAGTTTTCTACCTGCCGGAGCCGCCACTTGACTTTGCACCTCTGCGCGACTTTCGGAGGCTCCCGGATGAGCCTGAGAAAGCACTCTCTGCCCATCTCGCCTACCATATCCGTGCTGCCTACGAGCGCCGCGAGGTGGCGTTGGAACTTCTTCAGGACCTAGCCGAAACGCCGCGGCCGTTGCCCCTTAGCGCCACACTCGATGACGATCCTGAAGCGCTTGGACAGGCAATCCGAGCTTTCCTCGATGTGGATGACCAAGCGCAACAGAAGTCCGCAAGGCAGGCGTTTGACTTCTGGCGAAGGCGACTTGAAGAACATAACGTCCTTGTTTTCGTCGTCAGCGGCCCCCATCGCAGCGTAGAGTTGAGTGAGATGCGAGGCTTCGCGATCGCAAAGGCGGAGCTTCCCGCCATTGTCATCAATGGCAAGGACTACAGCCAAGGCGGCAAGGCATTCACACTGCTCCATGAGTTTTGTCACGTTTTGCTTGGCGAAAGTGCCATTTCCAACGGCGCTGGCGACGATATCGCGCTCACGCCGGACGAGCGTCGCATAGAACGATTCTGCGATGCTGTGGCAGCCGCCACCCTAATGCCGCGCGACGTATTGATGAGCTTCAGCGAGGTTGCAGATGCTGCGCGGCGCGAATGGAGCCATGATGAACTGCGCCCAATTGCGCAGCAACTGGGAGTAAGCCGGGAAGCCCTGCTTCTGCGCTTCGTCAGCATAGGCCGCGCGTCATGGGACTTTTATATGGGCGAGCGACCCAAGTTTCAGGAAGAATATCGGCAAGCCGCAGAGGAGCGCGCGAAAGATCGGAAGCCGGTTCCGATCAAGCGGCCTGTAATGTTGATGAGCTGGAACGGGCGCGGCTTCACGCGCCTCGTGCTGCGAAGCTACTATAATCAGCGGATCACGTTGAACGATGTTGCGGGCTATTTGGGAGCGAAGCTTAAACACATACCGCCGCTGGAGCAGGCCGCATTCCAGCGAAATGGTCTGTGATGGTGGTCTACTGCATCGACACGAGTGCACTTATTGCTGCTTGGCAGGAACGCTACCCGCCAGAGAATTTTCCCCGAGTCTGGGAACGGTTCGACGACCTCATCGAGTGCGGGCGGATGGTCTCCCCGATCGAGGTGCTGCACGAAACCTCAAAACGTTCCGACGAATTACATGTCTGGCTAAAGGCACGAAGCGAAATGTTTCGTGAACTAGAGGACCAGATCCAAATTGAGGCCGCAAAAGTCCTCGCTTCCTATCCGAGGCTAGTCGGAGAAAGGAAACTCCGAACATCCGCTGACCCATTTGTTATTGCTCTAGCGCGTGTAGATAACTTGCAGATTGTCACGGACGAGAAGCCAACCAGCAACCTGAACAGGCCCAACATCCCTGATGTGTGCACCGATATGGGCATGGCCGGCACCATGAACTTACTTCAGCTTATCCAAGCGGAGAAATGGGTGGTAGGCTAAGCTTGCTTGTCCAAAAAAGACATAGCCAGATCGACATTCCAGCCAAACACTTGCGGCAGTTCAACCTTCGACCACGATCTGGGTTGCCGGCACTCCAAGCCTATAGCCCCGGTTGCGCACTGTCACGATCAGGGTCTTGCTCTCGGCATCGGTGAAGCCGGCAGCCTTGAACGCGTCGCGCAACTCGCGGATCAGATCCTTGGCCTCGCGCGCCGTCGTGCCTTCGACATGGGCTCCGGAGGCGACCTGATCGCGAGACAGCGCCTTTTCCAGCAGACGCTCGAACACGGGGAAAATTTGACGCGATAGAATGACGGAGCGACCGCCCCACTGAACCTCGGCCGTCGCTCTCCGCACGCGAAGCACGGGCGCCATCGGGACCGGCGCCAGAGCCACCATGTCGATCGCGCCGCAGATGCCATTTGTGGCGGGCGTCAGCACCTCGAGGGTTTCGACCAGATGAAATCCCGCATCGTAGTGTCGCCGCGCAGCCTCCGCTGGCACTTCCGGTGCGAGGA
This sequence comes from Ruegeria sp. YKSD163, assembly GCF_059612905.1. Classification (NCBI taxonomy): domain Bacteria; kingdom Pseudomonadati; phylum Pseudomonadota; class Alphaproteobacteria; order Rhodobacterales; family Roseobacteraceae; genus Ruegeria; species Ruegeria sp. YKSD163. Next base: position 108,389 of record NZ_JBXWRM010000002.1, read on the forward strand.
TCGTGATGTCGGAGCCCTGCGCCGCTTGGCGCAACGATGCGATGATCCCGTCGCCGGTCAGGGCCGCGGGCTCCAATGCAAGAAACACCGCCCGACCGGATGGCGTGTCGCCGAGCCGCCAGACCTTCTCCACCGCCAGATTCGGGGCCGCCCGGAATCCCGCCGCCGCGCCGATCACGGATGCCAGGGCCCCACCGCCGATGTGGAACACGCGCAGATCGTCCTCGGTGAGATCGACGTCGTGTCGGCGGTCGAGCGGGCACTCGGCCCGAAATGCATCGCCGACTTTCCGGATCGGCCGACAGGGGAGCCCGCACTCGCAGGCGTCGCAGACCTCCCAATCGGCCAGCGGCGCCTGTTCGACGAGGACACGTTTTGCCAGGAGGCGGTCGAAGGTGGGGCCGAAGAACGGCGCGGCAAGCTCACCGGGCAGGATTGCGTCGTCACCAGCCTCACTCAGCCGCGTCAACAACCTCAAAATCGTCTCGGTCATTCATCAGCCCGTTCCGTTCGATCAGCTTCATCACCCGCGCCTCATGCTGGGTGCGGCGGAACTGCACTACGCCCGGGGGCCGCAGCTTGACCGTGACCTGCGGCTGGCGCTTGCCGTCGCCCTTGAACAGGATCCGGAACACGAGCTCGCCCAGCCGCCAAGCACCAGCGAACGAGACTGGCGTACTGCCGAAATGCTGGAGCGCGTCACCGCCCAGATCCCGCGACCGCAGCGTGCGCACCACGCGGGGATACCCCTGCTTGCCGGGCGCCATCAGGTCGGCCGCCGCCTCGATGATCAGCACTTTGTCGATCAGTGGATCGTAGGCAGCGTCGAAGGCGAAGCCCGGTCCGGCCAGTTCGACCGGGCGCAGGGTATAGAGGTCCTGCGCATCGTCGCCGTCGAAGAAGCCGGGCCTTTCGAGGATGATCGAGGCGAAGAGTTCCGCGATCTCGGGCTGATGCGCCTTCCGGATGCGGGCCAGTCGCAGCATGCCGGTGTTCTCGGAGTATCGCAGCACGGCGTGGGAAATCTGGCGCACGCTGATGACCCGTTCGACCTGGCCCTCGACGACCGGCATGGTTGAAACCATGGAGCCGTGGCTGACCACGAGGTTGATCTCGTCATCGTCGTCGTAGTCGCCCACCCGGCAGTAGTCTCCGAGAAAGGCGTCACGGAAGAGCGCGGCAACGGCCGTCCGGAACGCCTCGACCTTCTCCGCCGTCAGATCGATCGCGACGCCACGTTCCCGCCCGGCATATTCATGCAGGCGGTCGGCGGTGAGCATCGCCATGTGGTCGGCGGCCGCATCGAATAGATCGGGATGCTCCAGAAACACCCGGACGGCGATGTGCTTGGGATCATGCGCCTGGTTCGGCGCGTCCTCGTCGCCGGTCTTCATATCCGGGAACAGATCGACGCCCTGACGGGCGGCCTGCCCCTGGATGATCTCGAGGCCGCGGGCATCGCCCAGTTCCGCGATGCGGTGCAGATCGCTGCGCAGCCCCTCGGGATAGCTGTCCTCGGCACCGGTCAGCAGTTTCTCCAGCGCCTCGCGGGCGGCATCCTCCTCCTGGTCCAGCAGGTCGGCGGAGAAGCCCTTGTACTTGCCCTCGTGTCGCGCCAGCAGCGGCTTCATCAGGGCGAGATCGATGGTCTTGATGAACCGGGGGTTCACGAACTTCTTCAAATTGCCGGCCACGACGAATCCCCTTTCCTGCAAAACAAGTGTTCCTGTTACGTTCTTTTGATCGATTCTTCAACCTGTGCGGGATCGGTTGGGACGCTTTCCGACATCGACGAGTAGAGGCCAGAGGAGACGACTGCTCCGAGGCCTGCATGAAACGCCCCAATCCGCTCCCGCCCGACCAGATGACGCCCGCAGAGCGCCGTGCCGAATTATGCGGTCTGTTGGCGCTCGGGCTGGTTCGGCTACGGATGCGGGATGGGGGCGAAGCATCTGAGGATACTGGAGATAGTTGCCTACACTATCCGCCCGACGAATGCCGTCATGCAACTCCAACTCACAGGAGAAATGCATGAACAAGCTCGATCCCATCCCCGCGCGCCTGGCGGCCCTGAAGACCACGCCGACGGCCGACCTGAAGCAGCAGTGGCGCGACCTGTTCGACCGCGAGCCGCCGCCGTTCAACCGGCGCTACCTCGAGTCCCGCCTGGCTTACCGCATTCAGGAACTCGCCTATGGCGGCCTGAAACCTGAGACGATCCGACGGCTGGAACGGCTTGGCGAGGAACTAGACGGCGGCGACAGGAGGAAGCGCAGCATCCGCGCCGACCGCGATCGCCCCATCACTGGCACAAGGTTGTTGCGCGAGTGGCAGGGCGTCGAGCAGATCGTCACCGTCACCGCCGACGGCTTCGAGTGGCAGGGGCGGCCCTACAAGTCACTGTCCGCCATCGCGCGCGCCATCACGGGCACTCGCTGGAACGGCTGGGTCTTCTTCGGCCTCAAGAACCACTGGGGGCGGAGATGACGAAGGCGCCGGAAAAATCGAAGGTCGTCCGCAAGCTGCGGTGCGCGGTCTACACCCGGAAATCCTCCGAGGAAGGGTTGGAGCAGGAGTTCAACAGCCTCCACGCTCAACGTGAGGCCTGCGAGGCATACATCGCTAGCCAGCGGTCCGAGGGCTGGGTGCTGGTCCGCGATCAGTATGACGACGGCGGCATCTCGGGCGGCACGCTGGAACGGCCCGGCCTGAAGCGGCTGCTGGAGGACATTGAGGATGGGCTGGTCGATGTCGTGGTGGTCTACAAGATCGACCGCCTCTCTCGGTCGCTGGCGGATTTCGCCAAGCTGGTCGAGGTGTTCGACCGGAACGGCGTGACGTTCGTCTCGGTCACGCAATCGTTCAACACGACGACCTCCATGGGACGGCTGACGCTGAACATCCTGCTGTCTTTCGCCCAGTTCGAGCGCGAGGTCACGGCCGAGCGCATCCGCGACAAGGTCGCCGCCAGCCGGAAGAAGGGCATGTGGATGGGCGGCGTGCCGCCCTTCGGCTACCGCGTCGGGAATCGGAAATTGGTGGTCGACGAAGAAGCCGCAACGCATGTGCGCTGGATTTTCGACCGCTTTCTTGAGATCGGGTCCTGCACGGAACTGGCGCGAGAGGTCGGCACGCGGGGCCTCCGGACGCCGCGCGGCAACCGGATCGACAAGAAATACATCTACCGGATGCTCAGCAACCGCGCCTACATCGGCGAGGCGGTCCACAAGGGCGATAGCTACCCCGGCGAGCACGACGCGATCATCGACCGCGAGACGTGGGACAAGGTTCACGCCATCCTCCAGGAGAGCCCGCGCAAGCGCGCCGCGCGCACGCGCGCCGACACGCCCGCGCTGCTGAAGGGGCTGCTGTTCGGTCCCGATGGCGCCGCGTTCTCACCGACGCATACCCGCAAGGGCGATAGGCTCTACCGCTACTACGTCAGCCAGACGGTGCTGAAGCATGGCGCCGGGTCGTGCCCGGTCGGCCGCGTGCCTGCGGGGGAGATCGAAGCCGCCGTGATCGATCAGCTTCGCGCCGTCTTTCGCCAGCCCGAGATCGTGGCGGGCACGTTGAGAGCGGCTCGGGCGCATGACGCGGAGATCACCGAGGCCGACGCACGGGCAGCGCTTCAGCAGCTCGACCCGCTGTGGGACGAACTATTCCCTGCCGAGCAGGCGCGCATCGTGGCGCTGCTGGTCGAGCGCGTGGACGTCGGCACGGATGGGCTCAACGTCCGCCTCCGCGTCGATGGCCTCGGCAGCCTCGCGCGAGAGATGCTGGCTGGAAACTTGGGGGCGGCTGCATGACACGCGGCACGCCGGTCCCCGAAACCATGACGCTCCACGTTCCGTTTCGCATCGTTAAGCGCGGCGGGCGGAGGGAGATGCAGATGCCCGACCGTGTCCGACCAGAGCGAACGCCGGACAACACGTTGGTCAAGGCGCTGGCACGCGCCTTCCGGTGGAAACGCATGCTGGATTCCGGGGAGTTCGCCACCATCGCTGAACTGGCCGAGCGAGAGGGGATCGCCGCACCATACCTCACGAGGACGATGCGCCTGTCGCATCTGTCCCCAGACCTGGTTGAGGCGATCCTCGACGGACGTCAGCCGCGCCACCTCACGCTGGAAGTCCTGCGACAACCACTGCCGGAAGACTGGACCGAGCAGAAGCTTGCGCTTGGTGAACCCGCCACAGCACAAGATCTGCGGCAAATCAGGGGATTCACGTCGGCGACCGGGCATGTTACGGTCAAAGAAAAGGGGCAGGTATGAGCGTAGTATTCACGGTTGGCTATGAGGGAACCGACATTGATCGGTTCGTCCGGACGCTGAAAGCGGCTGGCGTCGAAAGGTTGGCCGATGTTCGCGCGGTCGCTGCATCGCGCAAGGCCGGCTTCTCGAAAACCAAGCTGGCCGCGCGTCTTGCCGACGAAGGCATCGAGTATTCGCATTTCGTCGACCTTGGCGATCCCAAGCCCGGCCGCGAGGCAGCCCGGGCCGGAGATTTTGACCTGTTTCGTTCAATTTACGGCGCGCATATCGAGACAACCCCAGCGCAAGAATCGCTGCGGGAATTGATCGATTTCGTTCAGGATGCGCCGACTTGCCTGCTCTGTTTCGAGCGCGATCCGGAAACCTGCCACAGGACAATCGTTGCGCACGAAGTGATCGAAGAGACGGGCTTCGAGGTATTCAATCTGTTCGCTGATGATCCGGAGCGATATGTCCGTCACGCTGCAAAACTGCCGCGTTTCCATTCTGGTGAAGGCCTTACCGCAGCGTAGCGCCAACCACGGGGAAACTGTCTGCTGTGCCGGGGTGACAGCCCACGGCGAATTCAAGCGCCTGTTCCCAATCCGATTTCGGCATCTTTCCGACGGCGCTGCGTTCAAGCGCTGGGACTGGGTAGATTTCAAGTTCAGGCCGCCGACCAGCGATCGTCGTGCAGAGAGCTGCCATGTGATGGAAGACAGCATCACCGTGAACGGCAGCATGTCGCCGAAGGATCGAACGTCGTTTCTCAGCCCGCTCGTGTCTGCCTCCATCAAGGAAGCCGAGGCGGCTGGCAGGTCGCTTGCGCTGATCCGGCCGAGAAACACCCGATTCTTCTACAAGGCCAAGAAGCCGGATGAGATCGAACAGGAACGGCGACTGTATGCGGAGGCCGCGCGCCAGGGGTCGTTCTTCGATGAGCAACTGAAGGCGCTTGAGCCCAGTCCCTATGATTTTCGCTTCAAGTTCGAAGATGGCACAGGCCCCCATGACTGCGCGAATGGCGATTGGGAAGCCCACGCCATGTTCTTCAACGGCCGTCGGCGGGAGGGATCCGACCAGGCTGCGCTGGACTGGATGAGCAAGACCTTCAACGAGGAATACCCTCGGAAAGGCATGTTGTTCTGTGTCGGCAACATGGCCAAGCGCCATCATACATGGCAGTTGCTCGGTGTCCTCCGTGTGGATGACACTGGTCAGACGTCGCTGTTCTGAAAATCGCATGGCCATTGTTGTCCATCCTGGCGCAGACAGGAGCCAAGGACTGCGGGCGCAAGCCGCCATTCGGCTTGCTTCATCATGCACTTGCGGTTTAGTCTCCGCGCGTAAACGGCGGTTCTGTCAGCTCATTTTCGCAGGGCGTTCGGCAAGTCCGTCGCCGCCTGACAGGACATAGAATTGATGACAGCCGCGACCGCGATCCCTACCACCTTGCCTGCCCACCGGCCGACTGCGGTCGAACGCGCGAATGCCTTGCTCCGCACGTCGCGCGCGGGGCATCACGGGTGCGGTGCAGTTGCGGGTGCGGGGCACGAGGGCTGGCAATGTCGCGTCTGACGGATCTCATCGCCCGGGCAAAGGCCAAGGACAGTGCTCTGGGGAACGAGCTCGAGCGGGAGTTCAAGGCGCTGGCGTCGCGGCGGGCCTTCGGTCTGAACTTCGAACGACACCGCCCCGAAAGCGTGGAGCTGCCCGGCCGCCCCGTGCGGCGGGGTGACAAGGTACGCATCCTGCCGCCGCGGGGCTCTGTCCAGCGCGCAGACCAGCGGCTCTGGCGCGTCAAGCGAATTGAAGGCGAAGCCGAGACGCGGATGGCGCTGGTCGAGCTGATCGACGCCGAGGCGCCAGAGACTGTGGATGTCGCGGTTGCCGATCTGGTCGTGGTGGCCGAGTTCCGGGATTACATCTACCCTGGCCTGGTCAGCACCGGGCGGGTAGAGCGCGGCGGCGACAAGCCGTTCCACACGGTGATCAACGGCGAGAACTTCCATGTGCTGGAGGCGCTGACCTACACACATCGTGGCAAGATCGACGCGATCTACATCGACCCGCCTTACAATACCGGAGCGCGGGACTGGAAATACAACAACGACTATGTCGAAAGTGAAGATCTCTATCGGCATTCTAAGTGGCTCGCCTTCATGGAGCGGCGCCTGAAAATTGCCGAGATGCTTCTAAATCCGAACTGCAGTGTTCTGATTGTAACAATCGACGAAAAGGAGGTCTTGCGGTTGGGCCTTCTCCTCGAACAGCTTTTCCCCGATGCCAAAATTCAAATGATTACGAGCGTGATAAAGCCAGGAGGCACGTCACGCACAAAGGAATTTTCTAGAGTAGATGAGTATATATACTTTGTATTTTTTGGAGCAGCCGAGGTCACGCGTAATGCCGACAGCATGCTTGAAAACTCTGGAAGTCAACCGAGAAATGGGCTTTCGGAATCTGACCTTTGGGAAGGAATGATACGCCGTGGTATAGGCGTAGTTCGCTCTCAACGACCAAATCAGTTTTATCCCATCTTTATTGATACCGACAGGCAGGCAATCGTTGATGTGGGAGAACCACTTGCACCAGATGCGGATCGAAGCGACGTTAAAGCGCCTGAAGGCCTCACTTGCGTCTGGCCAATCAAAGATGACCTGACGGAAGGGTTCTGGCAGTTATCGCCGTCTGGCTTGAAGAAAGCGCGGGAACAAGGAACTGCGAGAGTAGGAGCATTCAACTCCAAAACTGGCCAGTGGCGAATTCAGTACATGAAGGCAAAGAAAGCCAAGGCGGTAGTGACCGGCCTGATCCCGACACTTGGCAAAGATGAAAACGGCGTCGTTATTCTCGAATTGGATGGCGCTGCATTAGAGTCTTTGCCAACCCCAAGAACAGTCTGGACTAAGAAGTCCCACGACGCCAGCACTGGCGGGGCTGGACTGCTCAATCGTGTTTTGCCGAAGAGGAAGTTCCCCTTCGCAAAATCGCTATTCGCAGTTGAAGATAGTCTTCGATTCTTTGTGAGCGAAAACTCAGACGCCATCATCCTCGATTTCTTTTCCGGATCGGGGACAACTGCCCACGCAGTCATGCGATTGAATCGTCAGGATGGCGGGCGACGGCAATGCATCTCCGTCACCAATAACGAGGTTGCGGCCGACGAACACGCCGCCCTACGAATGGAGGGCCTGCGCCCCGGTGACGCGGATTGGGAGAAGCTGGGTATCTGCGACTACATCACCAAGCCTCGCATCGCCGCCGCCATCACCGGCAAGACGCCGGAAGGAGATGACATCAAGGGCGACTACAAGTTCACCGATGAATTCCCGATGGCCGAGGGGTTCGAGGAAAACGCCGAGTTCTTCACCCTGACCTACGAAGCGCCCGTTGCCGTCAGCCACAACCTCGCCTTCCAGCGCATCGCGCCGCTGTTGTGGATGCGCGCCGGATCGGAGGGGCGCCGCATCGACGATCTTCCCGCCACCGGATGGGACGTGGCCGACACCTACGGTCTGCTCGTCGACCTGGACCGCGCCGCCGCGTTCTGCGACGCGGCCGCCGCCCAGCCGACCCTGCGGATCGCCTACGTCGTGACAGATGACGACCGCCGGTTCCAGGCGGTGGCGCGCGCGCTGCCCGACAGCGTCGAACCGGTGCGGCTCTACGAGTCCTACCTCTCCAATTTCCGCTTTTCGATGGGCCGCTGAGCCATGAAGTTCACACTCAAGGATTATCAGGAAGAAGCCGTTCGGGAGGTTCTGGTGAACCTCAAGAAGGCCTCGCGTCGCTGGCGCGAGGACGGCGACAAGCATGCCTTCTCGCTGACGGCCACCACGGGCGCGGGCAAGACCGTGATGGCGGCGGCGGTGTTCGAGGCGCTGTTCCACGGCGACGACAACTACGACATCGAGCCTGACCCGGGTGCCGTGGTGATCTGGTTCAGCGACGATCCGTCCCTGAACGAGCAGTCGCGGTTCCGCCTGCTCGAGGCATCGGACAGACTGTCGATCTCGGACCTTGTGGTGGTGCAAAGCACGTTCCAGCGCGAGGTGCTGGAACCGGGAAAGGTCTATTTCCTGAACACCCAGAAGCTGAGCAAGTCGAGCCTCCTGGTGCGCGGACACGATCCCGATGACGAGGGGATCGAGAAGGACGGGCAGATCCGGCTGATGCCCGACAGTCGCTCCTTCACCATCTGGGACACGATCCAGAACACCATCGATGACCCGGCGCTGACGCTTTACCTCGTGCTCGACGAGGCGCATCGCGGGATGCGCGCCGCGACCGGCGCGGGCGAGAAGACCACCATCGTCAAGCGGCTGATCAACGGCTCGGGACCGGTCCCCGGCATACCGGTCGTCTGGGGCATCTCGGCCACGGTCGAGCGGTTCAACGCCGCCATGACCGACATGACGGGCCGCGCGACCCTGCCGAACGTGGTGGTGGATTCCGCCAAGGTCCAGGCGTCAGGTCTGCTGAAGGATACGATCATCCTGGACGTGCCGAAAGAGGCGGGGCAGTTCGATACCGTGCTGGTGCGCCGCGGCACCGACAAGCTGAAGGAGATATCCTCCGCCTGGGAGGCTTATGGCAAGCAGCAGGACGATGCCGGAACAGTGCTGCCCCTTATGGTTCTGCAGGTTCCGAACGCGCCCGATCACAACGACATCGGCCGGGCTCTCGACACCATCTTCACGCAGTGGTCGGACTTGCCCGAGGATGCGGTGGCGCATGTGTTCGGGGAACACTCCACCCAGACCTTCGGCCGCCACACCGTGCCCTACATCTCGCCCGAACGCGTTCAGGAATCGACATGGGTCCGGATCCTGATCGCGAAGGACGCCATCAGCACGGGGTGGGACTGTCCGCGCGCCGAAGTCATGGTGTCGTTCCGGCCTGCTCGGGACAAGACGCACATCACGCAGCTGCTGGGGCGCATGGTCCGCACCCCACTGGCGCGGCGGATCCCGGGCAACGAACGACTGAACTCGGTCGATTGCCTGCTACCGTTCTTCGACGAAGCCTCGGTCAAGGACGTCGCCAAGGCGTTGATGTCCGGCGGGGACGGTGGCGACGATTTGCCGGGCCGCCGCGTACTGATCAACCCCGTCGAGTTGAAGCCCAATCCTTCGATCCCGGAGCCGGTGTGGGACAAGCTGCTCTCGCTGCCGTCTCAATCCCTGCCGAAGCGGCATGCCCGTCCAGTCAAGAGACTGACCTCGCTGGCGCATGAGCTGGCCGTGGATGGCCTGCTCGAAGACGCTGGCAAGGCTGCCCATGCGGAAATGCACAAGGTGCTCGATGGCGCCAGAGCGCGATACAAGGCGGAAATCGAGACTGCCCGCAAATCGGTCCTGACAGTCGAAGGCAAGAGCCTGAAGGCCGACCTGAAAGGCGGCGGCATGTCGTTCGACGACTTCCTCGAGGAAGCGGACTACGCCGTGATCGAAGACGCATATCGCAGGGCGGGCCGTGCGATCAGTCCGGATCTTGCGACGTCGTACAGCGACTACCTGGCGCGGAGCGAAGGCGATGCGGAGGACATGGAGGCCGCTCTCATCGATGCACACGTCACGATTGGCGCTCTGGGATTGGTTCCCGGCATCCGAGAGACACTTGAGACTGAGGCCGAGAAACTCGCGAACCAATGGCTCACTCGTTTCCGGGTCGACATCAAGAACCTGTCCGACGAGCGTCAGGACGTGTATCGCCAGATCCGGGAGATGAGCGCGAACCCCATGGATGTGGACTTGGCTCGACCGACGTCTTGGATGCAGCCGACGACAATCCGGGAGGCGAACGGCTCAGAGACCCCGCTGCCATCGTTCGAGCGGCACATGCTGTGCGATGAGCATGGGATGTTCCCCGAGGACTTCAATTCCTGGGAAGGTGAAGTCGTGAAATCCGAGCTCGCGCGGGCGGGAGCCGTCGCGTGGTATCGGAACCCGTCGCGCGCCAGCCAGGACTCGCTTGGTATCATTTACGAGGATGGGGGCGAACCAAGGATCGTCAGGCCAGACTTCGTTTTTTTCGTTCAGCAGGACGATGGGACCGTCGCCGCCGATATCGTCGATCCGCACGGCATTCAGTTCGGCGACGCGATGCCGAAGCTCAAGGGGCTTGCGCAGTACGCAGAACGCTTCGGCGACCAGTATCGTCGGATCGAGGCCGTTGCGAAGATCGGCGACAAGTTCCGTGTTTTGGACCTAAAGGAAGCCGCGACGCGCGCGTCGGTCTCTGCCGCGACAACCATCAAGGCTCTGTATGAAAGCGCGGATGCATTCGATTACTTGCCCTAACCATCACAGAGTTCGACGCCAGTTCCCTGCGGCATGGATACGTCTTTCAAAACGGTTACGAATGACCTGTGGCTCAAAATACTTCATTATCAGGACCTTGACCGGCTTAACCGGATCGCGCGCGGTTAACAGGTCCGGAGAATATCGGCCTGGAGAGAACGGATGCGCGCCCTTCGGGGCGTAGGCCGGTTAACAGCCCCTCCCGCATAACCCTCCAAAACAACGAGAAAATCCGGCCGCAGCCGGATCGGGAGAACGCTTTCGCGAGGGCAAGTGGCGGAGCCGATGGGATTCGAACTCTCGGGACGGCCCTGGAATTTTCAACGGATCGACCTGGGATTGGCCGCTACGCTGTGTCGTCCTCCTTGAATCGATCCATCTGATGCATCCGCTCGTGCAGGATGGTGACGATTCCAATGTCGCCGTTGGCGAGCCGCCGCCAGTACACGAAATGCCGCTCGTAGCGGAAGAAGTACCCCTCCACCTCGAACTCGGCTGCCACAGGCCTGGACCGGACGCCGCGTGTTTCGATCTGCTCGAACGCAGCGAACAGGCCGGTGATGTAGGTGTCGGCCCGTGCTTCGCCCCAGCGGTCGCGGGTGTACCTGTAGATTTCGTCGAGGCGCACCGAGGCCACCTCCTGAACCCGGATCGCCATCGGTTCAGGTCTGCCGATTCCGGGCGATCACCTCGGCGGCGGTCAGCGGCCTGTAGCTTTCCTCGGGCGCGGCGAAGGCTCGGTTGAGTTCAGCCTTCAGGCGATTGAATGCCTCGCGTTCCGCGCGCTCCTTGTCGCGGCGGATCAGGTCGCGGATGTATTCGCTGACGTTCTCGTAGGAACCGTCCGCGCCGACATTGGTCGCGACGAACTCGCTGAGGGTACCGCTGACGCGGACGGTCATTGTGGTGGTGCGAGGCATGGCGCGCTCCCTGCTTTACGATGTATTCAATATAACCAAAATCGAACACAAAACAAGGACCCAGACACTGTGCGACGCCCCGCGTATTGACGCTCCCGGTCCTCGGCATCCTCCACGCCAGCCAGTCCGCCAGCGCGATCAGCACAGCATCGGAATGACGCGCGAGCGACACCGGGAACTCGCCACTTGGCCCCGATCGCCCGCGAACCAGCATTTGACGGTCCCTTCGCTGGCACCCATCCATCCCATCGCGGACTTGATCCCGCATTTCTGGCAAATGCTCCTGGGGTGGGCCAATATGTTGCCAACGCGATCCTGCTCTTTAAGAATGATCAACCGCGTCCTTTGATCGACGTCACATGGTCCGAGTGATCGAGCGCTTCGCTCGCCCCCGTGTGCTCGCGGACATACAATACGACCATTGGCTGCAAGCAGCATCGCACTGGCTCGTGAAAGACCAGCCGATCTGAGCAAATTGGGCGACGCTAGATTTCGTGGCGAAGGCCTGCACTTCGCGCGCCCCACGCTGCCATCGCTGTACCGTCAGCGCACGGTGCGATCGGCTGCGCCGTCAGGTTTTGCTGCAGCCCTGAACATGGAAAGCATCTCCTTGTTCGAAAGCAGGTCCGCCATCGAGACGTTTACGCACGATATCCAGAAAGTGGTTCCGTTGTCAGGGTCTGTCTCGTCTGCCTCCCATAAGAATTCTGCAAAATGGCACTAACCTCTTGCATTCCCTTTGGTTCGGAGCATTGCTGCCCTGCTGCGAGTTGATTGAGAAGCTCCTTCCGACATACGCGGCCACCCCCGTTGAGAGGAAGTATTCCATGCGCACCAGCCTGACCCATCCCCTTCAGATCGCCACGCTCAGTCCCGGTCGAGGCTTGGGGCGGATCGGTATCACCTTCTGTCCCGGCAAGGTGCAGGCCGATGCGATGACCGGCAGCTGGAACCGCGATCTGGGGCGCGACCTCGATGCCGTCCGCGATTGGGGCGCCGTGGCGGTCGTGACGCTGGTCGAGGACCACGAGCTTGAAGCACTGCAGGTTCGGGGACTGGGGAAAGCCGTGCGTGATCGTCACATGGACTGGCTTCACCTCCCGATCCGGGACTATGGGGTGCCGGATCACGGGTTCGAGCAGGCATGGGACTTGATCGGCCCGGGCCTGCTCGACCGTTTGTACTGTGGTTTCGACGTGCTGGTGCATTGCAAGGGCGGGCTTGGCCGGGCCGGAACCATCGCGGCGCGTCTCATGGTCGAACTCGGCCATGAGCCGCGAGAAGCGATCAAGGCCGTGAGATCGGTCCGCCCTGGCGCCATCGAAACGCTCGAGCAGGAACGGTTCGTACTGGCGCTCGGGCGGCCACCCGAGCCAGAGCCTGCCACCTCAGAAGCCGCGATCCGAGATCGTGCCATCGGGGCGCTTCTTGGCCTTGCGGTCGGGGATGCCCTTGGCACAACGCTCGAGTTCCGCAGTCGAGACAGCTATGTCCCGCTGACCGATATGGTGGGCGGCGGGCCTTTCGGACTGGCGCCGGGGCAATGGACCGATGATACGGCCATGGCGCTTGCCCTGGCGGAGAGCCTTTTGAAGTATCCCGATCTCAACCTGAAAGACCTGATGCAACGTTTCGTCGACTGGCACGAGAACGGCACCTATTCTTGTACCGGGCAGTGCTTTGACATTGGCATCACCACCAGACAGGCGCTGGCCCGCTGGAAACATTCCGGCGACCCGATGGCCGGATCCACCAATCCCAAAAGCGCGGGCAATGGCAGCCTGATGCGACTTGCGCCGGTAGCGATCCGCCACTGGCGGGACCGGGACCGGTTGCGCGATGTCGCGGCTCTGCAGAGCCGGACCACCCATGCCGCGGCCGAGGCGGTCGATGCCTGCGTCGCCTGGGCTGAGTTGCTTGCAGATGCCATCGAAGGCCAACCCCGGAGGACCGTGCTGGAGCCTCGTGCGGGGAAGTACGCCGGAACGATCGGGCCGATCCTGTCCGGCAGTTGGCGTGGCAAGCGGCGCGACCAGATCCGGGCCTCGGGATATGTTGTCCATTCGATGGAAGCCGCCCTCTGGAGCGTTGGCGCCTCGGGCGACTTCTCATCGGTAGCACTGCGGGCGGCCAATCTTGGCGAGGATGCCGACACCACCGCTGCCATCGCCGGCCAACTCGCCGGCGCGCTTTATGGCGCGGATGCCATTCCAGTCCCTTGGCGTGAGCAACTTGCCTGGTCGGGACGGATTGAAACGCTGGCCAACCAGCTTTTCGAGGCAAGCTGAATGGCCCGGGCCACATGCCCGGGCCGCTGGTCAGCGATACCTTTCGATCTCCGCGCGCTTCCGGTTAGCGCTTTCCTTGACCCGGCGGCGCACCTCCTCGGGGAAGCCCGCCTTGTCCGGGTCAGCGGCGCAGTATTCTTCAACGGAAGCTATCTCCTCTTCCTTCTTCGCTTCCCACTCATCCACCTGCCGGTGCGCTTCGGCAATCGCCGCCTCGTATTCGGCTTTCTCCTGCTCTGTCATAGGCCCAGCAAAGGTCACACTGCCATCTTCGAAGTCGATCAGGATATGGTCTGGATGCGGAACCGGATCCGGAAGATGGCTGATCCCCAGGCGTTTGCGGCGGGCCAGTTCGTTTTCCCAGTACGTTTTGTAGGCAATTGTATTCTTGAGCAAACGTTCGTTCTGACGTCTTGCATGTGCGTCGTCAGCGGCCATCAACCTGAGCACAATTTCTCCGTGTCGGGCACTGCCCTGAACAGCCTTCACGAACATGGCACTGACCATCGCTTCCGTCATTGTCATGTTCGATTCCCTGGCCCCGTCGCGAACCATGACCTCGCGCTCAGCGGCTTCCCTGACCGCATTAAACAGCCGTTCCTGTGGACCTGAATAACGGCGATTGAATGCCCCTACCGGCCTGCCCTTGGGATTGCCCGATGCCCCTTTGCGGAACCGCTTGTCCCGCGGAGGCTTGCCATAGCCCACCTCGTAATTCGGCGAGGGCAGGAACGGCGGCTTGTCATCATCCTTGCTCATTCTGCAGCCTCCATTCCGTGGGCCTCACCGTCCCGTCCGGGGGACAGCAGAACCGCAGTATCCTTGGCATAGGCCTCCCAGCGCGCGATGATCCGGTCGCAGTAGACGGGATCGATCTCGCAGAGCCGCGCCCGCCGGCCGGTCTTCTCCGCCGCGATCAACGTCGAACCGGAGCCGCCGAAGAGATCGAGCACGATCTCGCCCCGCCCCGAGACATCGCGGATCGCATCCGCGATCATCTGCACCGGTTTGACCGTCGGGTGCATTGCAAGTTCGTCCATGCGTCCCCGCTTGCGCGTATTGACCCCGCGATATTCCCAGACATTGGTCCGATAGCGGCCGTGCTGGCCCAGTTCGAAGCTGTTCACATGCGGGGCAGTGCCGTGTTTGAAGGCCAGGATGAACTCGTGGCGTGACCGGTAGAAGGTGCCCCTGCCGCCATTGTCCTTGACCCAGACGATCAGGTTCTTCAGCTCCGAATAGACCTGCCCTCCCGCCGCCTGCACCTCGCCCAGATGGCGCCAGTCCATGCAGATGAAGTGGATCGACCCATCCATGCTGTGCCTGGCAAGCTGACCGAACGCGTCAGAAAGGAAGGCGGTGAAACCCTCGGGGCTCATCTCTCCCGCCGCCATCGCGAACTCACGATGGCGCGTCCGGCCGGAATTCCCGGCATGGCCCTCGATCGGCACGTTGTAGGGCGGATCCGTGAAGACCATCCGCGCGCGATCATCCCCCATCAGGGCCTGCCCCACATCCGGGTCCAGCGCATTGCCGCAGATAAGGCGGTGCTGCCCCAGTTGCCAAAGCTCACCCGGACGACAGCGGACCGGCACGTTTTTGGGCAGGACATCGTCGGCGGGATCGTTCGGTTCCGCTGGCGACACCCCGTCCATGATCATGTCCAGTTCCGGGACCGAGAAACCGATCGCGCCGATATCGAAGCCGAGATCGGGCGAGGCCAGCAAGGCCTCGAGTTCCTCGGCCAGAAGGTCCTCGTCCCAACCGGCATTCAGCGCCAACTGGTTGTCGGCGATGACAAAGGCCCGGGCCTCTTCTTCGCTCATGTGCTCCAGTCTCAGACAGGGAACCGTGTCCCGGCCCAGGTGGCGGGCCGCCGCGACCCGTCCATGGCCCGCGAGAATGCGGTTCTGCGCGTCGATCAGCACCGGCGTGTTGAAGCCGAAAGCCTGGATACTCGCCGCGATTTGCCGGATCTGTTTCTTGGGGTGCTTGCGTGCGTTACGCTTCCATGGCGTCAGCGCCGCGATCGGGGTTTCTTCTATCTGAGCACTCATGTCTCATACTGCTCCTAAAGGGGTGGTTAGCGACCACCCCATGACCAAACAGACGACCTCCGATAACGTCTGTCTGCGATTGAGAGCCATCGCCTGCAATGGCTCGGTGAATTGGGTTCATCGGGTGTTCCCACGAGGGAATCAGCACGAGTGGCCCAATATCAGCATAGCGTAAAAGCACGCCTCAAAAAGTGAGTTATTGTATTGCTTTCATATAGTTATTTATCATCCAGGTGATAAAATCCAGATTGAAAAGATTGCCAAAAACCACTGGACTTTGACGCGACACGGAGCGTCACTGGCCCCATGCCCGGCCCGAGTCCGGGCCTCTCCCGGTACAGGCTGATCCCTCCGGATCTGCCAAACAAGAAGGAGAGACCAGCGATGAAAGACCTGCCCGAGATTACTCCCCCGGCAACAGGCAAGGCACCCCCGATCCCCCTGCCGTCGTTTGCCACGCTCGAGACTGCCGATCGCGACACCCTGCTCGGTCTCTGGCGGGATGTCTTCGCCGCCCCACCTCCCAAGGGCCTGAGCCAGGTCTTCCTGCGGCGTTTCCTCGCCTTCGAACTGCAGTCCCGGCAGCAAGGTGGCCTGCCCAAGGCCCTGGTGGTTCGGATTGCCCGGGAAGCGGCCGGCGAGACGCGCAAGGTGTCCCCCGCGCTTCGGCCCGGCGGGCGACTGTTGCGGGAGTGGAACGGGGTCACCCACGTGGTCGACATTCTCGAGGCGGGCTGTCTCTGGCAGGGCAAGACCTATCCCTCCCTCTCCGCCGTCGCCCGCGCCATCACCGGCGCACGCTGGTCCGGGCCGCGTTTCTTCGGGCTCACCAGCGCCCCGAAGGCACCCGGCACCCGGCGGGTCACCAATGGCAAAGGCTCCACCCGATGAAGCCCGGACAGAAGACCATCCGCTGCGCGATCTACACCCGCAAGTCCTCCGAGGACGGGCTCGAACAGGAGTTCAATTCCCTCGATGCCCAGCACGAGGCCTGCGCCGCCTATGTCGCGAGCCAGAAGCACGAGGGCTGGAAACTGATTTCCGCCCGATATGACGATGGGGGGATCTCCGGCGGCACGCTGGGCCGGCCGGCCCTGAAGCGCCTGCTCGACCACATCGAACTCGGCCGAATTGACATGATCGTCGTCTACAAGATCGACCGCCTGACCCGGTCGCTGATGGATTTTGCCAAGCTGGTCGACCGCTTCGAAGCTTCGGGCTGCTCCTTCGTCTCCGTTACCCAGGCATTCAACACCTCTTCGTCCATGGGTCGCCTCACCCTCAATGTGCTCCTCTCCTTCGCCCAGTTCGAACGCGAAGTGACTGCCGAGCGCATCCGCGACAAGATCGCGGCCTCGAAGAAGAAGGGCTTCTGGATGGGCGGCAACTTGCCGCTGGGCTATGACCGTCACCCCGACCCGGAGAAACGCACCCTGGTGATCAACCCTATCGAGGCGGAAATGGTGACCACCCTGTTCCAGCTCTATGACGATCTCGGCGCGCTGGGGGCTGTGGCCCGCGAGGCGGACCGGCTTGGCCTGCGATCGAAGCTCCGCACCGACAGATCCGGCCGTAAGAGTGGAGGGTCCCGGCTCAGCAACGGACAGATCCAGCACCTCCTGCGCAACCCGGTCTACATCGGCAAGATCCGCCACAAGGACAAGGTCTGGCCCGGGCTGCACGCCCCGATCCTCGACCCCGATCTCTGGACCCGCGTCCAGGCCCGGCTTGATGCAGCCTCGCGCCGCGGGCGTGGCGGCACGGCCAACGGAACCGGTTCGGGGTGGACAGCGGCACTGACCGGAAAGCTCTGGGACGACACCGGCGACCGCCTCACACCCACCCACACGCTGAAGGCCGGACGGTGCCATCGCTACTATGTCTCCAACCGCCTGATCTCAGGCGGTCCCGATCCGTCCGGCTGGCGCCTGCCGGCGGCCGCGTTCGAGAAGGTCGTGGCCGCCGGTCTCGCGGATCACCTCGAGGCAATGGTCAAATCGCACCGTCTTCTCGCCACCCCGGATGCAAGCAATGCCGAAGCGCTCCTGGCGCGGGCCGAGGTGTTGGGCAAGGCGCTCCGCACCCGGCCGGCGGAAATCGCTCCACTCATCGCCGAGGCCCGTCTTGCTCGCGCGTCCCTCACCCTCACCTGCGATCCAGTGGTTCTGGCAAACTGCTTTGACCTTGCCGCTGACACCTTCGCGCCTGAGGTGCTCTCCTTCACACAGCCGCTCACCCTGCGCCGCCGCGGCGTGGAAACAAGGATCGTGACCGGGACGCGCGCACCCATGGCAGACCCGGTGCTGCTGAGTAACCTGACCCAGGCGCATGACTGGACCCGAGACCTGCGCGTCGGCATCCCGATGTCCGGTGTCATCAGCAAGAGCGGCCAGTCCGAATCCTTCGTCCGCACCCGATCGCAACTGGCCTTCCTGTCGCCCCGGCTTCAGCAGGCGATCCTCGCCGGCACGCTGCCGCCCGAAATGACCACCCGGCGCATCCTCTCCCATCCGATCCCCCTCGATTGGGCAGAGCAGGAACAGCTCTACGGACTGCCCAAGGTCTGATCCTTCTCCAAACGCTCAACTCCCGGGCCGGTCTCTGCGCCAGAGATCGGCCCGGTCTCATTCACGCGTGTCACCGCAACATCGGAGCGGCACTGCCGTTGCGTTTTTCCCTGTAAATTCCCTGTTAATCGCTGCCCGAAACGAAAAACCGCACCGCCACAATGGCCAGCAGAGACTGCGCCAGAATTCCCGCCCCTCCACCTCGCTCCAATGCGTCTCCAAGCGCCAACACTCAGCGCAACCGCCCGGAATACCCGGCAGAAACGGCGTCTACTTCGTTACAAGGGGATTACCCGAAGGTGGCTGGCGGGGAGACAGGGATTCGAACCCTGGGATGGCTCTCACCATCAACGGTTTTCAAGACCGCCGCATTCGACCACTCTGCCACCTCCCCGGTCGCATTCCCTCTATGCTTTCGCCCCGGACGAGGCAAGAGGCCAACCGGGAAAACTTGCCGAAGCCCGTGCAGCAGGCTTTCAAAGGGCGGTTCCGCGCGTTATGATCTGCCCGGAACCGGGCCGTGGCGCCCGCAGCAGCGTAATGACCGGACAACCGGCAATGGGGCCGCACCGACCCCGAATACAGGCAAGGAAACGATCGACATGCACCGCAAGACGCCATTGTCCAGCCCACTGACCCGGTTGTCGGCCGTGGGCCTCAGCCTTTTGCTGCTGGCCGGGTGCGAAGAGGGCGCGAACCTGTCCTTTCTTCAACCCAAGGACAAGGACGCCGCCACCAGCGCCGAAACCCGCAGCACCAAACTGGTCGAACGCGATGTCGAGGCGCCCGAGATATTCCAGGTGACAGAGGCCGGTCTGTGGGACGGGCGGCCGTCGCTGGGCGGTGTCTGGGTGGCGCATCCCGACGTCAAGGAACCCGAGCGGGTGATAATTCGCAACGCCACCAACGACAAGTTCGTGATTGGCGCCCTTTTCCGGCGCGAACGCGACATTCCCGGCCCACGTATTCAGGCCTCGTCCGATGCCGCTGCCGCGCTGGGCATGCTGGCCGGTGCGCCGGTGGAACTGAACGTGACCGCGCTGCGCCGAGAAGAGGTTCAGGAGGAGCCGCCGCTCGAAGAGACGCTGGCCGAGGCCGACGCGGTCGAACCACTGCCCGAGGTGGCCGAAACCACGCTTGACCCAGTTGCCGGTGCTGCCGCCGCGATCGAAGCAGCCGCGCCCAGCCCGGCCCCGGCGGCCGCCCCCGCCCCCGCCGCACCACCCAAGCCGAAACCGCAGACCTCATCGCTGGACAAGCCCTATATTCAGATCGGCATCTTCAGCGTCGAAGCCAACGCAAAACGAGCCGCGGATCAGATGCGCGCCGCAGGCATGGTGCCAACGATCCGGCAAGAGGCCACCAGCGGCAAGAGTTTCTGGCGGGTCGTGGTCGGCCCGGCGCAGTCGAAATCCGAACGCACCGCGCTGCTGAAGCAGGTTCAGGGCACCGGTTTTTCGGACGCCTATGCAGTGAAGAACTAAGACGGGAGGGTTTCCCAGTGCCGACTTTCATCCGCTCCGCCCTGCTGGCCCTGGGTCTGGCGCTGGCCGCCCTGCCCGCGCTGGCCTATGACACCTCGGCGCGCGCCGCCTATGTGCTGGATCAAAGCACCGGCACCGTCCTGCTCAACAAGAATGCGGACGAGGCGTTGCCGCCCGCGTCGATGTCGAAGCTGATGACGCTCTACGTCACCTTCGAGGCGCTGCGCGACGGACGGCTAACGTTGGACGAGCGGCTGCCGGTGTCACAGCACGCGATGAGCTATGGTGGCTCGACCATGTTCCTCAACACCACAGACCGGGTGCGGGTCGAGGACCTGCTGCGCGGCATCATCGTGCTCAGCGGCAACGACGCCTGCGCGGTGATCGCCGAGGCGCTCAGCCCCGACGGGACCGAGGCCGGATTTGCCCGCTTCATGACCAAACGCGCCGAGCAACTGGGCATGACCCGCTCGACATTCGCCAATTCCAACGGCTGGCCCGCGGCGGGGCATCTGATGTCGGTGCATGATCTGGCGGTGCTGGCCAATCGGCTGATCACCGATTTCCCCGAGTACTACCCGCTGTTTGCCGAGACGGAATTCGCCTTTGACGGCCGCGCGCCATCGAATGTCCGCAACCGTAACCCGCTGCTCAAGCTGGATATCGGGGCAGACGGGCTCAAGACCGGGCACACCGCCGAGGCGGGCTATGGCCTTGTCGGCTCGGCCCGGCAGGGCGACCGCCGGGTGATCTTTGTGCTGACCGGCCTCGAGAGCGAAGCCCGCCGCGCAGAGGAGGCCGAAGCGATCGTGAACTGGTCCTTTCGCCACTTTGCCACCAAAACCGTTGCCCGCGCCGAAGACCCGGTCGCCCGCGCCGAAGTCTGGATGGGAGCAAAACAATCGGTAGGACTGGTTCCGGCCGAGGATCTGAACCTGCTGCTGCCGGTTTTGTCCGACACCAAGGTCGAGGCCGAAGTGGTCTATGACGGCCCGATCAACGCGCCCATTGCCAAAGGCCAGCAACTGGCCGAGCTGGTGATCAAGCCCGACGACCTGCCTGAAATCCGCCGCCCGCTGGTGGCGGCCGAGGCGGTGCCGGCGGGTGGCTTTGTGGTGCGGATCAAGACCGCCGCCAACCTGCTGCTGCGCCAGCTCAACGCCGGACCGGCGGAGGCGATGTGAGCGGCACGGGGCTGTTCCTGACCTTCGAAGGCATCGACGGATCGGGTAAATCCACCCAGGCGCGGCGGCTGGCGGAAACCCTGCGGGCGGCGGGCCATGATGTGGTGCTGACGCGCGAGCCGGGCGGCTCGCCCGGCGCCGAGGAAATCCGCCGTCTGGTGCTTGAAGGCGACCCCGACCGCTGGTCGGCGGAAACCGAGATCCTGCTCTTTACCGCCGCCCGCCGCGATCATCTGGAACGCACTATCGAACCGGCGCTGGCAGCGGGCCGCGTGGTGATCTGCGACCGTTTCGCAGACAGCACCCGCATGTATCAGGGCCTATCGCGCGGCGACCTGCGGCAACTGGTCGACCAGTTGCACGCGCTGATGATCGGACGCGAGCCGGACCTTACCCTGCTGATCGACATGGACCCCGAAACCGGCCTGAGCCGCGCCAAGGGCCGACAGGGCAGCGAGGAACGGTTCGAGGATTTCGGTCCCGAGCTGCAACAGCGCATGCGCGCCGGATTTCTCGACCTGGCGCGGGAATATGACCATCGGTTCCGCATCGTCGACGGCAATCGCGACATGGATAGCGTGGCGGCGGATGTGACCGAAATCGCGCTGAGCCACCTGAATCCACCCCAATGAGCGACGACCTCCCCACCCCGGATCAGGCGCCCGGTGCACCGCATCCGCGCGAGACGCCCCGCCTGTTTGGCCAGGACGCCGCGGAGCGGGCCTTTCTCTCCGCCTATGGCTCGGACCGGCTGCATCACGGCTGGCTGCTGACCGGGCCCGAGGGGGTCGGCAAGGCAACGCTGGCCTGGCGCATCGCGCGGTTTCTGCTCGCCACGCCACCACAGTCCGACGATGGCCTGTTCGGCGCTCCCCCGCCGCCACAGACGCTTGACATCGACCCCGAACACCCGGTCGCGCGCCGGATGCAGGCCGGGGCCGAACCCGGGCTTGCCGTGATCACCCGCTCGGTCAACGACCAGGGGCGCTTGCGCTCCGAAATCGTGGTCGAGGATATCCGCAAGCTGGGCCGCTTCTTTGGTCTCAGCTCGGCCGATGGCGGGCGGCGCGTGGTGATTGTGGACAGCGCCGACGAGATGAACACCAGCGCCGCCAACGCGCTGTTGAAGATGCTCGAGGAGCCGCCCGCGCGCACCACGCTGCTTTTGGTGTCGCACCAGCCCTCGCGCCTGTTGCCGACCATCCGCTCGCGCTGTCGCACCCTGCGCCTGACACCGCTGTCACCCGCCGACATGCAGGCCGCACTGGAACAGGCGGGCGCCGGGACCGAGGCGATGCCGGAGCATCTGGCCGCGCTCGCCTCGGGCTCGGTCGGGCGGGCGCTGCGGCTCTTGAACCTAGACGGTCTGGCGCTCTATGCCGAGCTGATCGCGCTTCTGGACACGATGCCCCGGCTCGACCGCCC
The DNA here is from genome assembly GCF_059612905.1 of Ruegeria sp. YKSD163. Taxonomy (NCBI): domain Bacteria; kingdom Pseudomonadati; phylum Pseudomonadota; class Alphaproteobacteria; order Rhodobacterales; family Roseobacteraceae; genus Ruegeria; species Ruegeria sp. YKSD163. The sequence goes on from NZ_JBXWRM010000002.1 coordinate 130,874, forward strand.
GCGCGCGCTGGCGCTGGCCGAGGCTGCGGCAGGGCGCGGCGCGGCCGAACGGTTCGACCTTCTGCTGGGCCTTGTCGACATCGCCTTGGCCCGACTGGCACGTACCGGCGCCACTGGCATGCCCCCCCAACCCGAGGCCGCGATGGGAGAGGCGCAGGTTCTCTCTCGCCTCGCCCCCGACCCTGACAGCGGTCGCCGCTGGGCCGATATTGCGGCCACCATCTCGGCCCGCGCCCGGCATGGTCAGGCGGTGAACCTTGACCCCGCAGCGCTTGTCCTAGATACGGTGTTCAAGATGCAGGATACCGCCAGCTGGGGCCGATGAGCACGACCGACACCACACCCGAGATCACCGACAGCCATTGCCACCTCGACTTCCCCGATTTCGAGGGGCAGCTGGACGAGATCGTGGCCCGCGCCGCGCGGGCTGGCGTCACCCGGATGGTGACGATCTGCACCCGGCTGAAGAACGAACCCGCCGTGCGCGCCATCGCCGAGGCGCATGCGCCCGTGTTCTATGCCGCTGGCACCCACCCGATGAGCGCCGCCGAGGAACCCATGGCCACGGTCGAGGAACTGGTGGCGCTGGCCCGGCACCCGAAATTCGTCGGCATCGGCGAGACCGGGCTCGACTATCACTACACCGCCGACAGCGCCGAGGTGCAGCAGCGCTCGCTGCGCATTCACATCCGCGCGGCGCAGGAAACCGGCCTGCCGCTGATCATCCACGCCCGCGCCGCCGATGACGACATGGCCCGCATCCTGGCCGAGGAACACCAGCGCGCGCCCTATTCCTGCGTGATGCACTGTTTCTCCTCCTCGCCCGCGCTGGCGCGGGCCGCACTTGATTTGGGATTCTACCTGTCGATGTCGGGCATCGCCGCCTTCCCCAAAAGCCAGGAGTTGCGCGATATCTTCGCCGACGCGCCGCTCGACAGGATACTGGTCGAGACCGACGCCCCCTATCTGGCGCCGCCGCCGCATCGGGGCCGGCGCAACGAGCCGGCCTATACCGCCCATACCGCGCGGGTCGGGGCCGATCTGTTCAGGCTGGACTACGCCGATTTCGCCGCCCGCACGCAGGCCAATTTCGACCGGCTGTTCACCAAGGCCGCCCGCTTCAAGGCCGCTGCATGAGCGGCGAGCTGCGCTTTACCATCCTGGGCTGCGGCTCGTCCGGGGGGGTGCCGCGTCTGGGCGGCCATTGGGGCGACTGCGACCCGGCCAATCCGCGCAACACCCGCCGCCGCTGCTCGATGCTGGTCGAGCGTGAAAGCGACGCGGGCGTGACAACCGTGCTGATCGACACCACACCGGACATGCGCAGCCAGCTGCTGGATACCGGTACCGGGCGGCTTGACGCGGTGGTTTATACCCATTCCCATGCCGATCACGTGCACGGGATCGATGATCTGCGGATGATCGTGTTCAACATGCGCGCCCGCATCCCGGTCTGGGCCGATGGCGATACCCAGAACGCGCTGCTGTCGCGCTTTGGCTATGCCTTTGTACAGCCCGATGGCTCGCCCTATCCGCCGATCTTGAAGATGAAGACGATCTCGGGCCCGTTCGAGATCGACGGCCCCGGCGGCCCGATCGCCTTTCGCCCGTTCCGGGTCGGCCATGGCTCGATCGACAGTCTGGGCTTTCGCATTCACGATCTGGCCTATCTGCCGGACGTGGCCGAGATCTATGACGAGGCCTGGGCCGAGTTGCAGGATCTCGATTGCTGGGTGCTGGACGCGCTGCGCCGGACCCCGCACCCGACGCATGCGCATCTGGACAAGTCGTTGGACTGGATCGCACGCGCCGCGCCGCGCCGGGCGGTGCTGACCAACATGCATATCGACCTTGATCACGACACCGTAGCCGCCGAAACCCCCGATCACATCACCCCCGCCTATGACGGGATGGTGATCCGCTACGCGCTCTGAGGTCGCCCTGTCTGCGCGTCGCCATATGTTCCCGGCCCCACAAAGCAGGGCCGGCTGAACCATGTTTCAGGCGCTGATAGATGTTGTTCTGCCGGTTTTTCTGGTGATCGGCGCGGGATATGGCACCACGCTTGCGGGCTATTTCAAGCCCGAGCATATCGACGGGGTGATGCGCTTCACCCAGGGCTTCGCCATCCCCTGCCTGCTGTTTCGCGCCATTGCCAATCTGGATCTGAACGCAGGCTTCGACCCCGCGCTGCTGGCCAGTTTCTACATGGCGGCCTTTCTCTGTTTCACCGCGGGCCTGCTGGGCGCCCGATTCCTGTTCAACCGCGATTGGGAGGATAGCGTCGCCATCGGCTTTTGCTGCCTGTTCTCGAACTCGGTCCTCTTGGGCCTGGCCATCACCGAGCGCGCCTATGGCCCCGAGAACCTTGTCGGCAATTATGCCATCATCGCCATCCACTCGCCCTTTTGCTATGCGCTGGGGATCACCACGATGGAGGTGATCCGCAATCGCGGGCGCGGCGGGCGCAAGATGGTGACCTCGGTCCTGAACGCCATGTTCCGCAACGTGCTGATCCTGGGGATCGCACTGGGCTTTGTCGTCAATCTCACCGGAATCTCGCTGCCGCAGATCGCCGATGACGCGCTATCGCTGATCATCCGCGCGGCGCTGCCGGGGGCATTGTTCGCCCTGGGCGGTGTGCTGGTGCAGTACCGGCCCGAGGGCGACACCCGAGTGATCGCCTATATCTGCGCCATCTCGCTGCTGCTGCATCCCGGTCTGGTCTGGCTGTTCGGCTCGGCGCTGGCGCTGCCGCAGGACCTGTTCCGCTCGGGCGTGCTGAACGCAGCCATGGCACCGGGGTTCAACGCCTATATCTTTGCCAATATTTATGGCCGCGCCAAACGGGTCGCGGCCTCGTCGGTGCTGGTGGCGACCGCCGCCTCGATCCTGACCGTGTGGATGTGGCTGATGCTATTGGGGTGAGTTGGGTTGACTTCGCCCGCACGCGCCCCACAACTCGGACCATGACAGAGACAACCGCCCTGATCGTCGCCCATGGACAGCCCTCGGACCCGGACCCGGCCGAGGCCGCTCTGACCCGTTTTGCCGCACGGGTCGCTGCATCCGGCCCCGGCCTGACCGTGCATTCTGCAACCCTGGCCGCTCCGGGCCGGCTTGAGGCCGCGCTGGAGAGCTTGCCCGAAACGGTGCCAATCTATCCCCTCTTCATGGCGCGGGGCTGGTTCGTCACCTCGGCCCTGCCGCGCCGGCTGGGCGCGCGGGGCAATCCGATCCTCGACCCGCTGGGCATCGACCCTGACCTGCCCGCCCTGATCGCCGCGCATCTGTCAACGGAGCTGGAGCAGCGCGGCTGGCCGGTGGCCGAAAGCGGGCTGGTGTTGGCCGCACACGGCTCGGGCCGCAGCCGCAACCCGAGCGCCGTGGCGAATGGCTTTGCCGAGCACCTTCGGGCGCATCTGCCCGTGGCCCGTCTGTCAGTGGGATTTGTCGAAGAGGCGCCCTCGATCACCGAGGCCGCAAGCGTGCATGGCTCGATGTCGCTCTGCCTGCCCTTCTTTGCCTGCGCCGGTGGCCATGCCAATGAGGACGTGCCGCAGGCGCTGGAACAGGCAGGCTATGCCGGGGCGCTGTTGCCGGTTCTGGGTGACCTGCCCCCGGTTCCGGCGCTGATCGCGCGCCGGATCGCGCAGGCAGGCCGCTAGGCTCAGTTGCCGCTGGTCGAGGCCGAGAAGACCGGGATCGCAGGTGCCGCCGCAGCCGAAGTCGAGGCCTCGGTCAGCACGGCGACCCGTTCCGGCGTCTGTCCCAACACGCCCGACCCGCTCTGGGCCGCGTTCAGCGCCAGTCGCATCCACTCACCGGCGCGTGCCATGCCGACCGGAGCACCAAAGCCCTGACGCAGCTGGTGGCTCACCACCTCGCCATAGCCAAGCTGACCGGCCGATGCCAACAGCGTCGCCGAGGCCAGCGCCATCTCGGCGTTGTCGGTGCGGTATCCGACACCTAGACAGATCTTGCCGCCCGAAATCAGGCTGGCCATCGGCTGACCCGAGGCCTGCAAGAAGGCCGAAGTGGCCGCGACCACCTCGGACGGGGCCTTGGTGTCGATGCCCACCATCTGCGGCGCCATTGCCTGGGCGAGGCCATCGCATTGCTGCTCGACCTGCACGGCGGTCATGTTGGGAATCGTGACCTCGATCTGGCTTGCCTCGGTCATCGCCTGACTGCGGGCCTGGCAGAACTGTTCGTTCAATGCAAAGACCGGCTCGCGCAACTGTCCGGCGCGACTGGGCCCGCCATTCGAGGTGGTCAGCAGATTGACCTCGTTGCAATGGGCGTTGATCGAAACAGGTGTGGTCTGGGCGAAGCCGAAATTGGGCAGGGCCGCACCGGTCGCCGCCCGTGCGGTCACCACCTGCGACGTCTGCGGGGCCGTTGCCGCCATATGGGTCTGGGGCTGTACCGGCTGCACGGCCTGCGGGGTCTGTATTCCCAGCTGTTCGTTGCGATATGTGCGCAGAAGCCCGCCCTGCCCCTGGCTCGCCAGGATCTGATTGTACGGCGCCACATGGGCGCTGGCCAGGGCACGCTGATGCGAGGCAAGCAGGAAGCCGCGCTCGTGATCGTCAAGATAGCCGTCGATCGGATAGCCCATATCAGCCTGGAAATGCGAGATGCCGGCGCGGCTGCGGCGCCCCAGAGACCCGTCAACGGTGCCGACATTATAACCGAAATAGTTCAGCGCGCTCTGCACTTCGCGATTCTGCTGGCGCTGCGCCGAGGAGACACCGGTCGACTGGCGTGTCGTACGGGACTGGGCCTGCCGCTGGCGCTGCTTGTTCTTGTGAACCTCGTTCACGATCAGGCCGCCCAGCAAGGCGCCACCGATCAGCGCAGCAGCCTCGTCGGCCATGGCGCGCTGAGCCGGCACCACCACCATGCTCGCGGCTACGAAAGATGCACAAAGGCGTCGCTTCATCATGTCAATGACCTTTCCTTGCTGCCATTGACCGCGCGTGTTCGGGCGCGCAACGGCCCGGTTTCGAAAATGACCTCAACTGGAACAATGCGACCAAACCCACGGCGGAATGTCAAGGTTGTTGTGGCGCAGCCTTTGGTCCGCTGGCGCTAACCCGCCATGTTGCGGGCCGTCCTCTGCCTGACTTCGGCATCGTCTCCAGCAAGCAGCGTGCCCGCCCGTTCAAGCGGCTCGACCCGGGCCGAGGACAGGTCCGCGTTATAGAACCGATGCGTCGCCCGCCCCGCTCGCTTGGCCGCATAAAGCGCCAGATCGGCCGCATGCAGCAGGGCCGAGGCCTCGGGCCGGGCGAATTGCGAGGACAGAACCGTTCCCACGCTGGCCGAGATACAGCATTCCTCGCCGTTAAAGGGAATGGGCTCCTCCAGCCGGTCGATCAGACGGCGGGCAATACTGTCGAGCCGCTCACGTTCTTGCAGGTGATTGAAGATCAGCACGAATTCATCGCCGCCGATCCGCGCCACCGTATCGTCGCCGCGGGTCTCTTCGACCATTACCCGGGCCACATGTTGCAGCACATGGTCGCCGGCGGCATGGCCCAGCGTGTCATTGACCGATTTGAAATAGTCGAGATCCAGATGCATCAGCGCGAACGGGGTGGTCCCCGACAGCAGCCGCGACAGGATGTGATCCATCGCGCGGCGGTTCTTGAGCCCGGTCAGCGTGTCGGTAAAGGCCTGCTCCTCGGCAGCGATCATCGCACCCTGAAGCCGCAGGTTCAGCTTGCGCGAGGCCTCCATCGCCGCCGATTTCGCCTCGACCAGGTAGAGCAATTCGATGGCCAGATCGGTGCCCGAGAAATCGGCGCTGGTCAGTGCATAGTCACGCACCGCGTCCAGGATCGAGATCCCGAAGGACAGGTTGACGATGGCTCCCTGTTCGCCCGGCAAGGGCACGATCAACCCCTTGAGCGCGGTGCGCGGTTCGTCCCGCAGGCTCAGATGCAGCTTGGCCCCGGAACTGGCCATCAGCGCCGGTACCGTCGCCACCGACCGGGGGCGCAGCAATTCGAAGGTCTCCAGAAACTTCTCGCCCTGCATCGGTTGCTCCGGACGCAGTTTCTGCAATGTGGGTCCGACACGGGTCATCCGGCCAGAGCGGTCCAGCAGCACATACATCGGACAGAGCCGTTCCAGCAGAAAGGCAAGGTCTTCCAGATCAATCATCCCGCGCGCGCCCCCAGTTCGAAACTGCGCCCTTCGGCAAAGGCGGTTTCGATCAGCGTGATCTCGATCACCTCGGCCCGGCCGCGCGTTCCGGCATGTTCCAGCATCACCAAGGCGCCATAATCGTCGGCCATGGCACGCAGCACCCCCATCATCACATTGGCATAGCCGGGCAGACCCGCATGGCAGGTCAGGCTGAACCGGCCACCCGCCTCCTCGCGCAGTTCCAGCGCCGGCAGATACAGGTCCGACACCGCCAGCCGTGCCCGGTCGGGCAAATCGTCGAGCGAATGCAGAAACTCCAGATAGGTCACGCCGCCGAACCGAAGCAGGCGGCGCAACGCCTCGGTATTGGGGTTCGACACCAGGTAGGTACCCAGATCCTCCAGCACTTCGCGTTGCGGGCGGCCCAGTTCTAGGCACAGTTCCTGCAAGACCCGCAACGAAGTTTCATCCTCATAGACAAGCATCGCCTCGAATTCGACAAATCCGAGATGCGCCGCCTCCGTCACGCGGATCCAGCGGCTCTGTCCATAGGTATTGCATACAAAGGATTGTATGGCCCTGTTGATCAGCCCATGCATGGATGGTCCCCTAACGCTTGCCGGTACTGTGGCATTCGAAACATTAACAAAGCGCCAACAGCGCCCTGTCTTTACCTTGAATTGCTCCTAGTCTCGGGGTGAGATCAGCATTCCATCGACCTCCAGCGCCTGCTGACCCGATGGCACGACGGCAAATGCACCATCCAGCACCCGCATTAGCAAATCTGACGCCGCGGCCAGTTCGCTGCTCTGCCGCGGATCTCCGGCAGGGCGCAGGAACAGATCGCCCGCCGCATTCCGCCGCAAATGAGTGGCACGGACCCGGCCCAGTTCGTCGAGAAAGAGCACGATGGCCTGGTCGTCGGCGGCAACCGCCGGGCTGAAGGCACCCCGGATCAGCGCACAACCGGGCCGCCCATCGGGCAGCGGACGGGCGCATCCATCGCGCCAGCTCTGCAACTCGTGCTGCGGGATGCCGGCCAGATCCGCCGCGCTCAGCCCGGAACCGTCCGGGCGCACCTGCATCCGCGCCACCAGTTCGGGCACCAGATCCTCGGTCAGCGGCAGTTCCGGCGTCTCGAAAAGATAGCGGCTGTCCACCGCGCGGGCCCGCTCCAGCGCTCGGATCAGCCCGGCGTCCTCGCGCGCGATGGCCAGTTGCCGCAGCTGCTCCAGCCCGGCCTGCCCGGCCCGGCCCCAGTCATGGGTCATCTCCCAGATCGGCAATTCGCCGTGTTCCGCCCGCGCCTCTTCATAGCGTGCCACCTGGCTCGCGGTTGAGATGCGCAGACTGTCTAGGAGGGGTGTCAGCCATAGGGCCGAGGCCACCAGCAACAACACCGCCATCGTTACGTTGAACCGGCGCAGCTGCGACGTCCAGTCGCCACCGCGCAGCGCCAGCAGGCAATAGCCCAGCCCATAAATAGCCATCAGCGCCGCGCTAAGCACCGCGAACAGGCGCGCAGGCGTCCAGCCATACCCCATCACGCGGATTCCCAGCGCCCAGACCGCCAGCGCGATTGGTACCGGCAGCAGGATGGCTAACGCACGGGTGCTGCTGCGCAGACCAGGCGAGTTGACCGCATGCGCCTCGTCCCGGTCAAGCGCGGTCGAGATCAATGTGATCGCCGCGGCGGCAGTGGCCAGCAGGATCGCGGCCGAGGACAGATCGCCGAACAGCCCGCTCAGCCCCCTGAGCGGCAACGCCGCCAGAAACAGTACCATGACGGTCAGCAACACCGGCAGCAGCAGCCGCAACAGCCGCAACACCGGGTAGGGAGAGACCCTGCTTCGTGCCTCGTGGATCACCGCCAAGGCAAAACCCAGCACAGCGCCGCTGAGCGCGTAAAACAGCACCCCCTCTTCCAGTATCCTGTCGATCACCCCGACCCCGACAAGGTCAAGCAGCGCATCCGACAGCAGCAGCACGCCCCAGAACAGGCCGACAAAGACCCAGGCCAGCACGAAGCGCAGGGCGGTTTCCCAGGTGGCGGCAAACAGGCTGGCATAGTCGTACATGCGGCCCCGCCCCTCGGCCCGGACCACCAGGAATGGCAGCGCGACAAAGACGAAGCCCACCAGCGCCAGCACCAATTGCGGATGCTGCAACAGGCGCGAGGCCGGTTCGAACCGGCCAGCAACGGACCAGGTCAGCAGTGTGGCGGGCAGCGACAGCCACAGGCTCATCGCGCTACCCCGAACAAGGCCGACCGGGCCAGCCAGCGCCAGCGTTGCGCCCGCGTGCACCATCACCAGGCTGAGCAGACAGAGCCAGACCAGCTCGGGCAGGATGTCGCGGCCCCAGACATCGGCCAGCGCCCAAAGCGCCAGCGCGGCCAATGTCCCGGCGGCGGCCTGCGCCAGCCGGTCCCGTATCGCAACCGTCACGTCCAGATCCGTCATGCCCGCCTCTTGCGCCTGCCTTGCTTCAGTTTATGAGGCCAGCGCCGCGATTGCCAACGGCAAAGACACCTGTGCAGAGCGATCAGAAATCGGTCGGTGCGCCGCCCTCGGCCTTGCGGCGGGCCACGAAATCGGCCAACTCCTCGCGAATGCCCTCATCCATGGGCGGCGCCTCGAAACTACCAATGATCTCCTTGAACAGGTGATGGGCGCGCTCGGGCGTCCAGATGGCGCCTGCCGCCTCCCAACCCTCGTAATTCTTCCAGTCGCTCAGGAACGGCTGGTAGAATGCGGTGGTATAGCGGTCCTGAGTGTGCTGGATACCAAAGAAATGCCCGTCATTGCCCACAGCGCGGATCGCCTCCAACGCGATATCGTCCGGCGTGGTGGCATAGGTGGCGGGCTCCATATAGCGCTGGATCTGCTGGAGCACCTCGCAATCCATGATGAACTTCTCCGGACTGGCGATCAGCCCGCCCTCGAGCCACCCGGCAGCGTGATAGACCATGTTGGTCCCCGACTGAACCGCCGCCCAGAGCGAGTTGGATGTCTCCCACATGGCCTGACCATCCGGCACATTGGCGGCGCAGACCCCGGAGGAGCGCACCGGCAGCCCGTAGAACCGCGCCATCTGGCCGGTCATCTGGGTGGCGCGCATGTATTCCGGGGTGCCGAAGGCGGGCGCGCCCGATTTCATATCCACATTGCTGGTAAACGTCCCGATCACGCAGGGAATGCCGGGGCGCACATATTGGAACAGGGCAATGGCGCACAGCGCCTCGGCCAGCGATTGCGCCACGGCGCCCGCCATGGTCACCGGCGCCATCGCGCCCGCAAGCGTAAAGGGCGTCACCACGATCGCCTGTCCCCGCCGCGCCAGCCGCAGGCAGCCGTCGATCATCGGATGGTCGTGTTTCAGCGGCGAGGTCGAGTTGATGTTGGTATACATCCGCGGCGTCGCCTCGAACTCCTCGTCACTGAGGCCGCCCGCGATGCGCACCATCTCCATAACATCCTCGACCCGCTCCTTACCCAGGCTATAGGCGTGCATCACCTTGTCCGAGATCGTGAGCTTGTCATAAAGCACGTCGAGATGGCGGACCGAGGCGTGGATGTCCACCGGCTCGACCGGATAGCCGCCCGCGAAATGGATACAGTTGAAATATTGCGTCAGTTTCAACAGGTTCCGGCATTGCTCGCGATTGCCAGGCACCTTGCGGCCAATCTCCATGTCCCAATAGTTGGGCGGCGACGAGACATTGCCGAACAGGATCACATTGCCGCCGATCTTGAGCGTGCGGTCAGGGTTGCGCGGGGTCAGGGTGAACTCGCGCGGCGCCTTGGCCACCATCTCCATCACCCAGTCGCGGCCCATGCGGACGATCTCGCCATCCACGTTACAGCCCGCTTCGCGGAACAGTGCCAGCGCCTCTTCGTTGTAAAAGGCGACGCCGATCTCTTCGAGGATGCGCATGGCCCCGTCATGGATCGCCTCGACCCCCTCGGGGGACAGCGGCTCGGTCGGGCGGTCGGTATTGACCGGCAGGCGCCACGGCATCTGCTCGATGACGGCCTTGCCCCTGCGGGCGGCGGCGCCGGCGCGGCCTCCGCCGCGGCGTTTGCGGGTGTCGGTATCAGCCATGGAACCCTCCTGACATTTTGGTCAGGTTCCCATCTTGTCGGGGCAAAGCCGCTCTATCCACGACACGTCATGTCGCTTTTGGTCAGAGCAGTGGCGTATTGACGCAAAATTTCGCGTCAGTGACCCAACCACTCGCCGATATGGCCGATATGGGGCAGAACGACATCGGCATGAGGGGACAGATCCTCGGCCCCGGCCATACCGGTGAGCACTGCCACAGTGGTCATTCCCGCGGCGCGCCCGGCCATCATGTCATGGGTACTGTCGCCCACCATCGCCACGCGCGCTGGGTCGAGCCCGATCCGGTCGGCAAAGGCCAACAACTGCCCCGGCCCCGGCTTCGCCCCATGGCCGCTGTCGAACCCGGCGATGAAATCGAACCGGTCCGCCACCCCGACCGAACCCAGATGCGCCCGCGCCGGGGCCTCGCCATCGTTGGTGGCAACGCCCAGCCTGAGACCGCGCGCGCGCATCGCATCAAGAAAGGGCGCCAGCGGCACCGCCTGAACCTGCGGCGCGCGGGCGCTTTCCTCGTTGATCATGTCGACCAGTGCGCCGTGGCTGACCCCCGGAAGCTCTGGCAGCAAAACCTCGGCGATCTCGCCCGGCGTGCCTGCGATCACCACACTGTCACGGGCATAGCGCGCGGCATCGAAATCGAAACCGATCATGGCGCCCAACTGCGCCGCACGTGCCGCATCGCCATCGCCGATGCGGATCAGAAAGGCACGCCCGAAGGCCCCCCAAGTGGCGGCAAAGTCGAACAGTGTTCCGTCCTTGTCGAACAAGAGCGCGTCGATCGGCATGTGATTTGGCTCCGTCTGTCTGGGTCAGGTCCAATGCATCTCGCCACCACCCAGAACGGCGCGCGCCTGCATCGGCTGATCATAAGCAATGCCCTGTTCATCGCAAAAGGCAATGACCCAGGCATCGTCCATTGTCAGGAAATCCAGCACCGAGGCAAGAAACTGCCTGTCTCCCGCCCGCGCGCGCAGATCGCCGATATCGGCGCCGGTCGAGCCCAGAAACACAGGTAACAGCTCGTCATTGGTCACCAGCCAAGTCAGCGCCTTCAAGGCCAGCGTCTCGGCGGCATCGGCGGAAATTCGCATGCAAGCTCCGGCTGGGAGAGGGTTGGAAAGGGTTTGTTAACCTGTCTCATAAACACTTTGACAAGAATTGGAAACAATAGTCGAAAGGCTGGGACCGTGCAGGGAACGATACTGATCCTCGACGGTGTCTCCACCAACCGGATCATGCTCAAGGTGCAGCTGTCGGCAGCCTGGTACCATGTGGTGCAGACCGACCGGCTGGAGGGGATAGGCGCATTGCTGCGCAGGGTGCGCCCGGACCTGATCCTGTGCGCGATGACCCTGCCCGATGGCACCGCGATGGATGTCAAACGCGCGCTGCTGGCCGATGAGAGCCTAGCCAACATCCCGATGATCGCTATCGCCGGGCAGAACGACCATACCGCCCGGCTGAGCGCGCTGGAGAGCGGGATCGAGGATGTGCTGTCCCAACCCTATGACGACGTGGTGCTGCTGGCGCGGGTCCGCAGCCTGATCCGCGCCTATGCCGGGATCGAGGAATTGCGCCTGCAAAGCGGCGCCCGCGACATGGGTTTTGCCGAGGAGACCGCCGCGTTCCGCGGTCCGGCCCGGATCGCTGATATCGCGCTGGTCACCGAGACCCCCGGCACCGGCGCCATCTGGCGCAGCCGCCTCAAGGGGCATGTGGCCCATCGGATCGACCTGCACCGGATGGAGGATATCCAGCACCTGCTGCGTGACCGTGAGCCGGATGTGATCGTGGTCGAGTTGAGCGATGGCACCACCGGCCTGCGCCTGCTGGCCGATCTGCGCGCCCGCGGCAGCACACGCAATGCCGCCATCCTGGCCATTCCCAATCCCGCCAACGCGCACCTTGCCGCCGACGCGCTGGACCGGGGCGCCGACGATGTGATGCCCGGCGGCTTTGCCCTGCGCGAACTGGTGTTGCGTCTCGAAACGCTGCTACGGCGCAAGGCCCGCGCGGACCGGTTCCGCAGCACGCTGAACGCGCGCCTACAGGCGGCACTGACTGACCCGATGACCGGGCTGCACAACCGCCGTTACGCCCTGCCCGCGCTGGACCGCATCCTGAACGAGGCTGCCGAGACCGGGCAGCCCTTTGCAGTGATGCTGGCGGATCTGGACCATTTCAAGGGCATCAACGACCGCTTTGGCCACCCCGCCGGCGACGCCGTTCTGGTCGAAACCGCCCGGCGGCTGAGCTGCCAGATGCGCTCGGGCGACCTGTTGGCCCGCATCGGCGGAGAGGAGTTTCTGATCGTGCTGCCGGGCGTTTCACAAACACAGGCGCTTGGTGCCGCCTCGCGGCTTTGTGCCCGGATAAATGGCGAACCCTTCGTGGTGCCTGGACAGGCCCACCCGATCGCAGTCACCACCAGTATCGGGCTTGTCACCGTCACCCCCGCCGGGACCGAACCACCGCTCAGCCCCGGCGAATTGATCGCACAGGCGGACCGGGCGCTTTATCGGGCCAAGGATACCGGGCGCAACCGGGTGTCTCTGGCCGATGCGGCAGCGGCCTGAGCCGCCATCCCTCTAGTTCCGGTCGCGCCGGGGATGTCCGTGCATCCGCATCCGTTCGATGCGGTCGGCATAGGCGGCACGCGCACCGGTATCCATCGAGGCGATCCGGTCGATCAATGCCGCGCGCATGACCTCATGCCCCTCGGCCCGCCGCATTTCATGCTGTTCCAGAAGCGCGGCGAACCGCGCTGCGTCGAAGGGCGAAGCCCTGAGTGCCGCCGCCAGTTCGGCCATATCCTGCGCGCGACGTGTCTGCCGGGCATCCAGCCGCCCATGCGCATGCTGACGCAGATAGTCGCGGTCGGCGTCCGGCAAGGCCCTGTACAGCGTTGCCGCCATCGGCAGCGGTGGCCGATGACCATGATCACCGCCAAAGCGCCAGATGGCCCCCACCGCCAGACCGATCACCAGCAGGTTGAGGGCCAGCGAGCCCAGCAACAACAGGCGGAGCGGCCAGCCCAGCGTCTTTTTCTCCTCTGTCATTCACCCATCCTCGCTGATGATGTCGGCCAGGTCATAGAACCCCAGCGTCTCGGTTTCGGTCTGTGTACCCAGCACCAGTTGCGCCGGATCCGGCAGGAATTCGGGCGGTGCGACGCCGATCCAGACCCCCGCCGCACAGGCGGTGGCCAGCCCGCCCATGCCGCGCCAGCCCCCCAGCGCCGCCAGCAGAGCACGCCAGGCGCCATGCGCATGCAGATCGCGCCCCGGCACGGGTCGTGGGGTCAGGCTGGCCTGTACCCCGGCCGCGTCGGCCAGCATCCGCTGCGCCAGCGCCTCGGGCAGGTCGTCCCGCCCGGCGCGCGCCGCGTGCAGCATCCGGTCCAGATCGGTCATGTCATCCGTCATCGTCATACCCCAAAGCTGCGCGCTGTCCGGCCAGTTGCCCGGCAAGCGCCCGTTTCCCCCGTGCTGTCAGGCTTTCCACGGCCTCGACCCCGATCCCCATGATCTCGGCGATCTCGGGGTTCGAGAGTTCCTCGATATGGCGCAGGACCACCGCCTGCCGCTGCCGGTCCGGCAGGTGCATCAGTGCCGCCTGCAACGCATCGATCCGCGCCGCCTGTTGCAGGACCTCGATCGCTGGTGGCGCGTCGTCCGGCGGTTCGGGCACGGTGCCCAGATCGACCGGCTGCGCCCGCCGCTTGCGGTCAAGGCACAGGTTCAGCGTCACACGGTAGAGCCATGTACTGATCCGCGCCCGGCCCGGCTCCCACTCGGGCGCCATCCGCCACAGGCGCAGCATCGCCTCTTGTGCCACGTCCTCGGCCTCGGCCCGGTTGCCCAGCACCCTGAGCGCCACGGAGAAGGCCCGAGGCCCCAGGCAACCGGTCAAATCCCGCGCCGCCTGGGGATCGCCCTTGGCAAACCGCGTCAACAGCGCCTCGTCCGCCGGGCCGGCGGCCTCTGCCGGCCCGTCTGTCGAAGCGCGTCGCTCCATCGGTCTCAGTTTTTCCGTTTACCGTCGCAACCGTGTTTCATGCCATGGCCGCCATGGCGGTCATGCCCTCGAGCCTGCATTTCCGAAAACTCCTGCTCCGAGATCGCCCCGTCGCCATCGGCATCCATATGTTCGAACATACGCATGGATTTGCCCTCTTTCTGGTGCTTCGGCATCTCGTCCTGGCTCAGTGCTCCGTCCTTGTTCGCATCATGCCGCTCCAGCATCCACGCGACCCGCGCCTTGGCGTGGGTCATGGCCTGCGCCTCAAGCTCGGCCTGGCTCAGCTTGCCGTCGCCATCGGAATCGGCACCGGTGAACATGGCGGCACGGTGGCCTTGCATCTCCTCTGGCGTGATCTTGCCATCGCCATCGGCATCGATCTCGGAGAAGTTATGGCGCATGCCGCCCCCCGGACCCATCGCCAGCGCCGAGGTGGCGGTGACCGCGACACCGGTCAAAAGGAGGGCTGCGATAAAGCCTGCATGTTTCATATCGGTTTCCCTTGCTCGCCAGCGGCCCCGTGCCGCCGTTCGTATCCTTGTAACGGCCGGGCGGTGAAACTCCGTCGCGGGCGGCGACAATATTTTGCCATTGCTGGCGCGCCGGGGTAAAGATGCCCTGAGCCCGCCCCTTTTTGCGACATGCCGACGCAAGGCCCGCAAGTGGCCTTTTCCCGGCGACGAAACAGGCCCAGATTGACGGGCAATCCTAGACCGAGAGACCCCATGACCGATCAAGCCCTCTGCGCCGAGACCGACCGCCCGACCTGGCCCGCCATCCTGACGGGTTTTCGCGGGCGTTGCCCCAATTGCGGCGAGGGGCGGCTGCTACATTCCTATCTCAAGGTGAACGACCATTGCAGCGAATGCGGCGAAGAATACATGCATCACCGCGCCGATGACGGCCCGGCCTATCTGACCATCCTGCTGGTGGGCCACCTGATGGCACCGCTGTTGCTGGTGGTCTTCGAGACCTGGCGGCCCAGCCCGATGACGCTGTTTACCATTTTTGCGCTTGGATGCCTGAGCCTCTCGCTCTACCTTTTGCCTCGGCTGAAGGGGATGGTGGTCGCCTATCAATGGGCACGCCGTATGCACGGGTTCGACAAGAACCGCTGATCCCCGGCCCGGCAGGAGGGGACATGACAGAACAGCAGGACAAGACGGAAATCCGCAATGCGGCCACGGTGATCGTGCTGCGCGACCGGCTGGACAATCCCGCAATCCTGATGGGACAGCGTGGCGCCAAGGCGGCGTTCATGCCCAACAAGTTCGTTTTCCCCGGTGGCGCGGTGGATGCCGAGGACGCGCAGGTGCCGCTGGCAAGCCCGCTGCCACCTGTCTGCGCCGACCGGCTGACCGAAAAGGCGCCTCAGGGCTTGGGCCATGCGCTGGCGGTGGCCGCGGTGCGAGAACTGTGGGAAGAGACCGGCCTGATCCTGGGCCGTCCCGGTGACTGGCCCGGCATGGTGCCGAATGATTGGCAGAGCTTCGCAGCGACCGGCCACCTGCCGGCGGCCGAGGCGCTGCAATTCGTGTTCCGGGCCCTGACCCCGCCGGGTCGGCCGCGCCGGTTCGACGCGCGGTTCTTCCTGGTCGATGCCGGGGCGATCTCGGGTGACCTGGACGATTTCACCCACGCTTCGGACGAGCTGTCACACCTGCAATGGATCCCATTGAAAGACGCGCGCAGGTTCGATCTGCCCTTCATCACCGAGGTGGTGCTCGCCGAGGTCGCGGGCCGGGTGACCGACCCCGAACCGCCCGCCTCGGTGCCCTATTTCCACAACAACGAAGAGGCGAGCCTGTTCCTGCGCCTGCGCGGCTATCCTATGCCCGAGACCGGGTAGCCCGGCCTTGGCTAGGCGCGGCAAGATTTGAAGTCAAATCTTGCCCACAAGGTCTTTTTCAAGACCTTGTCCCGCGCCCGGCTCAGCGCATGCGGCTGATCACCACCGTTACTTCCGGCTTCTTGCCGATCTCCGCCTGGGCGGTCTGGCGCGCGATCCGGCGCAGCGCCTCTTCCAGCCGGTCATCGTCGCGCAGGGTCTTCTGGTTCGAGCGCATGAGGAACTGGTTCAGATCCTCTTCCATCACATCGACCAGCGGCGCCTTGGAGCTGCCGATCTCGGGCAGACCCATGACGTCGCACCAGGGCTCGCCCAGCGGTTCGTCCTCTTCGTCCAGGATCACCGTGACCGTCACATGGCCGTTCAGTGCCATCCGGATCCGGTTGCGGATCACCCCGTCCAGCGCGCCCACCTGCACCGTGCCGTCAAGATAGGTGCGCCCGGTCTCTATATGGGCGGCCACCACGGGCGCATTGCCGCTGAGATCCAGCATGGTACCGTTCACCGCCACCACGCCCTGACGCCCGCCCGCCTCGGCCACGCGCGCATGTTCGCGCAGGTGCCGGTGCTCGCCATGCATGGGGATCACCATCTGCGGGTCGATCAGCGCATGTACCCGCTCCAGGTCGGGGCGGTTCGCATGGCCCGAGACGTGATACCGGCCCGAGCTGTCGTCAACCACATCCACGCCCTTTTCGCTAAGCTGGTTGATGATGCGGATGACTTCCTTTTCGTTGCCCGGGATGGTCTTGGACGAGAACAGGAACAGATCGCCCTCGGCAAGTTCCAGCCCGCGATACTTGCCGCGCGCCAGCTGGGCGCTGGCGGCGCGGCGTTCGCCCTGGCTGCCGGTCACGATCAGCATCAGATGATCGCGCGGGATGTCCTGCGCCTCTTCCGGGCTGATCACAGGCGGAAACTCGGTCAGCACGCCGGTTTCCATCGAGGCCTCGATCATCCGCCGCATCGCGCGACCGAGCAGCACCACCGAGCGCCCGGCCCGGGCGCCCGCCTCGGCCAGGGTGCGCACTCGGGCCACGTTCGAGGCGAATGTGGTCGCCACCACCATGCCGGTGGCGCCTGCCACCAGTTTCTCGATCTCGGGGCCGACCTCGGATTCCGAACGGCCCGGATTGGGTGAGAACACGTTGGTCGAGTCGCAGACCAGCGCCCGCACCCCGCTTTTGCCCACCGAGCCCCAGAGTTCGGGATCAAAAGCCTCGCCCACCACCGGGTTGGGGTCGAGCTTGAAATCGCCGCTATGCACGATCCGGCCCGCGGGCGTCTCGATGACCAGCGCGGCGCTTTCCGGGATCGAGTGCGACACCGGCAGGAACCCGACGGTAAAGGGACCGGCCTGCACCTGCTCGGGCCAGGCCGAAACCGTCTGTACCGCCTCCTCGGGCAGGCCCAGTTCGGCCATCTTGCGCCGGGCGAGGTTTGCGGTGAAGGCACGCGCGTGGATCGGTTTGCGCAACTGGTCATAGGTATGGGCAACCGCGCCGACGTGATCCTCATGCGCGTGGGTGATGAATACCGCCTCAAGCCGGTCGACATTCTCTCGCAGCCACGAGATGTCAGCCCAGATCAGATCCACCCCCGGCGTGGTGTCCATATCGGAGAAGGCGACACCGATATCGACCAGGATCAGCCGCTCCTTGCCCGGCTTGCCATAGCCATAGACATAGGCGTTCATGCCGATCTCGCCGGCGCCCCCCAATGGAAGGTAGATCAATCTCTCACGGCTCATACGGTCCCGTTTTCCTTGTTATAGCGATGGATCACGGTCAGCCCGTGCATCGTCAGATCGTCTTCGAAGATATCGAACAGAATTTCACTTTGCTGAAACAGCGCCGCCAGCCCGCCGGTCGCGATCACCTGCATATCGCGGTCGCGTTCCGCCTTGATGCGGGCGCAGATTTCCTTGACCAGCCCGACATAGCCCCAGAACACGCCCGATTGCATGCAGGCCACGGTATTGGTGCCGATCACCGCCTGCGGCTTGGCGATATCCACATGCGGCAGCGCCGCCGCCGCCATATGCAGCGCCTCAAGGCTGAGGTTCACGCCGGGCGCGATCACGCCACCCACATAGGCGCCGTCGTCATCGACCACGTCGAATGTGGTCGCGGTACCGAAATCGACCACGATCTTGTTGCCGCCATGGCGGTCATAGGCAGCGGCGGCATTGACCAGACGGTCGGGGCCGACGGCGGTACCCGCATCGACACGCGGCTGCACCGGCAGCAGGCAGTCGGGCTTGCCCACCACCAGCGGACGGCAGCCAAAGAACCGGTCGGCAAAGACGCGCAGGTTGAACACCACGCGCGGCACCGTGGACGAGATGATCACATCGGTGATGTCGGTTTCGATCCCGTAATGCTTGATCAGGGTCGAATACCAGGTGAAATAGGCATCCGCCGTGCGCGCGTGATGGGTCGAGGTCCTGAGCGTGCACAGGAATTTCTCGCCATCCCAGATCGAGAAGACGGTATTGGTATTGCCGCAGTCAATGGCCAGAAGCATGGCCCTGTCTCCCTAGAAATAGACCTCTGCCGCCGGGATGCTGACCCGGCCCTGGGCGGTGTTTAGGACAAGGTTGCCCTCGGCGTCCACCGTTTCAAAGGTGCCCACGGTTTCAGACGTCGCGGTGCGTGCGGTGATCACCTCGCCCAGACGCGCGGCGCGGGCCAGCCAGGCACTGCGGATAGGCGCAAATCCATAGGTCAGGAACTGCGTCTCGTATCGCGCAAAGGCAGCCGCCAGTTCGGTCAGGAACAGCTCGGGCTCGACCTGCGCGCCGGTCTCCGAGACCAGCGAGACCGGGCGGACCGCGCCCGGCTCGACCGCGTCGGCGCCGGGGGCATCGGCCAGGTTGACCCCGACGCCTATGGCCAGATGCGCCACACCACTGCCGTGGCCGGTGCTTTCCAGCAGGATACCCGCCAGCTTGCCGCCGTTCAGCAGCACGTCATTGGGCCATTTCAGCGTCAGCCCCTCTGCCCGTCCGGTCACCGCCACACAGGCATCGAACAACGCCAGCGCCGCGACAAAACTGCGTAGCGCGGCCTGTTTGGCCTCGCCCACCGGGCGCATCACCAATGTTGCCGCCAGATTGCCCTGCGCTTGCACCCAGGCCCTGCCCCGCCGCCCTCGGGCGGCGGTCTGGCGCCGCGCCATGATCCATTCCGGCCCCGACACGGTCGATGCGATCCTGCCTGCCTCGTTCAGCGTGCTGTCGACCTCGTCCAGCACCCGCTTGCCGTAGCCTTGAGGCCATTCACTCATTGCGCAAAAAGGCCCGGTCCACGGACCGAGCCCTCCTTTGTCGGTTGTGTTGCAGGATCAGTTGACAAGCGTCGCCGCCGCGGCGGCAGCCGCCCCTTCAACCCCGAACTGATAGAACAGCCCCACCAGCATCATCGCGGCCGACCCCATCAGCGCCACCCAGAGCACGGGCGAGGAATGGGTGTCGATCGGTTCCTCGTTCTCGGCGCCGAAATACATGTAGAACACGATGCGCAGATAGTAGAAGGCGCCGATGACCGACGCGATGGCCGAGGCCACGACCAGCCCCATCAGCCCGGCGTCGATACCGGCCTGCCAGACGCCCAGCTTGGCGAAGAAGCCCAGCATCGGCGGCACGCCCGCTAGGCTGAACATCAGGATCAGCACCGCCAGCGCCTTGCCCGGATCACGGCGCGAGAACTGGCGCAGGGCGTCGATATCCACCACCGGCTGGCCGTCCCGCTCCATCATCAGGATAAAGGCAAAGGTACCCACGTTCATGGTGACGTAGATTGCCAGATAGATCAGCATCGCCTGCACCCCTGCCTGGGTGCCCGCGGCCAGACCGATCAGGGCATAGCCCATATGCGCGATGGAGGAGAACGCCATCAGCCGCTTGATGTTGCGCTGGCCAATCGCGGCCACCGCGCCCAGGAACATGCTGAGGACCGAGAGCACCACCAGAACCTGTTGCCAATCGCTGACTGCATTGCCGAAGGCATCGAACATCAGGCGCGCGAACAGACCCATCGCCGCCACCTTGGGCGCTGTGGCAAAGAAGGCGGTGATCGGGGTGGGCGAGCCTTCGTAGACGTCCGGCGTCCACATATGGAACGGCACCGCCGAGACCTTGAACGCCAGACCCGAGATCAGGAAGATCAGACCAAAGAGCAACCCGATCGAGACCTCACCATGATGGGCGCTGGTCAGGATGCCCGAGAACAGCGTGGTGCCGGTATAGCCATAGACCAGCGAGGCGCCGTAAAGCAGCAGGCCGGAACTCAGCGCACCCAGCACGAAGTATTTCAGACCCGCCTCGGTCGATTTCACGCTGTCGCGGCGCAGCGAGGCTACGACGTAGAGCGCCAGCGATTGCAGTTCTAGCCCCATGTAAAGGGACATCAGGTCGCCGGCGCTGACCATCATCATCATGCCGACAGCGGCCAGCGCCACCAGCAAGGGATATTCGAACCGCAACAGCCCGCGCCGCGCCATGTAGTCCTGGCTCATCAGCAGAACGGCACCGGCCGACAACAGGATCGCCACCTTGGCAAAGCGGGCAAACGCGTCATCGACGAACATGCCGCCGAATGCCACGCGGGTGCCGCTGTCCTGGGTCGCGATCCAGATCGCCAGCACCGCCATCAGTGCCGCCGTGGCCCAGACCAGCGCCGGTCCCATCCCGTCCTTGGTGGTGTAGACCGCCCCCAGCAGCGCCGCCATCGCATAGAGCGCCAGAACGATCTCGGGCAGGATAATGTACAGATCAGCCTGGATCATGTTCCCAAAGCTCCCTTAATGCGATGCGACCTGGGTCGCGGTCTCGGCCGCGGCCAGGGCCGTGTCAAAGTTCGAAATCAGCGCAGCAGTCGACGGCCCGATGATATCGGTGACCAGCGCGGGATAGACCCCCAGCAGGATGGTCATCACGATCAGCGGCGCAAAGATGGCGCGCTCACGCGAGGTCATGTCGGTGATCGCCTTCAGGCTTTCCTTGATCAGATCCCCGAACACCACCCGGCGATAGAGCCACAGTGCATAACCCGCCGAGAAGATCACGCCCGAGGCGGCCACCGCCGCGACCCAGGTGTTCTTCTGGAAGGTGCCCATCAGGGTCAGGAATTCACCGATGAACCCGCTGGTGCCCGGCAGGCCGACATTGGCCATGGTGAACAGCATGAACACGCGGGCATAGGTCGGCATCCGGTTCACCAGACCGCCATAGGCGTCGATGTCGCGGGTATGCATCCGGTCATAGATCACGCCCACGCACAGGAACAGCGCCGCCGAGATGAAGCCGTGGCTGAGCATCTGGAAGATGGCCCCGTCGACACCCTGCTGGTTGGCGGCAAAGATGCCCATGGTGACAAAGCCCATATGCGCGACCGAGGAATAGGCGATCAGCTTCTTCATGTCCTCCTGCACCATCGCCACCAGCGAGGTGTAGACAACCGCTATGGCCGAGAGCCACAGGATCAGGTCGGTCATCACCTCTGCCCCCACGGGGAACATCGGCAGGCTGAAGCGCAGGAAGCCGTAGCCGCCCATCTTCAACAGGATCGCGGCCAGCACCACCGAACCGGCGGTCGGCGCCTGCACGTGCGCGTCCGGCAACCAGGTATGCACCGGCCACATCGGCATCTTGACCGCAAAGCTGGCGAAGAAGGCCAGGAACATCAGGGTCTGCGCCCCGCCCAGCACGTGCACGCCCAGCACGCTGAAGCTTTCGGACGAGAACTGATGCTTCATCAGCAGCGCGATATCGGTGGTGCCGGCATCCACATACATGGACACCATCGCCACCAGCATCAGCACCGAGCCGAGGAAGGTGTAGAGGAAGAACTTGAAGGAGGCATAGATGCGCTCCTTGCCGCCCCAGATCCCGATGATCAGGAACATCGGGATCAGCCCTGCCTCGAAGAACAGGTAGAACAGCACCAGGTCGAGCGCCATGAACACGCCCAGCATGAGTGTTTCCAAGAGCAGGAAGGCGATCATGTATTCCTTGACGCGGGTCGTGACCTCCCAGCTGGCCAGGATGGTCAGCGGCATGATGAAGGTGGTCAGCAGCACGAAGAGAACGCTGATCCCGTCAACGCCCATCTTGTACTTCAGGCCCATCAGCCATTCGGCCTCTTCCACCATCTGAAAGCCGGTGTCGGCCGGGTCAAAGCCGGCATAGATACCGATGGACACAAGGAAGGTCACGGTTGTCGCAAACAGCGCCACCCATTTGGCATTGCGCTGGGCTGCGGCATCCTCGCCCCGCAGGAACACGGCCAGGATCGCCGCGGCCAGGGCCGGGATGAAGGTGACAATGGAAAGGATGTTGTCCATCAGTGTGCGCCCCCGCCGATCGACATCCAGGTGACCAGGGCAGCGATGCCCAGAACCATCCAGAAAGCGTAAGTGAAGATGTAGCCCGACTGAGCCTTGCCCGCGAGGCGGGTGAAATAGGGCACCACGCCCATGGCGACGCCATTCAGGAAGCCGTCGATCGTGCCGCCGTCACCGCGTTTCCACAACAGCCGGCCCAGGGCCAGCGCCGGGCGGACAAAGATGGCGTCGTAGATCTCGTCGAAATACCACTTGTTCTTGAGGAACAGGTAGAGCGGACGCTGATTGGCCGCCAGCCGCTTGGGCAGCTCGGGATTGACGATGTAGAACAGATAGGCCAGCGCCAGACCCAGCACCATCGCGATGAAGGGCGAGACCTTGACCCATTTCGGGGCCGCGTGGGCATCGTCCAGCACATGGTTGTCGGGACCGAAGTAAAGCGCTCCCTCGCCCGGTGCCCCGGCAAAGGCTGCGTGATGCTCGCCCTCGCTCTTGCCATGCGTCGCGTCATCGCCGTGACCGGCGTCCGCGTTGCCATGGCTTGCATCGCTGCCACTGACCGTGTCGCTGTCCGAGGCGCCATGGGCCGCGTCCTGACCACCCGCAGCGGCCTCGGCCACCGGGATGCCATAGAACTTGCCCACCTGATCGGCATGGCCAAAGAAGTTGCCGTACCAGATCATCCCCGCAAACACCGCGCCCAGGCTGAGCACGCCCAGCGGCACCAGCATCACCTTGGGGCTTTCATGGGCGTGGTCATGGGTATGTTTGTCGCCCCGCGCCTCGCCGTAGAAGGTCAGGAAGATCAGTCGCCAGCTGTAGAACGAGGTCATGAACGCGGCGATCACCAGCAGCCAGAACCCGTAGGCGGATCCACCCGCATAAGCGCTTTCGATGATCGCGTCCTTGGACAGGAACCCGGCAAAGCCGATGGTTGTCAGCGGGATGCCGACACCGGTGATGGCCAGTGTGCCGATCATCATCGCCCAGAAGGTATAGGGGATCTTCTTGCGCAGTGCGCCATAGTTCATCATGTCCTGCTCGTGATGCATCGCATGGATGACCGAGCCTGCGCCAAGGAACAGCAGCGCCTTGAAGAAGGCGTGCGTGAACAGGTGGAACATCGCCGCCGAATACATGCCCACGCCGGCGGCCACGAACATGTAGCCCAGCTGCGAACAGGTCGAATAGGCGATCACGCGCTTGATATCGGTCTGCACCAGACCCACGGTCGCGGCAAAGAACGCGGTGGTGGCGCCCAGCACGGTGATGAAACCGGCCGCACCCGGCGCAAATTCATAGAGCGGCGACATCCGGCAGACCAGGAACACGCCCGCCGTCACCATGGTGGCCGCGTGGATCAGCGCCGACACCGGGGTCGGGCCTTCCATCGCGTCGGGCAACCAGGTGTGCAGGATCAGCTGCGCCGATTTGCCCATCGCGCCGATGAACAGCAGCACGCCGATCACCTCGGCCGCGTTCCATTCACGCCAGAGGAAAGTCATCTGTGTCTCAGCCAGCGTCGGCACGGCGGCAAAGATGTCAGAGAAGTTGATGCTGTCCACGAGGAAGAACAGGGCAAAGATACCCAGCGCAAAGCCAAAGTCGCCCACCCGGTTGACGATGAACGCCTTCATCGCCGCCGCATTGGCACTGGGTTTGCGATAGTAGAACCCGATCAGCAGGTACGAGGCGACGCCCACGCCCTCCCAGCCAAAGAACATCTGCACCAGGTTATCCGCCGTCACCAGCATCAGCATCGCGAAGGTGAAGAAGGACAGATAGGCAAAGAAACGCGGCTTGTAGCTTTCACCGGTGCGCCATTGCGGGTCGTGATCCATATAGCCGAAGCTGTAGAGATGCACGAGCGCGGAGACGGTCGTCACCACGATCAGCATGATCGCGGTCAACCGGTCGAGGCGGATCGACCACGAGGTCGAGAGCGACCCGCTCTCGATCCAGCGCAAGATCTCGATCTGCTGGGTATGGCCGTCAAAACCCAGGAACACGATCCAGCTGAGCGCACAGGCCAGGAACAACAGGCCCGTGGCGGTCCACATGGCAGCTTTCTCGCCAATGAACTTCCAGCCGAACCCGCACAGGATGGCACCCACGAGCGGGGCAAAGAGGATGGTTGTTTCCATGATCCCTTACCCCTTCATCACGTTGACGTCTTCGACGTCGATGGTGCCGCGGTTGCGGAAGAAACAGACGAGGATGGCGAGGCCAATGGCGGCCTCGGCGGCAGCGACGGTCAGCACAAAGAGTGTAAAGACCTGCCCGACCAGATCGCCCAGGAACGAGGAGAAGGCCACAAGGTTGATGTTCACCGCCAGAAGCATCAGTTCGATGCTCATCAGCAGAACGATCACGTTCTTGCGGTTCAGGAACAGACCGAAAATGCCGATGACGAACAGCGTCGCCGCGACCGTTAGATAATGTTCAAGTCCGATCATTCGTCCATCCTGTCCTTCGCGCGGCACCGAAATCTTGCAAAGATTTCGGGCCGATTTTTTTGCAAAAAATCGGGTCGCTCACAGCCCCTGCCCCGGTTTTACGTCCTTGAGTTCCATTGCCTTGGCCGGGTCGCGCATCATCTGTGCGATCACGTCCTGACGCTTGACGTCCTGGCGGTGACGCAGGGTCAGCACGATGGCTCCGATCATCGCCACCAGCAGGATCAGACCGGCAAGCTGGAACAGAAGGAAATACTGATCATAGATGATAAGGCCCAAAGCCTCGGTATTGTGGCGATCCGCCGGCACCGGCTGTGCCAGATGCCCGGCGGCACCCTCGGCGGTTTCCCAGGCGCCATAGGCCATGACGAACTGCATCAGGATCACCAGCCCGATCAGCAAGGCCAGCGGCATATAGCGCGCCATTTCGGCCTTCAGCTCGGCGAAATCCACGTCCAACATCATGACGACGAACAGGAACAGAACCGCGACCGCGCCGACATAGACGATGACCAGCAGCATGGCCACAAACTCGGCCCCCAAGAGCACAAAGAGGCCCGCCGAAGAGATGAAGGCCAGGATCAGCCACAGCACCGAATGCACCGGCTGGCGGCTGATCACGGTGAACAGCCCGCCAGTGATGGCGCTGATGGCAAAGAGGTAAAACGCAAACACGCTCATTGATCATCGTCCCCATTATCGCCCATGACCTCTTGCGCCAAATTCAGCGCGCGGGTCATGGCCGGAATGCCGGCAAAGACCGACATCTGTCCGATCGTTTCCACGATCTCTTGTTTTCTCGCCCCCGCTTCCAGCGCGTGGCGCACCGTCTGGCGCACGGCGGTATCGGCCTGGGCACCCTGACAGGTCAGCCCCGCCAACGTCAGCAGCAGCCGGGTTTTGGCATCCAGCCCGTCCTTGTTGACGGTGTTGCCGAACATCAGTTCCATGACCTCTTTGGGCATGGTCGGCCACATCGCCTCGAACCCCTTGAAGGCCTCGGAGGGAGAGAAATTCTCCAATGCCGGATTGAACGCCTTGGCCATGTCATGGGCCTGGGCGAGCATCATCTCGAACGGGTTTTTCGGCGCATCGGTCATCGGTAGGGCGCATCCAGTTCCAGGTTGCGGGCGATCTCGGCCTCCCAGCGGTCGCCGTTCGACAGGAGTTTCTCCTTGTCATAGAACAGCTCTTCGCGGGTTTCGGTTGCGAACTCAAAATTCGGTCCCTCGACGATGGCATCGACCGGGCAGGCCTCCTGGCAGAAGCCGCAATAGATGCATTTCGTCATGTCGATGTCGTAACGCGTGGTGCGGCGGCTGCCGTCCTCGCGCGGTTCGGCGTCGATGGTGATCGCCTGCGCCGGGCAGATCGCCTCGCACAGTTTGCAGGCGATGCAGCGTTCCTCGCCATTCGGGTAACGGCGCAGCGCATGTTCACCGCGAAAGCGGGGGCTGAGCGGCCCCTTTTCATGCGGATAGTTCACGGTCGCCTTGGGGGCGAAGAAGTATTTCAGCCCCAGCTTCATGCCGCCCCAGAAATCCTGAAGCAGGAAGTATTTGGCGGCGCGGGTATAGTCGATATTCGCCATGATCAGCCTCCCACGGTCCAGCGGGCGAAGAGGCCCCAGAACCAGTCGAATTTCGCCGCAAAGGCCACAAACACCACCCAGACCAGGCTGAACGGCAGGAAGACCTTCCAGCCCAGCCGCATCAGCTGGTCATACCGGTAGCGGGGCGTGATCGCCTTGACCATTGCAAAGAGGAAGAAGAAGAACGCCATCTTGGCGACCATCCACAGCACCCCATCGGGCAGGCCCGGAATGGGCGACAGCCAGCCGCCGAAGAACAACAGCGAGGTCAGCGCGCACATCAGGAAGATGGCGATATATTCCCCTGCCATGAACAGCAGGAAGGGCGTGGCGGAATATTCCACCTGATAGCCCGCCACCAGTTCCGATTCCGCCTCGGGCAAGTCAAAGGGCGGGCGGTTGGTCTCGGCCAGCGCCGAGATGAAGAACAGGAAGACCATCGGGAAATGCGGCAGCCAGTACCAGCCGAAGAAGCCCCAGCCGGTATCCTGCGCTCGCACGATATCGCCGAAGTTCATCGAGCCGGTGGACAGGATCACCCCGATGATAATGAGGCCGATGGAGACCTCGTAAGAGATCATCTGCGCAGCTGACCGCAGGCTACCCAGGAACGGGTATTTCGAGTTCGAGGCCCAGCCGCCCATGATCACGCCGTAAACCTCAAGCGAGGAGACGGCAAACACATAGAGGATAGCGACGTTGATATCGCTCAGCACCCAGCCATCGTTGAACGGGATCACCGCCCAGGCGATCATCGCCAGAACAAAAGATGTCATCGGCGCGAGGATGAAAACCGTCCGGTCGGCGCCGGCGGGAATGACCACTTCCTTGACCACGTATTTCAGCGCGTCGGCCACCGATTGCAGCAGGCCATAGACGCCCACCACGTTGGGGCCCCGGCGCATCTGGACCGCGGCCCAGATCTTGCGGTCGCCATAGACGAGGAAGAGAAGCGAGATCATCACGAAGGCAACGACCGCAAGCACTTGTGCCAGGATGATCAGGGCTATGCCGCCTGGGGTGTCAAAGAATTCAGCCATAGGTCCTCACACCGTGGGTATTCCGTTTTCGGCGCAGTGCGCGACCACGACTTCGGCGTCGATGGTCTTTGCCCCGCGCGGCAGGGATGGCGAGATGGTGTAAACAGCATCCGCCGCCCACACGCCACCCTTTTCATTCACATTCGTGCGCAAATGACGCGCAAAGCCGTAGCCCCGGATCAGGGCATATTGGGCTGCCGCGCATTCGGCATAGTCATCCAGATCGGCGGCGCTGCGCGCGCCGCTCATCCGCACCCCGAATTGCACCAGATCACCTTCCAGCAGCGCGGTTTCGACACCCATGTATTGGGGCGCGAAACGCGACACCTGATCCTGCGCCGGGTCGGCACAGGCCATCAGGGCCAGGGGCGATATGAGTGCAATACGGGTCATTCGGCGGCAATCTTCTCCGCCCGACGCGCCTTGGCGGCGGCCGACAGTTCAGCCATCAGGGCGCTGGCCCGCGCAATCGGGTTCGAGAGATAGAAATCGTCCACCGCGTTGCGGAAGCTGGCCGCGCCCAGCGGGCCCTGTTCCAGCGCCTCGACCACGTTTTCCGGCACCTGGTCGATCTTCGCCAGATGCGGCACCTCAGCCACGAGCGCCTGACGCAGCTGCGCCAGCGAATCGAACGGCAGGGTCGCGCCCAGCTCGGCGCTCAGCGCCCGCAGGATGGCCCAGTTTTCCTTGGCCTCGCCGGGGGCAAAGCCCGCGCGCATCGCCAATTGCGGGCGGCCTTCGGTGTTGACGAACAGGCCGTTTTCCTCGGTATAGGCGGCGCCGGGCAGGATCACGTCGGCACGATGCGCACCCCGATCACCATGGCTGCCCTGATAGATCACGAATGCACCCGCGTCGATTTCGACCTCGTCGGCACCCAGGTTATAGATCACCTCGGCTCCGCCGATGGCCGCCTCGATGCCGCCTTCGGTCACCGCGCCGATATCCATTGCACCCACACGACCCGCCGCGCTGTGCAGCACCAACAGGCCCGAGCCCGAGATTTCGGCCATCTTCTGCGCCGCCGCCAGAACCGCCAGACCGTCGGCCTCTCGCAGGGCGCCCTGCCCCACGATCACCAGCGATTTCTTGTTCTCGCGGGTCTCGTCCGAAACGCCCTCGGCGATCATGTCGGCCAGCGCCTGCCGGTCGGTTCCGGCGTGGAAATAGTCATAGGTCAGATCGGCGGCGGGGCCGATCAGCGCCACTTCGGCGCCCCGGGTCCAGGCCTTGCGGATACGTGCGTTAAGCACCGGCGCCTCGTCGCGCGGGTTGGTGCCAATGAGCAGGATCATATCGGCGTCGTCGATATCCTCGATGGCGGCGGTGCCCACATAGGCGCCCCGGTTGCCGATCGGCAGGCGGGCATTGTCAACGCGGCATTCCACCTCGCCGCCCTGTCCCTCGACCAGTTGTTTCAGTGCAAACGCGGCCTCGACCGGGGCCAGATCACCGATCAGGCCGGCAAGTTTCTTGCCCTTCATCGCAGCGGCGGCGGCGCTCAGCGCTTCGGGCCAGGTGGCGGGTTTCAGCTTGCCATCTACGCGCACATAGGGGCGGTCCAGCCGCTGACGGCGCAGCCCGTCCCAGACAAAGCGGGTCTTGTCGCTGATCCACTCTTCGTTCACGCCGTCATGGTTGCGCGGCAGGATACGCATCACCTCGCGGCCCTTGGTATCGACGCGGATGTTCGACCCCAGCGCATCCATCACGTCGATGCTCTCGGTCTTGGTCAATTCCCAGGGACGGGCGGTGAACGCATAGGGTTTCGAGGTCAGTGCACCCACCGGGCACAGGTCGATGATGTTGCCCTGCAGGTTCGAATCCAGCGTCTGGTTCAGGTAGCTGGTGATCTCGGCATCCTCGCCCCGGCCGGTCTGGCCCATCTGGGTGATGCCAGCCACCTCGGTGGTGAAGCGGACGCAGCGGGTGCAGGAAATGCAGCGGGTCATCGCGGTGCCAACGAGCGGGCCCAGATTCAGATCGTCCACCGCACGCTTGGCCTCGCGAAAGCGGCTGAAGTCGACGCCATAAGCCATTGCCTGATCTTGCAAATCGCACTCGCCGCCCTGATCGCAGATCGGGCAATCCAGCGGGTGGTTGATCAGCAGGAATTCCATCACGCCCTCGCGGGCCTTCTTGACCATGGGCGAGTTGGTCTTGACCACCGGCGGCTGGCCTTCCGGCCCCGGGCGCAGGTCGCGCACCTGCATCGCGCAGGAGGCCGCCGGTTTCGGCGGGCCGCCCACGACCTCGACCAGGCACATCCGACAATTGCCCGCGATCGACAGACGCTCGTGATAGCAGAAGCGCGGCACCTCGATCCCGGCCACTTCGCAGGCCTGAATCAGGGTCATTGCGCCCTCGACTTCGATCTCGTGCCCGTCGATGTTGATCTTGCGGAGGTCAGACATGATCTAATTCGCCCTCAGTAGCGCGCCGATTGCGCTGTTGTTCGAAATTTCCAGCCGGCCCAGTCGGCACAGGTCGCCCGGCTTGTCATAGTTGAGGCCCAGTTCGGCCATGTACTTGCGGCCACGGTCGCGGAACCGTTCCTTTTCGACGTCGCTGTCAAGAACGGCGCGGATCTCGCTGTCGGAATAGCCCAATTCGTTGGCACGGGCGCGCAGGCGGCGGATCTCGCCGATCCCCTTGAACAGGCGCCCGTCTATATCGTCGCAATTCTTGCGGATTTCGTTTGCCACCACGATGGTAAAGATGCCGTCGGCAATCTCGGGCACCTCGCGCAGCGGCGGCTTGGCCGCGGCGGCCGAGGCCGCAATGGCCAGGCTGGCGGCGGCAGTCAGGATGGATTTGATCATGGCATGTCCTTTCGGTCTGGAAGAACCAGACCGATGCATGCCGGGCCTGTTATGCAATAACAGCGCGCCCGACCGGCAGGGATATGCCGACCGTCCGCTCATGGCCGCTGACAGGTGCCTTGAAAGGTCATCTTGTCGCCCTCGATCCGCAGTTGCGCGGGGTCGCTGTCGGGGCCGACCTGCCAGTCTATCCTGGAGTTGCCGTAATTGGCGATGCAGTAGGAGATACCGCCATGCCGCCCCGCCTCGCGTGCGTCGTCAAAGGATTGGCTGACCTTGTCCACCGTCACCGTGAACACCGACAGCGTCGCCTTCTTGTCGACCGGCTTGGCCTTGACCGGAAAGTAATGCCCGCCGAACAGCAGCCGATTTTCGCGTTTGGTTCTGTTGCAGGCCGCCGTCACGGCGACAGCACCGATCAAAAGGGCCAGCGCGGCCCTTTGAGAGAAACGAGAGGCAGTGGGTTTGCTCATCGCGTTCACTCCGCCGCCATCGCGCCCATGCGGCCCGATTTCTGCGCCTTGATGCGATCCTCGATCTCTTCGCGGAAGTTGCGGATCAGGCCCTGGATCGGCCAGGCTGCCGCGTCACCCAGGGCACAGATGGTGTGGCCCTCGACCTGCTTGGTCACGTCCCAGAGCATGTCGATCTCTTCTAGTTCCGCCTCGCCGCGCACCAGACGATCCATCACCCGCATCATCCAGCCGGTGCCTTCGCGACAAGGCGTGCACTGGCCGCAGCTCTCATGCTTGTAGAACTTGCTGAGGCGCCAGATCGCTTTCACGATATCGGTGGATTTGTCCATCACGATCACCGCCGCGGTCCCCAGGCCCGAGCCCAGTTCGCCGCGCAGGTAATCGAAATCCATGATCGCGTCCTTCATCTTTTCCCCGCGCACGCAGGGAACCGAGGAGCCACCCGGGATCACGGCCAGCAGGTTGTCCCAGCCGCCGCGAATGCCGCCGCAATGGGTCTCGATCAGTTCCTGGAACGAGATCGACATCGCCTCTTCGACCACGCAGGGGTTGTTCACATGGCCCGAGATGGCAAACAGCTTGGTGCCTGCGTTGTTCTGGCGGCCAAAGCCTGCAAACCATTCCGGTCCGCGCCGCAGGATCGTGGGCACCACCGCGATGGATTCGACGTTGTTGACCGTGGTCGGGCAGCCATAAAGCCCCGCACCCGCCGGGAACGGCGGCTTCATCCGGGGCATGCCCTTCTTGCCTTCGAGGCTTTCGATCAGCGCCGTTTCCTCGCCGCAGATATAGGCGCCCGCACCGTGATGCAGATAGAGGTCGAAGTCCCAGCCCGACTTGGCGGCATTCTTGCCCAACAGGCCCGCGTCATAGGCCTCGTCAATCGCGGCCTGCAGCGCCTCGCGCTCGCGGATGTATTCGCCGCGAATGTAGATATAGCAGGCGTTTGCGTTCATCGCGAAACTGGCGATCAGGCAACCCTCGATCAGCGTGTGCGGATCGTGACGCATGATCTCGCGGTCCTTGCAGGTGCCCGGCTCGGATTCGTCGGCATTGACCACCAGATAGGACGGGCGGCCATCGCTTTCCTTCGGCATGAAGGACCATTTCAGACCGGTGGGAAAGCCCGCGCCGCCGCGCCCGCGCAGCCCGCTATCCTTCATCTGCTGGATGATCCAGTCCCGCCCCTTGGCGATGATGCCGGCGGTTCCGTCCCAATGGCCGCGTGCCATCGCGCCTTTCAGCGTGCGGTCGTGCATCCCGTAGAGATTGGTAAAGATCCGGTCCTGATCCTTCAGCATGCTTCCTGCCTACCTTTGGCTATCCTGACGCAGGCGCCAGAGTTGAAAAATGTTGATCACCGCATAGATGAAACCGGCAAGTGCTGCGAAATCGATCAGCAGCGCGTACCGGCCCGGCAGCCCAAGCGCCGGACCGATGAACATCGACAGGACAAGCCACAGCACCATGGTCACGGCGATGACCAAGGCGATATGGCGGCCCTTGCGGGCAATGTCCTGTTCCAGTTTATCGTCCATGTTACCAGTGCGCGCCACGGATCATGCCGTGGCACTGTTTCCTTCGTATCGCCACGTGCCCTTGCGCGCGGCAAGTTCAGCTTCGCCCGGCAAGGCCTTGGAAGGCTGAACCAATTTCATCTCTTCTTCTGCCACGGTCGCGACCGGCTCGGGCTCTGCCATGGCCTCGACCGGCTCGGGCTCTGCCACGACGTTGACCACCTCAGGTTCCGCCATCGGCGCCGGCGCACTCTGGGCGACATCGGCACGAATGTCCTCGGCCAGATTGCCCCGCGCCTCGGCCTGTTGCGCGGCCGCGGACATTCTGCCCCCCAGGTAGCCGCCCGCGGCAAAGGCCATCAGTCCGGCGACAACAGCTGTCATGAAGCTTGTCTGACCGAATACCAGGATCACACCCGCGACCACGAGCCCGCCATAGGCCGCCCGTTTCCAGACACGCGCCGTGTCTGCCGATTTGTCCGTTGAGGTCGTCATGATGTGGTCTCCCTGTTATCAGTTATTCGTCGTAAATTCCGTCCTTCTTCGCCCGTTTGGCAAATTCCGTTTCCTCGCCCGCCGCCAGTTGGCGGGCCTGATCGATCCAGCCGTCCCGTTCGATCCGGCCCTTGAACTTCAGCCGCGCATCGACCCAGGCAACCTGAGCCGGGGTCCAGGCGGCAATCTGGTCGAAATGATAGAATCCCAGCTCGTTGAGCAGACCTTCGAGCTTGGGCCCCACGCCCTTGAGCAGCTTGAGGTCGTCGGCCCCACCTTCGCGTGCCGCGCTCAGGGTCAGCGGCTGTTCCTCGCCCGCCTCATCGGCCGTGGTATCGGCACCCTCGGCCTCATAGCGCCATGTGCCCTTGCGGCTGGCCAGAGCCTCCTGCCCCGGCAGTGCGGTCGAGGGTTTCACGACCGGCTCCGCTTTGGGCTTGGGCGCGGGTTCCGCCTCGGCCTTGGGGGTCTGCTTGACCGCCGGTTTCGGCGCGGCGGGTGCGGGCGGCGGGCTGACCTTGCCCGCGCGACTGGCTACCGTGCCGTCCTTGCCGATCCAGGGCGTCAGCAGCGGTACCTCGGTGCCGTCGATCCGCTTGACGGTGTCACCGATATCGGTGGCCAGTTGCACGCTGGCATTATAGCGGGTCTTGCCGCTGTCATAGTCGGTGAGGCTTGTCAGCCCCTTGAGAGGCTCGGACGCGTAACGCCCATTCTGCGGACCCGGAACCGGCACCTTGCCAGCGGCCAGCTCGTCCAGAAGCTCGCCGAACCGCTTGGCGGTCAGATCCTCGTAATAATCCTTACCGATCTGCGCCATGGGCGCATTGGTGCAGGAACCGAGACATTCCACCTCTTCCCAGCTGAACTTGCCATCGGCGGACAGGGTATGCGGTTTGTCGGCGATCTTTTCCTTGCAGACCGCGATCAGGTCCTCGGCGCCGCAGATCATGCAGGAGGTGGTGCCGCAAATCTGGATATGTGCCACGGTTCCAACCGGTTGCAGCTGGAACATGAAGTAGAACGAGGCCACTTCCAGAACCCGGATATAGGCCATGCCCAGCATGTCGGCGACGGCTTCGATGGCGGGCCGGGTCAGCCAGCCCTCCTGCTCTTGCGCGCGCCAGAGCAGCGGAATAACCGCGCTGGCCTGGCGGCCTTCGGGAAACTTGGTAACCTGCGCCTCGGCCCAGGCCTGATTGGCGGGCGTAAAGGCAAAACTGTCGGGCTGTTCGGGATACAGACGGCGTAGCATTGTGTTCTTGTCCTTCTAATTCCCGTTACGCGGCACAGGGCCCGGTGTTGATCCGGATGGAGTTACCATCCCCCACCCGTTCCGCCTTGCCTCTCGACAGATAATTCGCGGTGATCGCCAGCGTCTGCTCGCGGCTCAGACCGGCCTGAAAATCGACCGCGCCATATTGGCGTTCGTCCCGCAGCACGCAGCCGACGCTCGCCACAGCGTCCAGATAATCGTCGCGCATCTCGCCGGTGATCACGCCCGTGCTGCCCTCGCCCGTGGGCGCCACGTCACAGGCGGCCAGCGCAGCCAGCACCCCCATTCCGATCAAAGTGGATCGCATCGGGCTCATCTGTCGATCTCCCCGAACACAACGTCCATCGTGCCGATGATGGCGGCGACGTCAGCCAGCTGGTGGCCCTTGGCGACATGGTCCATCGCCTGAAGATGCAGATAGCCCGGTGCCCGGATCTTGGAGCGATAGGGTTTGTTGGTGCCATCGGCCACCAGATAGACGCCAAACTCGCCCTTGGGCGCCTCGACGGCGGCATAGACCTCGCCTGCGGGCACGTGGAACCCTTCGGTGTAAAGCTTGAAGTGATGGATCAGGCTTTCCATCGAGGTCTTCATGTCACCGCGTTTCGGCGGCGTCAGCTTGCCCCGCGCCAGCACGTCGCCGGGGCAGTCGCGCAGCTTGGCAATGGCCTGTCGGATGATCGAGATCGACTGGCGCATCTCTTCCATCCGGCAGAGGTAACGGTCGTAACAGTCGCCGTTCTTGCCCACCGGCACCTGGAATTCGAATTCGTCATAGCATTCATAGGGTTGTGCACGGCGCAAATCCCAGGCCAGGCCCGAGCCGCGCACCATCACGCCCGAGAATCCGTATTGCAGGATCTCTTCCTCGTTCACCACGCCGATATCGCAGTTGCGCTGCTTGAAGATACGGTTCTCGGTCAACAGCCCGTCAATATCGTCGAGCACCTTGGGGAAGGTATGGCTCCACGCCTCGATATCGTCCAACAGCGCATCGGGCAGGTCCTGATGCACGCCGCCGGGCCGGAAATAGGCCGCGTGCAGGCGCGCGCCGCAGGCCCGCTCGTAAAAGATCATCAGTTTTTCGCGCTCTTCGAACCCCCAAAGCGGTGGCGTCAGCGCGCCCACGTCCATCGCCTGGGTGGTCACGTTCAACAGGTGGTTCAGGATACGGCCGATCTCGGAATACAGCACCCGGATCAGGCTGGCGCGACGCGGCACCTCGACACCCGTCAGCTTTTCAATGGCAAGACACCAGGCATGTTCCTGGTTCATCGGCGCCACATAGTCGAGCCGGTCGAAATAGGGCAGGTTTTGCAGGTAGGTGCGGCTTTCCATCAGCTTTTCGGTGCCGCGATGCAAAAGGCCGATATGCGGATCGCAACGTTCGACGATCTCGCCGTCCAGTTCCAGCACCATCCGCAGCACGCCATGCGCCGCCGGGTGCTGGGGGCCGAAGTTGATGTTGAAGTTGCGGATCTTCTGCTCGCCTGTCAGCGCGTCCTCGAAGCCCTTGCCGCCATCCATCATCTGTCTCTCCTGTCCGGGCGCCCTGCCCGGCTTGTCGTGTCGTACCGGCCCCATCGGGCGCGGCCCATGCGGGCGTCAGCGACGCGCCCGCGAATTCCGTTTTGCCGTGGCCCGCACGCGGGCCCGTTTTGCCTGCGCCGCCTTGGCCGCAGCACCCGCCAGGGCCAGTCCCAGCGCCGCCAGCGCGGCCAGTTCCCCCAGGATCGTCAGCATGTCAGCGGCGCTCCATCTCTTGCAGCTTCATGGCCATGATCCAAAGCAGCACGATGACCACCGGTGAGATCACGCAGGCAAAGGCCCAGTTCCGGTTGATCCCGAAATGCGGCAGCAGCTTGATCATCGGGATGATCGTCGCGACCGCCAATGCAATCCAGATCAGGAACTCCATGGCTTAGCCCTCTTTCTTCTCGTCTCCCGGAAGGATGTAATCGGCGCCTTCCCACGGGGACATGAAATCGAACTGCCGATATTCCTGCACCAAGCTCACGGGTTCATAGACAACCCGCTTTTCCGCCTCGTCATAGCGGACCTCGGTATAGCCGGTGGTTGGGAAATCCTTGCGCAGCGGATAGCCCCGGAACCCGTAATCCGTCAGGATGCGACGCAGGTCCGGGTGGCCGGTGAACAGGATGCCGAACATGTCGAACACCTCGCGCTCGAACCAGTTGGCCGAGGGATGCACACCGGTGATCGAAGGCACCATATCCTCTTCGCGGATCGAGACTCGCAGGCGGATGCGCTGGTTCTGGTACATGCTGAGGAAGTGATAGACCACGTCGAAACGCTTGGCCCGTTCGGGATAGTCCACGGCGGTGATATCGACCAGCGTCGAGAAGCGGCAGCTGCTGTCCGAGCGCAGGAAATCCACGAAATCGACCAGGTTCGACGGCGCCACATCGACGTTCAACTCGTCATAGGTCACATCCCAGGACAGGATGCAGTCGGCGCGTTTCAGCTCCAGATGGGTGCCCAGTTCTCTGAGTGCGTCGCTCATTTGGCTCTCTCCTCAGCGCACGATGGTGCCGGTGCGGCGGATCTTGCGTTGCAGCTGCAACAGACCGTACAGCAGCGCCTCGGCGGTCGGCGGGCAGCCCGGCACGTAGATATCCACCGGCACGATCCGGTCGCAGCCACGCACCACGGAATAGCTGTAATGATAATAGCCACCGCCATTCGCGCAGGAGCCCATCGAGATCACGTAGCGCGGCTCGGGCATCTGGTCATAGACCTTGCGCAGCGCGGGCGCCATCTTGTTGGTCAGCGTGCCGGCTACGATCATTACGTCCGACTGGCGCGGCGACGCACGCGGCGCGATGCCGAACCGTTCGGCGTCATAGCGCGGCATCGAGGTATGCATCATCTCGACCGCGCAGCAGGCCAGACCAAAGGTCATCCAGTGCAGCGACCCGGTGCGCGCCCAATTGATGATGTCCTCGGTCGAGGTCAGCAGGAAACCCTTGTCCTGCAACTCGGCGTTCAGGGCCTGGGTGGCGACTTCCTTGTCGACGCCCGCGGTGTTGGCACCCGTCATCACTGCCATTCCAGCGCCCCTTTCTTCCATTCATAGGCAAAGCCGATGGTCAGCACGCCCAGGAACACCATCATCGACCAGAAGCCCACATCGCTCATGTCCTTGAAGCCGACGGCCCAGGGAAACAGGAAGGCGATTTCCAGGTCGAAGATGATGAACAGGATCGACACCAGATAGAACCGGACATCGAATTTCATCCGCGCGTCATCGAATGCGTTGAAGCCGCATTCATAGGCGCTGACCTTTTCGGGATCGGGATTGCGGACCGCCAGCACGACGGCGGCGAGAATCAGGACAAGTCCAAGGCCAGCGGCGACGGCCAGAAACACCAGGATCGGGAGGTATTCCCGCAACAGCTCTTCCACGAGTGGCTCCTTTCCTGCGCGCCCGGTCGGGGACGCGCCGTCAATTGGCGTGTTGACTGGACCTTCTCTACCCGTGCCCGCTCAGAGGGTCAACTGAACGAACGCGTCCTGCCGCGCATATTTCGACGCAGCAGGTATCGGTTTTCAGGCATATTTTCGGTCAGGCACTGGTGATCGACAGGAGATCAAACCTAAGTGTTCCATGCAGGTTTGCGCTTGTCGAAAAAGGCGCCGATTCCCTCGCGGGCCTCGTCGGTCTCCCAGCGGTCGACCAGCGCCCGGATGGTGCGGTCGATGACGGCATCGTCGACGCGCGGTCCCAGATCGCGGATCAGCGCCTTGGCCGAGGCGACGGCGCCGGGCGCGCAGGCCAGATAAGGCGTGACCTCGGCCTCGATCGCGGCGGCAAGATTTTCGGCAGGCACCGCGCGGGCGAGCAGACCCAGTTCCACCGCTTCGGCGGCCCCGAACAGGCGCCCCGACATGAAGACGCGGCGCGCGCGCGCCTCGCCCATGCGGGCGATGACATAAGGGCCGATGGTGGCGGGGATGATGCCTAGCCGGGTCTCGGTCAGGCCCATCTTGAGCGTGTCGACACCGATCGCGATATCGCAGACGCTGGCCATACCGACGCCGCCGCCAAAGGCATTGCCCTGCACCGCGCCGATCAGCGGCTTGGGCAGGCTGTTGAGCGACTGCAGCATCTCGGCCAGCTTGCGCGCCTCGACAAAGCGGGTTTCGGCATCGGCGGCCATCTGCGCCTGCATCCAGCCCAGATCGCCACCGGCGCAAAAGCTTTTGCCCGCGCCGGTCAGCACCACGACCCGTACCGCGTCGTCAGCGGCCAGTTGCGCTGCGGCGGCGCTGAGATCGGCCAGCATCTGCGCCGACATGGCATTGTGTTTCTCCGCCCGGTCGAGCGTCAGGGTGGCGACCCCGCGCGCGTCGGTGTCGATGGTGATGGTTTCGTACATGACCTCTCCTTCAGAACCGTTTTCCGGCACGGAAAACGGGCCGGAATTCTTGCAGAATTCCGGGTCTCACCCGGTGCGCATGGCGCGTGCCATCTCTGCCGCTTCGGCGATCACATCCATGTCGAGCCCGGTCTGGTAGCCCAGCCGCTCCAGATGCGCCGCGACCGCCTCGGTCGCCACATTGCCCGCCGCGCCCGGCGCATAGGGGCAGCCGCCCAAGCCGCCCACTGCAGCATCGAAAACCCGCACGCCCAGCGCCAGCGAGGCGTCGATATTGGCCAGCGCCCGTCCCGCCGTGTCGTGGTAATGCCCTGCCAGCCGCGAGACCGGCACCCGCTCGCGCACCGCCAGCAGCATGCGCGCGATCTTGTCCGGGGTCGCCTGCCCGATCGTGTCGCCCAGCGAGATCTCGTAACAACCCAACGCGAACAGCCGGTCGGCCACCTCGGCCACCTTCTCGGGCGCCACCGCGCCATCATAGGGGCAGTCGGTCACGCAGGACACATAGCCCCGCACCGGCAGGTCGATATGGCGCGCGGCCTCGAGAATCGGTTCGAACCGTGCGATGCTCTCTTCGATGGTGGCGTTGATATTGGCCTTGGAAAAGCCCTCGGATGCCGAGGCAAAGACCGCAATCTCGTCTGCACGCGCCGCCAGCGCATCTTCATATCCGTGCATGTTCGGGGTCAGCGCCGCATAGCGCACCCCCTCGGCGCGGGCGATCCCGGCCAGCACCTCGGCAGACCCGGCCATCTGCGGCACCCATTTGGGCGAGACGAAGCTGGCCACTTCGATCCGGCGGAACCCGGCCCGGCTGAGGCAATCGACCAGCGCCACCTTCTCGGCCACCGGAATCTCGCGTTTCTCGTTCTGAAGCCCGTCGCGCGGCCCCATCTCGAAGATTTCGACCCAATCGCCCATCGCCGCACTCCTGTCCCGTTGCGCTCAGTTCACCTGCCCCACCGCCGCATGTCCGCGGCGGCGCGTCAAGCCTCTTCCTCTTCCAGACGCACCAGCGCGGCACCGGCCTCGACCTGGGCGCCGGCCTCGGCCAGAACCTCGGCCACCACCCCGTCACGGGCAGCCAGCAGCGAATGTTCCATCTTCATCGCCTCCAGGATGGCGAGGCGGTCACCCTCCTTCACCGTCTGGCCGGCGCTGGCAAAGACCGCCTTGACCAGGCCCGGCATCGGCGCCAGCACCACGTTTGTATCACCACCGGCACTGCTGTCGCGCTCTAGCGGGTCGATGATGTCGAAGGGCAGGCCATAGCCGTCGAACACGGTGGCCACGCCCCCCGCGACCGACACATCGGGCATCGCCCGCCCGCCGATGCGCCAGCGCCCGTCGCGCCGTTCGGCCACCACCTGATCCGCGCCGATCTGCCAGAGCTGGCGGTAACGTCCCTCGACCTGCACATCGACGGCAATCTCCTCGCCCTGCCAGCCAAGCGTGATCGCCCGGTGCAGCGGCGCCCAGAGGGTAAAGCCCTGCTCGGCCTGATCCACGGCCAGGCCCAGCACCGCCATGGCGGCGGCGGCCACATGGCGCGGCTCGGGCGCGGGGGCCGCGACCAGCGCGTC
This sequence comes from Ruegeria sp. YKSD163, assembly GCF_059612905.1. Taxonomy (NCBI): domain Bacteria; kingdom Pseudomonadati; phylum Pseudomonadota; class Alphaproteobacteria; order Rhodobacterales; family Roseobacteraceae; genus Ruegeria; species Ruegeria sp. YKSD163. The sequence continues at coordinate 171,025 of NZ_JBXWRM010000002.1, forward strand.
GATATCGCGCCCGATCAGGCCCGTATCCACATCGCCAGCGGCAAAGCCCGCATGCCGGGTCAGCGCACCAAGAAAGGCCAGGTTGGTGACGGTGCCGCCCACCTGCGTCCCCGCCAGCGCCCGGTCCAGCCGTGACAGCGCCACCGCGCGGGTGGGCCCGTGCACGATCACCTTCGAGATCATCGGATCGTACCAGGGGCTGATGGTGTCGCCCGCGCGCACGCCGCTATCGGCGCGGCAGCCTTCGGGAAAGGCCAGATGGCTGAGCGTGCCGGTGGCGGGCAGAAAGCCCTTGGGCACATCCTCGGCATATAGCCGCGCCTCAAAGGCATGGCCGGTGATGCTCAACTCCTCCTGCCGGGCGGGCAGGCTCTCGCCCGCAGCGACACGCAGCTGCCATTCCACCAGATCGACGCCGGTGATCGCCTCGGTCACCGGATGTTCGACCTGCAGGCGGGTGTTCATCTCCATGAACCAGAACCGGTCGGCGCGCAGCCCGTCGGAGGCGTCGACGATGAATTCCACGGTCCCCGCGCCCTTGTAGCCGATGGCCTCGGCGGCGCGCACGCCCGCCTGCCCCATCGCGGCGCGCATGTCCTCGGTCATGCCGGGCGCGGGCGCCTCCTCGATCACCTTCTGGTGGCGGCGTTGCAGCGAGCAGTCGCGTTCGAACAGATGCACCGCATGGGTGCCGTCGCCGAATACCTGCACCTCGATATGGCGCGGCTTGGACACGAATTTCTCGACCAGCACCGCGTCATTGCCAAAGGCGGTTCTGGCCTCGCCCCGGGCGCTGTCGAGCGCGGCGGCGAAATCCTGCGGACGCTCGACCAGGCGCATGCCCTTGCCGCCACCGCCCGCGACCGCCTTGATCAGCACCGGATAGCCGATGGTATCGGCGGCGCCCGCCAGATGTTCGGGGTCCTGGTTGTCGCCGTGATAGCCGGGCACCACGGGCACGCCCGCCTCGTGCATAAGCGCCTTGGCGGCGTCTTTCAGGCCCATCGCCCGGATCGCGCTGGCCGAGGGACCGATGAAGGTAAGCCCCGCCGCCTCCACCGCGTCCACGAAATCGGGATTTTCTGACAGGAAGCCATAGCCGGGATGAATGGCCTGCGCACCGGTTTCCAGCGCGGCAGCGATGATCACATCGCCCTTGAGGTAACTGTCGGCGGGGGCCGGGCCGCCGATATGCACCGCCTCGTCGGCCATCGCCACATGTTTGGCGCCGGCATCGGCATCGGAATAGACCGCGACACAGGCGACGCCCATGCGCTGCGCGGTTTCCATCACGCGGCAGGCGATCTCGCCGCGATTGGCAATCAGGATCTTGTCGAACATGGGGTCGGTCCTTTTGACTCAAGGGTCGGTTCGGGGGCGATGTCCGTCGCCATTGGGATCGACCCAATGGTGCGGCTACTGCGCCCCCGGAATATTTCCTGCGAAACGAGGATCACATCCGGAACACGCCGAACCGCGTATCCTCGATTGGGGCATTCAGCGCAGCGCTGAGCGACAGCGCCAGCACATCGCGGGATTTGCGCGGGTCGATGATGCCGTCATCCCAAAGCCGGGCACTGGCATAGAGCGGATGCGACTGGCGCTCGAACATTTCCAGCGTCGGGCGCTTGAATTCAGCCTCTTCCTCGGCCGACCAGCTGCCGCCCTGCCGTTCGATCCCGTCGCGCTTGACGGTGGCGAGCACACCTGCCGCCTGCTCGCCGCCCATCACCGAAATGCGGCTGTTCGGCCAGGTCCACAGGAAGCGGGGCTGATAGGCCCGCCCCGCCATGCCATAGTTGCCCGCCCCGAACGAGCCGCCCACCAGCATGGTGATCTTGGGCACGCTGGTGGTGGCGACCGCCGTCACCATCTTGGCGCCGTGGCGCGCGATGCCTTCGTTTTCATATTTGCGGCCCACCATGAAACCGGTGATGTTCTGCAGGAACACCAGCGGGATCTTGCGCTGGCTGCACAGTTCCACGAAATGCGCGGCCTTCTGCGCCGCCTCGCTGAAGATCACGCCGTTATTGGCGATGATACCGATCGGGCAGCCCTTGAGATGGGCAAAGCCGCAGACAATGGTCTCGCCAAAGCGCGGCTTGAACTCGTCAAAGCGTGAGCCGTCGACAAGCCGCGCGATCACCTCGCGGATGTCATAGGGGGTTTTCAGATCGGCTGGCACCACGCCCAGGATCTCCTCGGGGTCATAAGCCGGTTCCTCGGGGCTGGCCCAGTCCACCGTCAGCGGCTTGCGGCGGTTGAGCGAGCGCACGGCGCGCCGCGCCAGCGCCAGCGCGTGGGCGTCATCCTCGGCCAGATAATCGGCCACGCCCGACAGGCGCGTGTGCACGTCGCCGCCCCCGAGGTCTTCGGCGCTGACCACCTCGCCCGTCGCGGCCTTGACCAGTGGCGGGCCGGCGAGAAAGATGGTGCCCTGTTCCTTGACGATGATGGTGACGTCCGACATCGCGGGAACATATGCGCCGCCTGCGGTACACGAACCCATCACAACCGCGATCTGCGGGATGCCCTTGGCGCTCATCCGCGCCTGGTTATAGAAGATGCGGCCAAAGTGGTCGCGATCCGGGAACACCTCGTCCTGGTTGGGCAGGTTGGCGCCGCCACTGTCCACCAGATAGATGCAGGGCAGGTTGTTTTCCTCGGCGATCTCCTGCGCGCGCAGGTGTTTCTTGACCGTCATCGGGTAATAGGTGCCGCCCTTTACGGTGGCGTCGTTGCAGACGACCATGACCTCCTGCCCCTCGACCCGGCCAATGCCCGCGACGACACCGGCGGCAGGGGCCGCGTTGTCATACATGTCATGGGCGGCGGTGGCGCCGATTTCGAGGAAGGGCGAGCCTGCGTCGAGCAGGTTGGCCACCCGGCGGCGCGGCAGCATCTTGCCCCGGCTTTCGTGGCGGGCCCGCGATTTCTCGCCGCCACCCAGGCGCGCGGCCTCGGCCGCCGCCCCGATCTGCGCCAGCGCATCCAGATGCGCGGCGCGGTTCGCCTTGAAGCCCTCGGAGGCGGGCATGGCCTTGGATGTGAGTTTCATGGATTGGCCTCCAGTTCTGCCGCTGCGCGGCGCTTCAATTCCTTGCGGATCACTTTGCCTGTCACCGTCATCGGCAGCGCCTCCAGAAACGCCACCTCGCGCGGGTATGAATATTGGGCAAGCCGGTCCTTGACCCAGGCTTGCAGCTCTTCGGCACTGGCCCGGGCGCCCGGTTTCAGCACCACATAGGCCTTGACGATCTCGGTCCTGAGCGGGTCGGGCTTGCCCACCACGCCCACGGTCGCGACGGACGGGTGGGTCAGCAGACAATCCTCGATCTCTGCCGGGCCGATGCGGTAGCCGGCCGAGGTGATCACATCATCCTCGCGCCCGACAAAGCGGAGGTAGTCGCCCTCCCACACGCCCCGGTCGCCGGTCACCAGCCAATCGCCCCGGAACTTCTCGGCGGTGGCCGCCGGGTTGCGCCAGTATTCCAGCAGCATCGAGGCCGAACCGCGCCGCACGGCGACATCGCCCTCGCCCGTTGTGGGTTGGCCCGTGTCGTCGATCACCGCCACCTCGTGCCCCGGCACCGGCTTGCCGATACAACCCGGACGCACCGGGAAATCAGCGGCGCAGGAAGACACGGTCATGTTGCATTCGGTCTGGCCGTAGAATTCGTTGATCGTCAGGCCAAAGGCACGCTCACCCCAGGCCAGCATCTCGGCCCCCAAGGGCTCGCCGCCCGAGGCGACCGAGCGCAGGCCGGGAAGTGCCTGATCCGCCGCCTTGAGCATGCGAAGCGCGGTGGGCGGAAAGAACACGTTCCTGACCCCGCCCCGCGTGATCACATCGGCGCAGGCCCCTGCGCTGAACTTGTCCAGCCGCGCCGCCACCACCGGAATGCCCAGCGCCAGCCCCGGCATCAGCACGTCAAAGAGACCGCCAATCCAGGCCCAGTCGGCAGGCGTCCACAGGCAATCGCCCGGGCGCAGGTGGTTGTGGCTGATCGAAACGCCCGGCAGGTGCCCGGTCAGCACCCGATGGCCATGCACCGCGCCCTTGGCCCGGCCCGTGGTGCCCGAAGTATAGATCAGCACCGCCGGATCATCGGGCCTTGTATCGGCCTGCGGCACCGGTTCGCCGGGCAGCCCGATCTCGGCCGCCATCAACGGGGTCGCCAGATCGCCCAGCAGGGCGGCGCCCTCGGCATCGGTCAGCACCAGACGGGCGCCGGAATCCTCCAGACGGCTGCGCAGCGCGTCCTGCTGGAACAGCTTAAACAGCGGCACCGAAATGGCACCGATATGCCAGAGCGCCAGATGCGCCGCCGCGCACCAGGGCGATTGGCTGAGCAGCACGCCGACCCGGTCGCCCGGCGCCACGCGCGGCAGCAGCGCCCGCGCCAGCCCCTGCACCATGCCCGTCAGATCACCATGGGTGATGTCGCGTCGCGCGGGTCCGGTCAGGTCGATGATGGCCAGCGCGTCGGCAGGTTGCGACAGGCATTGCCGCGCCATGTTCAGACGCTTGGGCAGGTCCCAGCCGCCATCAGGGCGCAGACCCGGTATGCGCACGGAGAATGTCATAGGAACCGACCCCACAAAATCCCTTCTAAAGAAGGGCTTTGAAACGTGCTTCTCAAATGAACGTAATTGGTTACGGGGTGAAATTCGCCTGTATCTTGATCCAGATCAGGGAATTTGCATATGTCCGTGCTCAAAATTGGAGCGTCACTTAAAACAAAGGTACCCACATGACACGTATCGCTGCTGCCTTGGCGCTTTCCACAGCTCTCGTCACCCTTGCCGGACCACTCGCGGCCCAATCTCAGGGCGATTGGACCGTAGGTGTCGGGGTGGGCTATGTGAACCCCAAATCCAACAACGGCACCCTGGCCGGTGGCGCGGCCACCGTCGACGACAACACCCAGGGGATCTTTACCGTCGAATACTTCATCCGTGACAATCTGGGTATCGAGTTGCTGGCAGCCACGCCCTTCAAGCATGACGTCTCGATCAGCGGTATCGGCTATGCCGGGACCGTCAAGCACCTTCCGCCCACCCTGTCGCTGAACTATCACTTCCCGACCAATTCGGCGTGGAAGCCCTATCTGGGTATTGGTGTGAACTACACCACCTTCTTCGAGGAAAGCTCGCCACTGGGCACGCTCAAACTGGATGACAGTTTCGGTGTCGCGATCAACGCGGGCCTCGATTATCAGATCAGCGACCGGGGCGCGCTGCGTCTGAACGCACGCTGGATCAACCTCGAAACCGACGCCACCCTGAACGGTGCCGCAATCGGCACGGCCGAGATCGACCCGCTGGTGATCGGCGTCCAGTACGTGCATCGGTTCTGATCCCTCCTCGGCAAGACAGGCGGCCCGCAAGTTCCCTCGGCTTGCGGGCCGTTTGTGTTCTCAGAGCACCGTGTTCATCAGTTCGCGGCCGATCAGCATGCGGCGGATCTCCGAGGTACCGGCGCCGATCTCCATCAGCTTGGCATCGCGGAAGATGCGGCTGACCGCGCTGTCCGACAGGAAGCCCGCGCCGCCCATGGCCTGCACCGCCTGATGCGCCTGCACCATTGCCTGTTCGCTGGCATAGAGACAGCAGGCAGCGGCGTCCTGACGGGTCACATCGCCCCGGTCACAGGCCTTGGCCACCTCGTAGATATAGGCACGGGCCGAATTCATCGCCGTGTACATGTCGGCGATCTTGCCCTGCATCAACTGGAACGAGCCGATCGGTTTGCCGAACTGCTTGCGCTCGGCCATATAGGGCATGATCTCGTCCAGACAGGCGGCCATGATGCCGGTGCCGATGCCAGCCAGCACCACGCGTTCGTAATCGAGACCCGACATCAGCACGGCAACGCCACGCCCCTCCTGGCCCAGCACGTTTTCAAACGGCACTTCGACATCCTCGAACACCAGCTCGGCGGTGTTCGAGCCGCGCATGCCCATCTTGTCGAAATGCTTGGAGGTCGAGAACCCCTTCATCGACTTTTCGATCAGAAAGGCGGTGATGCCCTTGCTGCCGGCCTCGGGGTCGGTCTTGGCATAGACCACCAGCGTATCGGCGTCTGGGCCGTTGGTGATCCAGTACTTGTTGCCGTTCAGACGGTAGTGGTCGTTGCGCTTTTCGGCGCGCAGCTTCATCGACACCACGTCCGACCCAGCGCCCGCCTCGGACATGGCCAGCGCGCCCACATGCTCGCCCGAGACCAGGCCCGGCAGGTATTTGCGCTTTTGCTCGTCATTGCCGTTCAGCTTGATCTGGTTGACGCAGAGGTTGGAATGCGCGCCATAGCTGAGGCTGACCGAGGCGCTGGCGCGCGCGATCTCTTCGACCGCGACCACATGCGCCAGGTACGACATGCCCGCGCCGCCGAACTCCTCGGGCACGGTGATACCCAACAGGCCCAGCTCGCCCATCTCGCGCCACAGCTCGTTGGGAAACTCGTTGGTCTGGTCGATCTCGGCGGCCATCGGGCGGACCCGCTCCTGCGCCCAGCGATGCACCATGTCGCGCAGCGCGTTCACGTCCTCGCCCAGATCGAATTGCATGGTAGCTGCGAACATCGCGCTCTCCTCTCCGCATTAATGAACAACTGTTCAATAAAGCCGATACCAGCGTTTTCCCCACCCGTCAACGATTCCTGCATATGAAGTAGAACAGCAAAGGCGCCGCCCCTTGTGGGACAGCGCCTTTACGGCTTTGCGGCGTTTCGCGACGTCAGGACTGGTGGACCGTCCCCACCTCGGCCCGGATGATGCGCGCGATGAGGTCGCAATCCTCGAGGCTGAAGGTCAGCGGCACCCGCATGTCGACGATCCCGGCCAGCACCCGGTCGCTGGCAGGCATCGGCGCACTCTCGGCATAGCGCCAGCTGTCATAGCGCGAAGTAAAGCCCACAGGCTCGGGCGTGCCGAACCATTTCAGCTCGACCCCGCGGCCAGCGCAACGGTGCAGCACCTCCTGCACCTTGTCCGCTGCCCAGTCGAGCAGCAGGAACTGGATGGACGAGCCGACATAGGTCTCGGCCTCGGGCCGCTCGATCACCGTGAGGCCAGGTGTGCCGCGCAGCCCCGCCTCGATCCGCTGATAGCGTTCGTTCCAGCGTGCCACCTGCGCATCCAGCGCACGCAACTGCGGCCGCAGGATGGCGGCGCGCAGATTGTCCATCCGGCCCGAGATATTGGGGGTGTGGTACTTGATGCGCTCGAACACCTCGGGCCCCGGCGCCGCCAGATGGCGCTCGTACAACATATAAGAGCCCGAAAGCATCACCGCCCGCGCCGCAATCTCTTCGTCATCAGTGACCAGCAGACCACCCTCGCCCGAGTTCACGTGCTTGTAGGTCTGGCAGGAATAGCAGCCGACCGCGCCCTGCCGGCCCGAAGGCACACCGTTCCACGCCGCGCCCATCGTATGGGCGCAATCCTCGATCACGGTGATCCCGGCATCGTCGCAGATCTGCATCAGCCGGTCCATGTCGCACAGATGCCCGCGCATGTGGCTCAGCATCAGCACCCGCGCCGCGCCTGCCTTGGCGGCCAGATCGTCAAGGTCGATGGTCAGGCTCTCGGTCACGCCCACAAACACGGGCCGCGCGCCCACCGAGGCGATGGCGCCGGGCACCGGCGCGAGCGTAAAGGCATTGGTCAGCACCGCATCGCCGGGCCCCACCCCCGCAGCGCGCAACGCGGTGGCCAGCGCATAGCCGCCCGAGGCCACCGCCAGGCAATAGCGCGCGCCGGTCTGGGCGGCGAATTCCTGCTCCAGCAGGGCGGTCTCGCCCAACTCGCCCTTGGCCAGATTGTACCGGTGCAACCGGCCATGACGCAGCACCGCCAGTGCCGCCTCGATCGCCTCGTCCGGAATGGGTTCCTGCTGGGTGAAACTACCCGAGAATATCTCTGTCATGGCTGGTATCTGAGGCGGCGCCCGACAGGTGGTCAAGAGCCGAGATGCAGTTTTGCAAAGGCCAAATCGGGTTTTATCCGATCAGCCGGCTCACCACCTGCGGCAGGTCCTCGAACCGGTCCAGCAGTGCCTCGGGTTCCAGCGCCGCCATATCGGCCCCCGAAGGGCCGAAGGTCACAAGGATCGAGGGTACACCTGCGGCGCGCGCGGTGTTGCGGTCGGTATCGCTGTCGCCCACCAGAACGCAGGCCGCCGGATCGCCCCCCGCCGCCCGCGCGGCGGCGCGCAGCGGTTCGGGATCGGGTTTGCGCACCGGCAGCGTATCGGCACCGATCAGCGCCGCAAAGGTCTCGCGCACCCCCAGCCGTTGCAACAGCAGATCGGCCAGCGCCTCGGGTTTGTTGGTGCAGATGCCGACGCCATATCCCCGCCTGCGCAGGTCCTCGACCGCCTCCATCGCGCCGGGATAGAGGAAACTGTGATGGTCGATCGCCGCGCGATAGGCCTCCAGCAGCACCGGGTAATAGCGGTCAACGGTGGCCGCGTCATAGACGCCCGCGCGCTCCAACCCGCGCGTCAGCATCATCCGCCCACCCCGGAGCGCGATACCCGCATCCTGCCCCGGCACCAGCACATCGCCCAGCCCCATGTCGCGAAAACAGTGATTGGCCGCGGCCAGCAGATCACCCGAGGTATCGGCCAGCGTGCCGTCCAGATCGAAGATCACCGTACGCATACCGCCCCTTTCCGGGCGGTGCTCCGCCCTGTCCATCTTTACCCGCCCGCACTATCGCTTGCGCCTGTGGTCCCAGCGGATAAAACGGGCGCCAGGAAAACTAAAGAGAAAACGCATTATGAGCACTGCATTGGTCATTCTCGCCGCAGGCAAGGGAACCCGGATGAAATCCGATCTTCCCAAGGTTCTGCACCCCATCGCCCACGCCCCTATGCTGGTTCATGCCATGCGCGCGGGCGCCGTGCTGGAGCCTGAGCGCACCGTGATCGTAGCCGGTCATGGCGCCGAAGCCGTGCGCGCCGCCGCTCTGGCCGAGGACGAGGGCGCAACGGTTGTCCTGCAAGAGGAGCAGCTGGGCACCGCCCACGCGGTCGATCAGGCCCGTGCCGCGCTCGAAGGGTTCGCGGGTGATGTGGTCGTGCTCTATGGCGACACGCCCTTTCTGCAACCCGACACGCTGGAGCGGATGCTGGCCGCCCGCAAGACCCACGACCTGGTCATCCTCGGGTTCGAGGCCGCCGACCCCGCCCGGTACGGTCGCCTCGTGATGCAGGGCGACAGCCTGGAGCGGATCGTCGAGTTCAAGGACGCCACCGAAACCGAGCGCGCGATCCGCTTCTGCAACTCGGGCCTTCTGGCGTGCAACGCGGAAACCCTGTTCGGCCTCATCGCTGCGGTGGGCAATGACAATGCCTCGGGCGAGTATTACCTGACCGACGTGGTCGAGATCGCGCGCAAACAGGGGCTGGCGGTGACCGCGGTGGCCTGTGACGAGGCGCAGACGCTGGGCGTCAACTCGCGCGCCGATCTGGCGGCGGCGGATGCCATCTTTCAGGAGCGCGCCCGGGCCGAGTTACTGGATCTGGGCGTTACGCTGATGGCGCCGGACACCGTTTATCTGGCCGCCGATACGGTTATCGGACGCGACACGGTGATCGAGCCCAACGTGGTGTTCGGCCCCGGCGTGACGGTGGAAAGCGGCGCCACCATCCGCGCCTTCTCGCATCTCGAGGGCTGCCATGTCAGCCAAGGCGCGGTGGTCGGCCCCTATGCCCGCCTGCGCCCCGGCGCCGAACTGGCCGAGAATGCCCGCATCGGCAATTTCGTCGAGATCAAGAATGCCGAGATCGGCGAGGGCGCCAAGGTCAACCACCTGACCTATATCGGCGATGCCAGCATCGGCGCGAACAGCAATATCGGTGCCGGGACCATCACCTGCAATTATGACGGCGTGATGAAGCACCGCACCACCATCGGCGCCAATGTCTTTATCGGCTCGAACACGATGCTGGTGGCGCCGGTCACCCTGGGCGACGGCGCGATGACCGCGACCGGCACCGTGGTCACCCGCGATGTGGAACCGGACGCGCTGGCCGTTGCCCGCACCAAGCAGGAGAACAAGCCCGACCGCGCGCGCAAGCTGTTCGACATGCTGCGCGCCAAGAAGGCCCGCAAGCAGAAAGACACCTGACGCGCCTCTGCCTGCGACAGGTTCACGACAACCGGCGCCCGCGCCGGTTGTCACTACCCCAGCCGTGGAGGACACCATGCTCAGCCCCTATCTCGACCGGATCCGCGCCCATGCCGACCCCGAACGCGCCGCCGAGATGGCCGCCTATCACAAGGCTCCGCGCGTCTATCTGGGGGTCGCCAACCCGGTGCTGAACGATCTAAGCCGGGACTGGCGGCAACAGTTGGCTGTTCCCGACCGGGTGGCGCTGGCCAAGGCGCTTTGGCAGACCGATATCCACGAGGCGCGGGTGGCCGCAGCCAAGCTTTTGACCCAGGCTCGCATCCGCCCCGACGACGCGGTCTGGGACCTGCTGCTGTCATGGCTGCCCGATTTCGATGCCTGGGCAATTGCCGATCATGCGGCGATGGCGATGCAGAAACGGCTGTTGGCCGATCCGGCGCGGCTGGACCAGGTCGAGGGCTGGATCCGCTCGGACCATATGTGGACCCGGCGCGCCGCGCTGGTGGCCACCCTGCCCTGGGCCAAGATGAGCAACCCCAAACCCGCCGATACCGCCGCGCGCGACCGTATCCTGGGATGGGCGGCGGGCTATGTGCCCGACCGAGACTGGTTCATCCAGAAATCCGTGGCCTGGTGGCTGCGCGACCATTCTAAGCACGATCCCGAAGCGGTGCGCGCCTTTCTGGCCGAACACGGCCCCGCCATGAAGGCATTTGCCCGCAAGGAGGCGGGCAAATACCTGAGGGCTCAGTTGGAATAGACGTCAAGCTCGACCAGTTCGTCGATCGGCGCCAAGAGCGCCCGCATCGCGTCAAGCGACAGGCGGCTGCCGCTGCCCGGATCGCCTCCTGCAGGAATCAGCGTGACATGGGCGGTGGCGCCGGTCTTTCGCACCACCACGCGGCCGTTGCGCTCCTGCTCGACCAGCGCGGTCTCCATCCAGCGGCCCGGAATCGTCGGATCGCCCAGACCGGCCACGGTCTGGCGCGCGCCCTCCCATCCGGGAAGGATGTCGGCAGGTGGCGCGGCGGTTTCGGCCTCGGGCGTTGCGGCCTCGACCGCCTCTTCAGGCGCGGTTTCGGCCTGCGGCGCGGCGGTGGTTTCCGGGGCCTTGTCGCCCCCGAACAGCTTGTCGGTGGTGGCGCGCACACGGTCACAGCCCGCCAGCGCCACGAGGGAAATCAGAACCAGGTATCTCATGGCCCGACCCTAGCGCCAGAGAGCGGGCCTGCGCCAGCCCAAACCCACATCGCCCTTGCCGCTGGCAGCGACCCGCTTTACCTATGTCGCCATGACAGCTCCACTGATCGACCCTTTCGCGCGCGCCATCACCTATCTGCGTGTTTCCGTCACGGACCGCTGCGATTTTCGCTGCGTCTATTGCATGTCGGAAAACATGACCTTTCTGCCCAAGAAAGAGCTGCTGACGCTTGAAGAGCTGGACCGCATGTGCTCGACCTTTGTGCGCATGGGAGTGGAGAAGCTGCGCATCACCGGAGGCGAGCCGCTGGTGCGTCGCGAGATCATGACCTTTTTCAACGGCATGACCCGGCATCTGGACAGCGGTGCGCTGAAAGAACTGACGCTGACCACCAATGGCTCGCAATTGGAACGCTTTGCCGATCAGCTTTATGCCGCAGGCGTGCGCCGGGTGAATGTCTCGCTTGATACGCTGGACGATCAGAAATTCGCCGACATCACCCGCTGGGGCCGCCTGCCGCAGGTGCTGCGCGGCATCGACGCGGCCCAGCGCGCGGGCCTCAGGATCAAGATCAACGCGGTCGCGCTCAAGGGCTTCAACGAGGAAGAACTGCCGCGCATCACCGAATGGTGCGCCGAGCGTGACATGGACCTGACCTGGATCGAGGTCATGCCGATGGGTGATATCGGCAACGAGAACAGGCTGGGCCAGTTCTGGTCGCTCAAGGACGTGCGCGCGGAGTATGAAAACCATTACCGCGTCACCGACCTGTCCGAACGCACCGGTGGCCCGGCGCGCTACGTGCGGCTGGAGGAGACCGGGCAAAAGATCGGCTTCATCACACCGCTCAGCCATAATTTCTGCGAAAGCTGCAACCGGGTGCGGCTGACCTGCACCGGTGAGCTGTATATGTGCCTCGGCCAAGAGGACATGGCCGATCTGCGCAAGCCTCTGCGCGACCACCCGGGCAGCGAGGAGCCGCTGGAACAGGCGATCCGTGCCGCCATCGGGCTGAAACCCAAGGGCCATGATTTCGACTATTCCCGCCAGCAGGTCGACGGCAGGATGTCCCGGCATATGAGCCACACGGGCGGCTGACGCATGTCCGGCCCCGGCCTGACGCCGACCCCGCTCTATCATCTGTACCGCGCGGCCTCGTCGGTGCTGGTTCCGTTTGCATGGCGCGCCGTCCGCAAAAAGCTGAGCCGCGCCGATGTGCCGCTGGAGCGTCAACACGAAAGGCTGGGCCATGCCAGCCTACCACGCCCGCCCGGGCAACTTGTGTGGTTCCATGCCGCCAGCGTCGGCGAAAGCCTGTCTGTGCTGCGACTGATCACCCGCATGGGCGAGCGCCTGCCAAACCTCGAATTCCTGATCACCTCGGGTACGCCCACCTCGGCCGATCTGATCGCGCGGCGGATGCCGCCGCGCTGCCGCCACCAGTTCGCGCCGCTCGATGGGCCCGGCCCGGTGGCGCGGTTCTATCGCCACTGGCGCCCCGACGCGGCGGTGTTCGTCGAAAGCGAGCTTTGGCCGCGCATGATCGTCGAGGGTGCCCGCGAGGGCGTGCCGCTGGCCCTCTTGAATGCCCGCCTGTCCGAGAAATCGGTACGCGGCTGGCAACGTTTCCCGGATACAGCGCGATTCCTGCTGGACCGTTTCCGCCTGTTCCTGACCCAGAACCAGCAGACCGCCGACAACCTGATCGCCATGGGCGCCGACCCGGCGCGGGTCACGCCCGGCACCAACCTCAAGGCTATGGCGGGGCCGCTGCCGGTCGATGCCGCCCTGCTGACAGAGATGCGTGCCGCCATCGGCCCCCGCCCGGTCTGGGTCGCCAGTTCCACCCATCAGGGTGAGGAGGAGGTGGTGCTGGAAGCACATCGCCAATTGCTGGCCGACCACCCTGAACTGTTGCTGCTGTTGATCCCGCGCCACCCCGAGCGCGGCACTGAAGTGTCGGCGCTGATAACAGGTGCCGGACTCACCTCCGCCCGCCGCAGCAGCGGCGAGCGGATCACCTCCACGACACAGATCTATCTGGCCGACACGCTGGGCGAGACCGGCACCTGGTACGCGCTTTGCCCGCTGGTCTTCCTCGGCGGCTCGCTGCGCGAGATCGGCGGCCACAACCCGTTCGAACCGGCCCAGGCGGGCGCGGCGGTGATCACCGGGCCGGGCTATTTCAACTTTGCCGAAACCTATCAACCATTGATTGCGAGCGGTGGCGCCATAGAGGTGACAGGCGCCGCTCCGCTGGCCCGAGCCGTCCGCCGCTGGCTTGACGATGCAGAGGCGTTTGACACCGCCCGCACCCAGGCCCGCGCGCTGGTCGCCGCGCAAGAAACCGCGCTTGAGGGTGTCATCGACACCCTGACAACCCGGCTGGGACTGGACTGATGCCCGATCTCTTCGTCACCAATTTCAACCGCAACTTCACCGGCGTCTCGGCCACGGCGGCAAATGTGATCCGCCAGCAGGTCCAAAGCCACGATCTGGCGCTGGTGGGCCACGCCCTGCCCGGCTGCCCCGCACCGATCAGCGCCCGCGCCGCGCGCGCGCTCTCACGCACGCCACCGCCGGGCAAGCCCTTTGCCATCTGGCATGTGCGCCGCAACCCCGAAATGCACACCGCGATCTGGGCGCGCGACGTGCTGCGCCTGCCGATCCGCATCGTCTTTACCTCGGCCGCGATCCGGCGGCATTCGGCCTTTCCGTGCTGGCTGATCAGCCGGATGGACGCGGTAGTGGCCACCTCGGACGCAGCGGCAAGCTTTGTCCCGCATGTGCGCGCAGTGGTGCCCCATGGCGTCGATACCGACCGCTTCACCCCCGCCCCCGACCGCCCCGCCGCCTGGGCGGCGCAGGGCTATGGCGGCGACTTCGGCATTGCCACCATCGGGCGGGTGCGCCCGGAGAAGGGCACCGACCTGTTTGTCGAAGCGATGCTGCGCCTTTTGCCTGATATGCCGGGCGCGGTGGCGCTGGTGGTGGGCCGCGCCACCAAGGAGCATCAGAAATTCGCCCTGACCCTCAAGGACAAGGTGCAGCGCGCCGGCATGATCGACCGCATCCGTTTCATCGACGAGGTGCCGCCCAACCGCCTGCCGGACCTGATGCGCGCCCTATCGCTGGTGGTGCAACTGCCGCGATACGAGGGATACGGCATGGTCCCGCTCGAAGCGATGGCCTCGGGCGTACCCTTTGTCGGCTCGGACACCGGATTCTTTCGCGAATTCTCGGCCCAGGGCCGTACCGGGCGGGTGGTACCGCTTGAAAACGCGGCCCAGGGGGCCGAGGCCGCCCGCGCCCTGCTGGCCGACGAGGATGTCCACGGTGCCGCCGCCCTTGCCGCCCGTGAAATCGCGGTCGAGAATTTCAGCGCCGCGCGCGAGGCCGCGGGGATCGAGGAAGTCTATCAACAGCTCTGGTCGCAGGCTGCCCCCAAGGCCTGACCCGGCCAGATGCGCAAACCGGAGGCAGGACGGCCGAATTCAAGCCCGGTTTACCAACGTGCCTGCGTGAAAAAATTGACTAATCGGTAAAATAATGCTCCGCTTCCTGAAAAAAGCAGGAGAGGATCATGAAGAACACATCAATCACGCGCAGGGTCATGCTTGCTGCGGCCGTCGCAGCCTCGGCGCTGATGACGGCGGGGGCCGCCGCCGCCGAAAAGGTCAAGGTCGCGGCCATCTACACGCTGCCGGTGGAACAGCAGTGGATCAGCCGCATTCACAAGGCGCTGAACACCGCCGCCGACCGCGGCGATATCGAATATGCCTTCTCGGAAAACGTCGCAAATACCGATTATGAAAGGGTAATGCGCGAATATGCCGAACAGGGTGCCCAACTGATCGTGGGCGAGGTGTTCGGTCTGGAACGCGCCGCGCGCAAGGTGGCCAAGGACTATCCCGACACCGCCTTTCTGATGGGATCGTCCTTCGGGCCGGTGGCACCGAATTTCTCGGTCTTCGACAACTGGATCCACGAACCCAGCTATCTGACCGGCATGGTGGCCGGGGCCGCCACCGAATCGAACGTGATCGGCATGGTCGGGGGCTATGCCATCCCCGAGGTGAACCGGCTGATGCATGCGTTCATGGACGGCGCGCGCTCGGTCAATCCCGATGTCAAGTTCATCGTCAATTTCATCGACAGCTGGTATGATCCGCCCAAGGCCAAGGAAAGCGCCTTTGCCATGATGGATGCGGGCGCGGATGTGATGTATGCCGAACGCTTCGGCGTCTCCGATGCCGCGGTCGAGCGCGGCGTTAAGGCGGTCGGCAACGTGATCGACACCTCGGGCGACTATCCCGGTACCATCATCGCCTCGGCGCTGTGGCACATGGAGGCCACCATCGACAAGGCGATCGAAAACGTCGCCGGAGGCAGTTTCGAGGCTGCCGATTACGGCCAGTACAGCTTCATGGCCTATGGCGGCGGCTCGCTGGTGATGGACGAGAGCCTGGTCGCGCCGGAAACCGTCACGGCGGTCAAGGCCAAGGAAGCCGAGATTCTGGATGGTCTGTTCCGTGTTAACGTGAACGATGACCGCCCGGTCTCGGACAACTGATGAAAGCAGGGCCGGCGGGCGCGACCGCCGACCCGTTTCCCCATGACAGATAGAACGGTTCTCAGGCTGAACGGGCTCAGCAAGCGCTTTGGCCCGGTGGTGGCCAATGACGATGTCAGCCTGTCGCTGGCGCGCGGCGAGGTGCTGGCGCTGCTGGGCGAAAACGGCGCGGGCAAGACCACGCTGATGAACATGCTGTTCGGGCATTACCTGCCCGACGCGGGAACGGTCGAGGTGGCGGACGAGGCCGGGCATCTTGCGCCCCTGCCGCTGGGCCATCCGCAGGCGGCGCTGGCCGCCGGCGTGGGCATGGTACACCAGCATTTCACCCTGGCCGAGAACCTGAACGCGCTCGACAACATCACGCTGGGCGCCGAGCCGCTGCGTGCGATCCGCCGCGACCGGCGCGGCGCGCGGACGCGGATCGAGGCGATCATGACCCATAGCGGGCTCAAGGCACCGCTGAACGTGCCGGTGGGCCGCCTTTCCGTGGGCGAGCGACAGCGGGTCGAGATCCTCAAGGCGCTTTATCGCGATGCCCGTATCCTGGTTCTGGACGAACCCACCGCGGTGCTGACCCCACAAGAGGCCGATACGCTGTTTGCCAGCATCAAGGCGATGACGGCCGAGGGCCTGTCGGTGATATTCATCTCGCACAAGCTGCGCGAGGTGCTGGCCTTTTCCGATCGGATCGCGGTGCTGCGCCATGGGCGCAAGGTGGGCGAGATGGCCACGTCCGAGGCCGACGAGGCGGCGATTGCCCGCATGATGGTGGGCGCAGACACGCCCCGCATCGCGCGCAGCGCCATGGCGCCGGGTGCCCCGGTGCTGCATTTGCAGGGGGTGTCGGTCGCGGGCCGGTCCCAGCGCGACAGCCTGAAACAGGCCGATCTGACCGTACATGCCCATGAAATCCTGGGTGTTGCCGGCATCTCGGGCAACGGGCAAAGCGCGCTGGCCAACGTGATATCGGGCCTTTCGGTCCCCACCGCAGGGCATATCCGGGTGGATGGGAGCGAGATCCCCCGCCCCTCTCCCGCCAGGATGGTGCGCGCCGGTGTCGGGCGCATCCCCGAGGACCGCCATCACGAGGGCATTGTCGGCGCAATGAGCGTGGCCGAGAACATGGTGATCGAACGGCTGGACGACCCGCAGGTGCAATCGCGCGGGCTGCTCCGGCGCGAGGCGATCGCGACCCATGCCGACGAACTGGCCCGTGCCTATGACGTGCGCGGTCCGGGCGTCACGGCACCTGCGCGGCTGCTCTCTGGTGGCAATATCCAGAAACTGATCCTGGCGCGGGTGTTCGAACGCGCGCCCCGCCTGATCCTGGCCAACCAGCCGACACGCGGTCTGGACATGGGGGCGGCGGCCGAGGTCGGGCGGCGCCTGCTCGAGGCGCGCGAACGCGGCGCCGGGATCGTGCTGATCTCGGAGGATCTGGACGAAATCCTGGGCCTAGCCGACCGGGTGGTGGTGATCCGCGACGGCCAGATCGTCGAGACCGGCAGCCATGACCGCGAGCGGATTGGATTGATGATGGCAGGAGAGGCGGCATGATCCGGATTGAACCGCGCCAAAACAGGTCGCGCACCATGGACCTGGGTATTCCGGTGCTTTCTGCCGTGATCGCGCTGGCCTTTGCGGCCATTCCGCTGATGGCGGCGGGCGCCAACCCGATCGCCGCCTATGGCGAGATGGTCAAGGGCGTCTTTGGCTCGGTCTTTGCCGTGTCCGAAATGCTGACCCGCGCGACACCGCTGATCTTTACCGGGCTGGCCGCCGCCCTGGCCTTTCGCGCCAAGCTCTGGAACATCGGGGCCGAGGGTCAGCTCTACCTCGGTGCGATGGCGGCGGTGGCGGTCGGCGCCGGCTGGCTCGACCTGCCGGGGCTGGTGCTGGTGCCGCTGATCGTGATCCTTGGCGCTGCGGCCGGGGCGGCGGGCATGGCGGTGCCGACCTACCTGAAATCGCGCTTTGGCGCCGACGAGGTGGTGACCACGCTTCTGTTGAACTTCATCATCCTGATTTTCCTGCAAATGATGCTTGAAGGACCGCTCAAGGATCCGATGGGGCTGGGCTGGCCGCAATCGGCGCCTATCCTCGACCAGGGCATGCTGCCGCCACTGATGGACCGGATGCGGGTGCATTCCGGGCTGATCCTGGCGCTGGTTCTGGCCGCGGTGGCGCAGTTCATGCTGGCGCGCTCGGTCTGGGGGTTCCGGCTGCGCGCGGTTGGCGAGAACGCTGCCGCCGCCCGCCATGCCGGGATCAACGTGAACCGTTCGCTGTTTGGCGTGGCGATCATCTCGGGCGGACTGGCCGGGCTGGCGGGCGTCAGCGAGGTCGCGGGCCTCAAGGGCTATCTGACCGCCGATCTGTCGCCCGGTTTCGGTTATACCGGCATCGTGGTGGCCATGCTGGCGGGCCTGTCGCCGGTGGGGGTTGTCATCGCCGCCCTCTTCATCGCCTCGGTCTTTGTCGGCGCCGACAGCATGAGCCGGGCAATGGGCGTATCCTCGTTCCTGGCCGATCTGGTGGTGTCGATGTCGCTGCTCTGCGTTCTGGTGGGCGGCTTCATCGCCCGCTACCGGATCATCCGCTCGGGCACGGGAAGGGCCGCGTCATGATGGACATCTTGAACATCCTGCTCAGCGAAAGCTTCTGGGCCGCAAGCCTGCGGATCGCGACCCCGTTGATATTCGGCGTGCTGGGCGCGCTGATCTGTGAACGCGCAGGCGTGCTGAACCTTGGTATCGAGGGGATATTCGTGGTCGGCGCCATGTGCGGCTGGATGGCAGTCTGGCTGGGCGCGGGCCTGTGGGGCGGCGTGTTGGTGGCGGCACTGGCCGGGGCCTTTTTTGGCCTGTTGCACGCGATCCTGACCGTTCCGCTGGGCCTGTCGCAACATGTCTCGGGCCTTGGCATCACCCTGTTTGCCACTTCGGTCAGCTATTTCACCTATCGCACCGCGCTGCCCAATGTCTCGTCGCCGCCCCGGATCGAGCCGTTTCAGCCGCTGGACCTGCCGGTGCTGTCCGATCTGCCCTTCCTCGGGCCGGTACTGTTTCAGCAGACCGCGCTGACCTGGCTGGCACTGATGATGGTGGGACTGGTCTGGTACGTGCTGAACCGCACCGCGCTGGGGGTGGCCATTCAGGCGGTGGGAGACAATCCCGACAGTGTCGATGCGCAGGGCCTGTCTGTCTATGGGCTGCGGATCGGTGCCATCGTGGCGGGCTCGGCGCTGATGGCGCTTGGCGGCGCCTTCCTGACGATGAGCGCGTTCGACGCCTTCTTTTTCGGCATGGTCAACGGGCGCGGCTGGGTCTGTATCGCGCTGGTGATCTTTGCCAGCTGGCGACCGGGCAAGGCGCTGTTCGGGGCGCTCCTGTTTGGCGCCTTCGATGCGCTTCAGGTCCGGTTGCAGACCGAGATGGGCGCGCTGGTGCCGGGACAGGTGTTCCTGATGGCCCCCTATATCCTTTCGATCATCGCCCTTGTCATCGCCGCGCGCTCTGCCGACTATCCGCGCGCATTGCTGCAACCCTGGTTCAAGGGCCAACGATAGGAGCCTGCCATGTTCGACCTGATCGTCAAGAACGCCAATCTGCCCGACGGGCAGAGCGGCGTCGATATCGCCTGCAAGGATGGCCTGATCGCCGCCGTCGAACCCGGTATCACCGCAGAGGCGGGCACGGTACTCGAGGCGGCCGGCAATCTGGTCTCGCCGCCCTTTGTCGATCCGCATTTTCACATGGACGCAACCCTGTCGCTGGGCACGCCGCGCATGAACATCTCGGGCACGCTGCTGGAGGGGATTGCGCTGTGGGGTGAGCTGAAGCCGATCCAGTCGATCGATGACATCATTGCCCGCGCCCTGCGCTATTGTGATCTGGCGGTGGCCAAGGGGATCGGCGCGATCCGCAGCCATGTGGACACCTGCGACGACGAATTGAAAGGCGTGCAGGCCCTGCTCGAGGTGCGCGAGCGGGTCAAGGACCGGCTCGACCTGCAACTGGTGGCCTTTCCCCAGGACGGGGTGCTGCGCGACCCGACCGCGATGGCCAACACCGTACGCGCGCTGGACATGGGCGTCGATGTGGTGGGTGGCATCCCGCATTTCGAGCGCACCATGGCCGATGGCGCCGAAAGCGTGCGCCTCTTGTGCGAGATTGCCGCCGAACGCGGGTTGATGGTCGACATGCATTGCGACGAGAGCGACGATCCCCTGAGCCGCCATGTCGAGACGCTGGCCTATGAGACCCGGCGTCTGGGCCTTCAGGGCCGTGTGGCGGGTTCGCACCTGACCTCGATGCATTCGATGGACAACTACTATGTGTCCAAGCTGATCCCGCTGATGGTCGAGGCAGGCGTTCATGCCATTCCCAATCCGCTGATCAACATCATGTTGCAGGGGCGGCATGACAGCTATCCCAAACGGCGCGGCCAGACCCGCGTGCGCGAGCTGCGCGATGCGGGCATCACCGTGGGCTTCGGCTCGGATTGCGTGATGGACCCGTGGTATTCGCTGGGCCGCGCCTGCATGCTCGACGTGGCCTTCATGGGGCTGCATGTGGGGCAATTGTCCAGCCGCGCCGACATGGATTGGTGCTTTGACGCGGTTACTGTCAACTCGGCCCGGATCATGGGTCTCGACGGTTATGGGCTGGCCAAGGGCTGTCATGCGAATTTCGTGCTGTTGCAGGCCCGCGACCGGATCGAGGCGATCCGCCTGCGCGCCCATCGCCTGGCCACCATCCGCAAGGGCGCGTTGATCTGCCGCTCGGCTCCGGTAACCCACGAACTGGCTGGAACGGATGGCTGGTCGGGACTGGACGAGACCGCATTCGCACCTCCGCAGACCGGGTAACGATCTGGGTGGCACGCGCCTTGCGAGGCTATGGGAGAGGCGGCGCCTCTCCCTGTTTCTTGCTCAGGCAGCGGGCATCCGCTGTTCGACGATCTCGGCCCACCAGCTGCATCCCGCCGGAATGGCCTCGTCGTTGAAGTTGTATTCGGGGTGATGCACCATCGCGGTGTCGCCGTTGCCGACCAGAATATAGGCGCCCGGGCGCTCTTCGAGCATATAGGCGAAATCCTCGCCGCCCATGACCAGCGCCGCCTCCTCGCAGCCGCCCGACACGTCGCGCGCCACCTTGGCGGCGAACTCGGTCTGCTCGTCCGAGTTCACCATCACCGGATAACCCCGGATATAGCGGATATCCGCGGTACCGCCGAAAGTGGCCGCAATGCCCGCGCAGATCTCGTGAATGCGCTTCTCGGCCAGATCGCGCATTTCCTTTGACATGGTGCGTACCGTGCCCTTGATCTGCACCCGCTGCGGGATCACGTTGAACGCCTTGGACGAGGTCTCGAACGAGGTGACCGAGACCACCACCTGATCGATCGGGTCGGCGTTGCGGCTGGCGATGGTTTGCAGCGCCAGCACCGCCTGAGCGGTCATCACCGTGGTGTCGATCGTGTCATGCGGCTTGGCCGCATGGCCACCGCGCCCCTCGAACGTAATGTCGAACTGATCGGTAGCGGCAAAGAAGGCACCGGGCCGGATTGCGAAACTGCCCACGGGGGCACCCGGCCAGTTGTGCATGCCGTAGACCTCCTGGATGTTCCAGCGGTCCATCATGCCATCCTCGCACATCTCGCGGCCACCGCCGCCGCCCTCTTCGGCGGGCTGAAAGATCACCACCACGGTGCCGTCGAAATTGCGGGTCTCGGCCAGGTATTTTGCCGCGCCCAACAGCATGGCGGTATGACCGTCATGGCCACAGGCATGCATGGCATTGGGCGTCTTCGAGGCATAGTCGAGCCCGGTCTGCTCATGGATCGGCAGCGCGTCCATATCCGCGCGCAACCCGATCACCTTGCCCTTGCTGTCGCTCTTGCCCTTGATGATGCCGACAACGCCGGTGCGGCCGATGCCGGTGACCACCTCGTCACAGCCGAACTCTTGCAGTTTTTCGGCAACCAGCGCGCTGGTCCGGTGGGTTTCGAACAGGATTTCCGGGTTTTCATGGATGTCCCGGCGCCATTCGGTGATCTCGGATTGCAATTCTGCAAAGCGGTTCTTGACGGGCATGGTGTTTCCTCTTGCGTCACATCAGGGGTTAAGCGGCATCCGCTGCTCGGCCAGCGTGGCGAACCAGCTGCATCCGGCGGGGATGGCCGCGTCGTTGAATTCGTAGGCGGGGTGGTGCAGATCGGCGCTATCGCCATTGCCCAGAAAAATGAAGGCGCCGGGGCGTTCGGCCAGCATGTCGGCAAAGTCCTCGCCCCCCATCACCGGGTCGATCTCCAGCGGCGCCTGGCCGGTCACCGCCCGGGCCGCCTCGGCGGCATGGGCTGTCCCGGCTGCTGGGTTGCTGGTGACCGGCACCAGCTGCATGTAATTCAGCTCGGCCGTTGCGCCATGCGCCTCGACCGTGGCGCGGGCCACCTCGGCGATGCGGGTGCGGATCAACGCTTGAACCTCGGGGTGCAGGTAGCGCACGGTGCCCTTGATCATCGCACTGTCGGCGATCACGTTATGGGCGTTGCTGTCGGTGCGCAGCGAACAGACCGACAGCACCGCCGGTTTCATCGGATCGACATTGCGCGCCACCACCTGTTGCAAGGCCACGGTCAGCTGCGCGGCGGCCAGCGTGGCATCGGCGGTCAAATGCGGCATCGCGCCGTGCCCGCCCCGGCCCTGCACCCGGATTTCAAAGAAATCCACTGCCCCCATCATCGGCCCTTCACGCAGGGCGAACTGGCCCGCCGGCAGGCCGGGCCAGTTGTGCAGGCCATAGACCTCGGTTACGCCGTGCTTGTCCATTACCCCGTCGGCGAGCATCGCCTTGGCGCCGCCGCCGCCCTCTTCGGCGGGCTGGAACAGCAGCACCACGGTACCGTCGAAATTGCGGGTCTCGGCCAGGTATTGCGCCGCGCCCAGCAGCATTGCGGTATGACCGTCATGGCCGCAGGCATGCATCTTGCCCGGATGGGTCGAGGCATGCGGCAGCCCGGTCGCCTCGGTAATCGGCAGCGCGTCCATATCGGCGCGGAACGCCATCACCCGGCCCGAGGTGCTTTGGCGCCCGCGTATGAGGCCAACAACCCCGGTCTGCCCGACGCCGGTTTCCACAGCATCGCAGCCAAAGGCGCGCAGACGATCGGCCACCAGCGCGGCGGTGCGGTGCTCTTCGAACCGGATCTCGGGATGGGCATGGATGTCACGGCGCCATTCGGCGATCTGATCCTGCAACTCGGCAAATCGGTTTCTGACCGGCATCGGCTGGGTCCTTCTCAGGCGGCGGGCATGCGACGTTCGACCATTTCGGCGAACCAGCTGCATCCGGCCGGGATGATCTCGTCGTTGAAATCGTATTCAGGGTGATGCAACCCGGCGCTGTCGCCATTGCCGATCATGATGAAGGCGCCGGGACGCGCCTCTAACATAAAGGAGAAATCCTCGCCCCCCATCACCATGCGCGCCTCGCCACAGCCGCCCGAGACCGCCGTGGCCACCTCGGCGGCAAAGCGGGTGGGCTCTTCGGCGTTCACCGTCACCGGCACGCCGCGTTCGTAGTTCACCTCGGCCTTGCCGCCAAAGGTGGCAGCCACGCCCTGCACCACCTCGCCCAGACGCCGTTCAATCAGGTCGCGCATCTCACCCGAATGGGTGCGCACCGTGCCCCGGAGGGCGGCGGCCTGCGGGATCACGTTGAAGGCCTTGGACGAGGTCTCGACCGAGGTGACTGACAGAACCGCCTGCAGGATCGGATCGATATTGCGCGACACCACGGTTTGCAGCGCCACGATCATCTGCGACAGCATCACCGTGGTATCGACAGTGTCATGCGGTTTGGCCGCATGGCCGCCGCGCCCTTCGAGATGGATTTCGAACGTGTCGGCAGCGGCCAGCAGCGGACCGGGCCTTATCTTGAACTGACCGGCAGCCAGGCCCGGATTGTTGTGCATGGCATAGACCTCCTGCACGCCGAACCGGTCCATCATGCCGTCCTTGACCATCGCCTCGGCGCCATTGCCGCCCTCTTCGGCGGGTTGGAAGATCACCACCACCGAGCCGTCGAAATTGCGCGTCTCGGCCAGGTATTTGGCCGCACCCAGCAACATCGCGGTATGGCCGTCATGGCCGCAGGCATGCATCGCACCGGGGATGGTCGAGGCATGCGCCAGCCCGGTCTGTTCCTGCATCGGCAGCGCATCCATATCGGCGCGCAGCCCCACAACCCGGCCCGCCGTATCCGCCTTGCCCCGGATCACGCCGACAACGCCGGTACGGCCGATTCCGGTGACCACCTCGTCACAGCCGAATTCGCGCAGCTTGTCTGCCACCAGCGCGCTGGTCCGGTGCGTTTCATACAGGATCTCGGGGTGCTGGTGGATGTCCTGCCGCCAGCCCGCGATTTCCTCATGCATCTCCGCCAGACGGTTCTTGATCGGCATCTTGTTCTCTTCCTTGTCTTTATTACCGCTCAGCGCGCGGGCATGCGGCGTTCGACCATCTCGGCATACCAGCTGCTGCCCGCCGGGATCGCCTCGTCATCGAAATTATAGGCCGGGTGATGGCATTGCGCCGTGTCCCCGTTGCCAAGGAAGATATAGGCGCCGGGCCGTTCTTCCAGCATATAGGCGAAATCTTCGCTGGGCATGATCGGGTCGACGGCATCATCGACCGCGCCTGAAACGGCAAGCGCCGCCTCGGCCGCATATTGCGTTTCGGTCTCGCTGTTGATGGTGGCGGGATAGCCGGGGGTCCAGACCACCTGCGCCGTGGCACCATAGGCCGAGGCGATATCCTCGGCCACGCGGCGCACCCGCGCCTCCGCCAGGGCACGGTATTCGGGATCAAGCGTGCGCACCGTCCCGCACAGCCGCGCGGTATGGGCGATGATGTTCGAGGCGACGCTGTCGGTTTCGAAGGTGCCGACGGTCAGCACCACACGCTTGATCGGGTCCACGTTGCGCGAGACGATGGAATGCAGCGAAACCACGATCTGCGAGGCCACCAGCGTGGTGTCGATGGCGTCATGCGGGGCGGCGGCATGGCCGCCCTTGCCGGTCACCACGATCTCGAACTCGTCGGACGAGGCCAGCAGCGCCCCGGGCCGGATCGCGAACTGCCCGACCGGCAGGCCCGGCGTGTTGTGCATGCCGTAGACCTCCTGGATGTTCCAGCGGTCCATCATGCCGTCCTCGCACATCTCGCGGCCCCCCGCGCCGCCCTCTTCGGCGGGCTGAAAGATCAACACCGCCGTGCCGTCGAAATTGCGGGTCTCGGCCAGGTATTTGGCGGCACCCAGCAGCATGGCGGTATGCCCGTCATGACCGCAGGCATGCATCTTGCCCGGCACGGTCGAGGCATAGTCAAGCCCGGTCGCCTCGGTAATCGGCAACGCGTCCATATCGGCGCGCAGGCCGATCACCTTGCCCGCCGTGTCGGTCTTGCCCCTGATGGTGGCGACAACCCCGGTGCGCCCGATGCCGGTGGTGATGTCATCCACACCGAATTCACGCAGACGCTCGGCCACAAATGCGGCGGTCTGATGCACATCGAACAACAGCTCGGGATGGGCATGCAGATGCCGGCGCCATCCGGTGATTTCTTCTTTCATGTCCGCAAGACGGTTCTTGATCGGCATTTATTGCTCTCCTTGCCGGATACATCCGGGCACCTGACACAAACGAAAACGCCGCGCCCCGGATATCCGGGGGCACGGCGCGTGAAAACGGGGCTTGGCGGCTGCGCCGGTGCGCCGACCTGTTGGGGTCCATCCTGTTGCGCCCGGTCGCACCTGCATCGCCGTTACTCCGACAATCGGTCGAGTAATCGCGCCATGAAACCATGACCCGCCTCGAACTGGGCGACGGTGATGAACTCGTTGGGCTGATGCGCCTGGGCGATGTCGCCGGGGCCGCAGATCACGGCGGAGTAACCCGCCTCCTGGAACTGTCCGGCCTCGGTGCCATAGCTGACGACATGACCCGCATTGTCGCCGGTCAGGGCGCGCACCAGCATCTCGGCCTCGCCCTCCGGTTCGGGGACCAGCGGCGGCACGTGGAACTGTTCGGAGAGATCAATCCGCGCCTCGGGATGCACCGCCTGCATCTGCGCCTCGACCTCGCGCACCGCCTCGAAATAGGCGTCGCGCCACCGCTCCTTTGCCTCGCCGGGCACGATGCGAAAATCCATCGCAAAGCGGCAGTCCTTGGCGGTGATGTTATGCGCGGTTCCACCCGAGATCATGCCCACATGGCAGGTGGTCCAGGGCGGATCGAACATCGCCGCCAGCGCCGAAGGCGTCGCCGCGCGGTTTTCGGCATTGCGGTGATTGGCCCAGTCGATCAGCGGCGCGGCGGCCATGATCGCGTTGACCCCGGTATGCATGATCGAGCTGTGCACCTCGAAGCCGACAACACGGGTGTCATAGCCAAAACCGCCCTTGTGCCCGGTCACCGCCTGCATCATCGACGGCTCGCCCACGATCACGGCGCTGCCCTTGGGCAGGTGGTTCTGCATCTCGACGATCATCGGCGGCGCGCCGGTACAGCCGACCTCCTCGTCAAAGCTGAGCGCCAGTTGCAGAGGGCGTTTCAGATCGCGATAGCGCCCCTCGACCAGCGCCCAGATCGCCAGCGCATCGAACCCCTTCATGTCGCAGGTGCCGCGCCCGAAATACTTGCCGTCGCGCTCGACCACGGTGAACGGATCGCTGTCCCAGGGCTGGCCATCGACCGGCACCACATCGGTATGGCCTGAGAGCACCACGGCTCCCTCTTCCCAAGGGCCGACATGGGCAAAGAGCGCCGCCTTGTGCGGCTGGTCGGGATCAACCCAGCGATGGGCGGTGATGCCGTGCCCGGCCAGATAGGTTTCGACCCAGCCCACCAGCGGCAGGTTGGTATCGCGGCTAACGGTCGGAAAGGCGACAAGCGCTCCCATGATCTCGACCGGCGACAGGCGTTCAGTCATGGGTCAGTGTCCGCCCTGCCCCGCATGCGACAGAGCGGCCGCATTGATCGAATCGCGGTCGACCGTATAGCCCGCCCATTCGCCATCCAGCACGTAATGGCCCGGCTCGACCTCGATATAGCGCGAGGGATCAGGGTCGTAGCCGATCGGATGGATCGGCGAGGGAATCGGTTTGAAGTTCAGGTCCTTCTCGGACTTGCGTCGGCGCGGGTCGGCGATCGGCACCGCCTTCATCAGGGCCTGGGTATAGGGATGCTGCGGGTTTTCGAACACGCGCACGCGCGGCCCGAGTTCGACAATCCGGCCCAGATACATGACGCCCACATGGTGGCTGACCCGTTCGACGACGGCCATGTCATGGCTGATGAACAGATAGCTGAGCCCCAGATCCGCCTGCAATTCCATCATCAGGTTCAGCACCTGCGCCTGCACCGACACGTCCAGCGCCGAGACCGCCTCGTCGGCGACGATCAGCTTGGGGTTCAGCGCCAGCGCGCGCGCAATCGCGATTCGTTGCCGCTGGCCGCCCGACATTTCATGCGGATAGCGGCGCATGAAGCTGCGCGGCAATTGCACCCGATCAAACAGCGACGCGACGCGGTCCACCAGTTCCGAGCCGCTGGCAACATCATAGTTGCGCATGGGTTCGGCTACCTGCTCCAGCAACTGCATCTGCGGGTTCAGCGAGGCGAACGGATCCTGAAAGATCATCTGCATGTCGAGCCGCGCCTTGCGCAGACCCGCCTGATCCAGCTGCATGATATCGACGCCGTCCAGATTGATCTGGCCCGCCATCGGTTCGACCAGGCGCAGGATCGAACGACCAGCCGAGGATTTGCCGCAACCGGATTCGCCCACCAGACTGAGGGTCTGCCCCTTGTTGAGAGTGAACGACACATCCTCGACCGCATGCACATTGGCCACCGTGCGGCGAAAGAAGCCGCCCTTGACCGGAAACCGCGTGGTCAGCCCCTTGACGGTCAACAACGGGGTTTCGGTGCCCATGATCGGCTCGATCTTCTGATCGGCGACCCCCATCAGCTTCATCGGTTCGGGCGCCACCTTGCCCCGCATCTCGCCCAACTTGGGCACCGCGGCCAGCAGTGCCTTGGTGTAGTCATGTTGCGGGTTCTCAAAGATCTCCTCGACCGTGCCCTCCTCGACCTTGTTGCCACGGAACATCACCACCACGCGGTCGGCCATCTGAGCCACCACCGCCATGTCGTGGGTGATGAACATCACCGCGGTGCCGGTCTCACGCTTCAACCGGTCCATCAACGCCAGGATCTCGGCCTGGATGGTCACGTCCAGCGCTGTCGTTGGTTCATCGGCGATCAGCAGGCGCGGCTCGCAGGCCATCGCCATGGCGATCACCACCCGCTGGCGCATGCCGCCACTGAGTTCGTGCGGATATTGCTTCAGCCGGCGCTCGGGTTCGGGAATGCGGACCTGCCGCAACAGCTCCAGCGCGCGCGCCTCGGCCTGAGACTGGCTCAGCCCGCGATGCACCCGCAACCCCTCGGTCAACTGGCGGCCAACGGTAAACACCGGGTTCAGCGCCGTCATCGGCTCCTGAAAGATCATGCCTATCTCGTTGCCGCGAATGTGGCGCATATAGTCCTGGTCGGCCGTGGCCAGATCCAGTTCGCCACCGTCGCGGCGGTCGAACAAAAGCTGGCCACCGGCGATGTCACCGCCGCCAAACTCCACCAATCGCATCAGCGACAATGAAGAAACAGACTTGCCAGAGCCTGATTCGCCGACAACACAGACCGTCTCGCCCGGATTGATATCGAACGAGACATCCTCGACCCCGACAACCGGTCCGTCCTTGGTCTGGAACTCGACTCTGAGCTTCTTGATCTGTGCAATAGGCTGATCCAGCACGCGCGCGCTCCCCTTGGTCGCCCTTTTTGGTTGTTGGCAAACGCTAAGGCCCTCTCGGGGGGGGAGTCAAACCCATTGACCGTTTTCCCGACGGCAAGGCTTGCAATTTTCCAAAACTCTGTTTCGATACGACCCGTAACCGTTCCTGGGGGAGCCTGGTTCCTTCGCGTAGCGCGAATGGAATAGGAATTTTCTTTCAAGGATTTACCCAACGGACGGCAACACCCAAGCCACGGTTAACCGTGGAAAAAATCACGACACATCCGTGTCCAACAAGGAGTGTAGTATGAAACTCAAGGCCCTTTTGATGGGTGCAATCGCCAGCACGGCCCTCGCCCCGGCAGCCTTTGCCGAGCGTGGTTCGGACGGCAATGTCAGCATCATCTACTGGCAGGCACCCTCGATCCTGAACCCGTTCCTGTCGGGCGGCACCAAGGACGTTGAATCCGCCTCGCTGATCATCGAACCGCTGGCCCGCTACGACGAAAACGGTGGCATGGTGCCCTTCCTGGCGGCAGAGATCCCGACCGTCGAGAATGGCGGCGTGAGTGAGGATCTGACCTCGATCACCTGGAAGATCGCACCCGGCATCAAGTGGTCGGATGGCAGCGCGTTTACCGCCCATGACGTGAAATTCACCGCCGATTACTGCATGCATCCCGAAGGTGGCTGCGCGCAGCTGACCAAGTTCGAAGGCGTGACCTCGGTCGAGGCGCTGGATGATATGACCGTCAAGGTCACCTTCGACAAGCCGACCCCGTTCCCCTATGGCCCCTTCGTGGGTGGCGAAAGCCCGATCATCCAGAAGGCGCAATTCGAGAACTGCATGGGCGCCAAGGCCCCCGAATGCACTACCGAGAACTTTGGTCCGATCGGCACCGGCCCCTTTGTCGTCACCGAGTTCAAGCCGAACGACGTGATCACGATGAAGGCCAACGACAATTATCGTGACCCGAACAAGCCGGCCTTTGCCACGCTGACCTTCAAGGGCGGCGGCGATGCCACCGCGGCCGGTCGTGCCGTGATGGAAACCGGCGAGTTCGACTATGCCTGGAACCTGCAGCTGGCGCCCGAGGTGATCCAGCAGATGCAGGCCGGCGGCAAGGGTACCCCGGTCGCGGGCTTTGGCCCGCTGGTCGAGCGTATCATGCTGAACCAGACCAACCCCTCGCCCGACCTGCCCGAAGGCGAGCGTTCGACCGCCAAGCATCCGCATCCCTTCCTGAAGGATCCGGCTGTCTACAAGGCGATGTCGATGGCCATCGACCGGCCGTTGCTGGTTGAGATCGGCTATGGCCAGGCCGGCAAGGTCACCTGCAACTGGGTTCCGGCGCCTGCTGCGGTGAACTCGGACACCTTCTCGTGCGACACCCAGGACATCGAAGGCGCCAAGAAGCTGCTGGATGATGCGGGCATCGTCGACACCAACGGCGACGGCGTGCGCGAAAAGGACGGCGTGCCGCTGAAAGTGGTCTACCAGACCTCGACCAACGCCGTGCGTCAGGACTTCCAGGCGCTGATCAAAGAGTGGTGGGCCGAGATCGGTATCGAAACCGAACTGCGCAACATCAACGCATCCGTGTTCTTCGGTGGTGACCCGGGCTCGCCCGACACCTTCCAGAAGTTCTATGCCGACGTTGAAATGTACGCCAACACCTTCAACGGCACCGACCCGCAGTCCTATCTGGCCAACGGCCTGTGCGACAAGGCGCCCAAGCCCGAAAGCCAGTGGCAGGGTGAGAACATCAGCCGCTTCTGCAACGAAGAGTTCGACGCGCTGCATGCGGAACTCACCAAAACGGCTGGTGCGGATGCGCGTGCGGAAATCGCCAAGCGTCTGAACGACATCATGGTCGAAAACGGCGGCATGATCCCGCTGGTGCACCGTGGTCGTCTGTCGGCCCATTCCAACACGCTGGGCGGCGTCGTCCTGAACGTGTGGGACAGCGAGCTGTGGAACGCAGCCGACTGGCACCGCATCAAGTAACGCCAACACCTTTCAGCCGCGTCCCGATCCATGATCGGGGCGCGGCGCCTTGGCATCCGTCCCAACAAAAAGACTCGTTAACAAAGGCGCACCCGAATGCTGACCTTCACCATCCGTCGTCTGGTCCTGGCCGTCCCGACGCTTTTGTTCATCAGTCTTGTCATTTTCCTGCTGCTAGAACTTGCCCCCGGTGACCCGATGGCGCAGGTACCACTGACGGTGCCCCCCGAGGTCAAGGAAAAGATGCGCGAGGCCCTGGGCCTGGGCCAACCGCTGCATATCCGCTTCTGGAAATGGATCGTGCAGTTCTTCTGGATCGAGCCGCAGGTGCTGATCGACCATTACTTTGGCACCGCCTTTTCCGAGGGCAAGCTGCGGGTGATCTCGTGGCAGACCCGCTCGCCGGTGATGGATATCGTGGTGCAGCGCGTCCCGCAGACCCTCTGGGTGGTCGGCACCGCCTATGTGGTCGCCATCATCATCGCCCTGCCCATCGGTATCTACTCCGCCTATCGGCAGTACAGCTGGTTTGACCAGCTTGGCACCTTTGTCTCGATGGTCGGTTTCTCGGTGCCCCCCTTCTTCTCGGGGGTGCTGGTGATCGTGATCTTCTCGGTGCAGCTGGGCTGGTTCCCGTCGATCTATGACACCACCCATGTGGTCAACAGCTGGGATAGTTTCGTCTATCAGCTCAAACAGATGATCATGCCGGTGATGGTGCTGGCGCTCCAGATCACCGCACAGCTTTCCCGCTTCATGCGGGCTTCGATGCTGGACAACCTGAATCAGGATTACGTCCGCACCGCCCGCGCCAAGGGTCTCAGCGAGTATGTCGTGGTCATGGTGCATGTGCTCAGGAACTCGATGATCCCGGTGGTGACGGTGATCGCGCTGGGCATCCCGTCGATCTTTGGCGGCGCCATCATCACCGAGCAGGTGTTCAAGGTGAATGGTATCGGCCAGCTGCTGATCGGTGCGCTTCAGGCCAATGACCTGCCGATGGTACAAACCCTGACCTTTATCTTTGCCGTGCTGATCGTCCTCTTCAACCTGATCGCCGACGTTCTTTACGGCATCCTTGACCCGCGGATCCGCTATGACTGAGTTGAGCCAACCCCAGCCCACCAAACCGCCGCGCAGCCAATGGTATGACGTGTGGGACCAGTTCCGTCAGCACAAGGGCGCGATGATGGGGGCGACCCTGTTCTTCCTGATCGTGGCCGCTGTCTATCTGGGTCCGTATCTTTGGGATATCGACCCGACCAAGACGGCGATCCGGGAACGCAACCAGGGGCCCAGCCTGGCCCATCCCTTTGGCACCGATCAGCTGGGTCGCGACCTGTTGGCCCGGATGATGGCGGGAGGTGCCACTTCTGTCTCGGTGGGGATCACCGCGATGCTGCTGGCGCTGTTTCTTGGCTCTTTCGTCGGCGTGCTGGCCGGGTTCTTCCGCAAGCTCGACGGGCCGCTGATGCGGCTCACCGACCTGTTCCTTGCCCTGCCCCTGCTGCCCCTGCTGCTGGTCATGATGCTGCTGTTCCGCGAGCCGCTGAACGCGGCATTCGGATTGGAACGGGGGATCTTCATCCTCATCGTGTCCGCCATCGGGATCACCTCGTGGATGCCCACCGCACGCATCGTGCGCGGCGACGTACTGGCCCTGAAAGAGCGGGAATTCGTGCTGGCAGCCCGCTCGATCGGGACCACGAACACGCGGCTGATCACCCGGCATATCCTGCCCAACGTGCTGTCGCCGATCATGGTTTCGGCCACGCTAGGCATCGCCACCGCGATCATCACCGAAAGCGCGCTCAGCTTCCTGGGCTTGGGCTTCCCGCCTGACTTTCCGACTTGGGGGCGGTTGTTGTTCGATGGCGTCGACTATCTGCAACAATTCCCCGAGCGGGTGATCTGGCCCGGGCTGGCGATCTCGCTGACGGTGCTGAGCGTCAACTATATGGGCGACGGCCTGCGCGACGCGCTCGACCCGCGCATCCGGGGCCGCTGAGGTCAAATAAGAACGAATGAGGGGCCGTCCCAAGCCGGGGCGGCCCCTTTGTCTTGCCGAAGCGACACGCACGGAACAGCATCCTGTCCATCTCGGGCAAACCGGAACTTCATCCCCAGTCGTCGCGCTGATACACATTCAGATACGCTTGATTGTTAAGAGAAACCGCTTCATTTGGGAAAATATTCTCAATTCCCCGTGAGGCTGCCATGTTCGAGTCCCTTGGTTTCGAAGAGACCACCGCAAAAGAGATCAGCGTTCTTCTGGGCCTGATCCTGGGCGTTCTGTTTGGCCTTCTGGCCGAGCGGACGCGGTTCTGTTTCCGCCGCGCCGTGGTGGGCGAGGACGCGCGTCAGGCCGCCGGTGTCTGGTTCACCGCGCTCGCCGTGGCGATCCTGGGCACTCAGGCCGCCGTGGCGTCCGGGCTGATCGGCTTTGCCGATCACCGGCTCCTGAGCTCGGACCTGCCGGTTCTGGCGGTGGTGCTGGGCGGGCTGATGTTCGGCGCCGGCATGGTGCTGACACGCGGCTGCATCTCGCGTCTGACCGTGCTGGGCGGCACCGGCAACCTGCGGGCGCTGACCGTGCTGCTGGTCTTTGCCGTCGTGGCCCATGCGATGCTCAAGGGCGTGCTGGCGCCGCTGCGTACCAGCCTTGGCGTGGTGACCATTGACCTGGGCGAGACCGTCTCGCTGGCCACCCTGCCCGGCGGCGCGGCGCTCTGGGCTGCCGTTCTGGCACTGGCCGCACTGCTGATCGCCGCGCGTTCGGGCAATCGGGCGCTCCCCTTGCTGGGCGCTGCCCTGATCGGGCTGCTGGTACCGCTGGGCTGGGTCGGTACCGGCTATGTCCTGTTTGACGAATTCGACCCCATCGCGATGGAGAGCCTCTCTTTCACCGCCCCTGCCGCCGATACACTGTTCTACACCATCGCCTCGACCTCGATCGCACCCGGTTTCGGCACCGGGCTGGTGGGCGGCGTGCTGCTGGGTTCGCTGGCGGCGGCGCTGCTCTTTGGCAGCTTCCGCTGGCAGAGCTTTGATAGCCCGCGGCAGACCGGCCGCTATCTGGCCGGGGCCGCGCTGATGGGCATGGGCGGCGTGCTGGCGGGTGGCTGCACCCTGGGTGCCGGTCTGGCAGGTGTCCCCATGCTCAGCCTTGCCGCGCTGCTGGCGCTCTCTGCCATCGCGCTGGGTGCAAAACTGACCGATGCGGTGCTTAATGCAGCTTCTTCCGGATCCTCTGGATACCCAGCCACACCAAGCCAACAACCGGCAGAGTGACCAGCGCGATCAACGTCTTCTTGTCGATCCCGTACCACTCTGACAGCGGCAACAGGAAGGCCGAGACCAAAGAGACAGCATAATAGCTGACCGCGACCACAGACAGCCCCTCGACCGTGTGTTGCAGGCGCAAGGCAAGGTCGGCGCGGCGGTCCATGCTCTCCAGCAGCGCCTGGTTCTGGGCGCTGCGTTCCACATCCACGCGGGTGCGCAGCAGGTCACCGGCGCGGATCGCCCGGTCTGACAAACGCTTCAACCGTTGTTCGGTGGATTTCACCGTCCGCATCGCCGGTTCATAGCGACGCAGCATGAAATCGCCAAAGGTCTGGCGCCCGCCGAACCGCTCCTCTCGCAAAGAGGTGATGCGCTGCCCCACGATGGCCTCATAAGCTCCGGTGGCGCCCAGACGGAATTCGGCCCGCGCGGCCATGGTCTCCAGTTCGGCAGATGTGGACAGCAATTGCGGCAGCAATTCCTCGGCCGGGTGGTCGCCATCGGTCATCTTGACCATCAGCGCGGTCAGCGCGGCATCCAGTTCACCCAGCTTCGGCCCCAGCGCCTTGACCCGGGCAAAGCCCAGCATCGACATCGCCTTGTAGGTCTCGATCTCGCACAGGCGCTGGATGATGCGACCGATCCTGCGCTCGCCGGTGTCCGGTGCGACAAAGACGGCAAAGCGCATGTGGCCCGCCGGGTCGATGCGGAAATCGCCCGCCGCCACCGCAGCCCGGTCTAGCACATGCGCCGCGGCCAGGCTTTCAGGCACGAACCAGTCGGCCAGCGCGGCGATGATATCCTCCTCGGGCGGCTGTTCCTCGACCCTCAGCAGGGCCGATGTCACCCTCTGGCCCGGCGCGGCGGCCAGCCAGTCGGGTGGAAAAACCTCGAAATCGACCGGGTCGAATGGTCGTGCACTGACACCCGTGGCAAAGGCCGTATAGGTCACGAACTCGGTATGGCTTTCCCATTTCAGCCAGTGGCGCCCGATCTGGCCCGCATAGTGGGTCGCCCCCGGCTGTGGATGCGCCGCGCCATGCCGGTCGAGCAGGTCGATCAGATGCGCCCGGTCCGCTTCGCGGTCGCGCCCCACCGCCGCATCCGGCTGTTTCACTGCCAGATAGGCCACCGTGCAGGGCGCACGCGAAATGGGAAAGGGGCGCGCGTGCAACTCGTTGGCCAGCGCAAAGCGCAAGGGGTGGTCCTGAATGGGCGTCATTGGGGGGCTCCGGTTTCCGCGCACTATATCCGCTTACCAGCCAGCGGCAAATATTTATTTATTTCAGTTGGTTACGGGATACATTCGCATACATCCCACCGCTTGAGTGCAAAACCCGCCGCGCGACGAGGCCCGGAAACGAAAAGGGGCGCCGCATGGACGCCCCTTTCCCCAACTGTTTCAGCCGGATCAGTCGATCATCGGCAGCAGCTTGTCCAGCGACTGCTTGGCGTCGCCATAGAACATGCGCGTGTTCTCCTTGTAGAACAGCGGGTTCTCGATGCCGGAATAGCCGGTGCCCTGCCCACGCTTGGAGACAAACACCTGTTTCGCCTTCCAGCATTCCAGCACCGGCATGCCGGCGATGGGGCTGTTGGGGTCTTCCTGCGCGGCCGGGTTCACGATGTCGTTCGAGCCGATCACGATGGCCACATCGGTATCGGGGAAGTCCTCGTTGATCTCGTCCATCTCCAGCACGATGTCATAGGGCACCTTGGCCTCGGCCAAGAGCACGTTCATGTGCCCGGGCAGACGGCCTGCCACCGGGTGGATGGCGAAACGCACGTTCTTGCCCTTGGCGCGCAGCTTGCGGGTCAGTTCGCTGACCGATTGCTGCGCCTGCGCCACCGCCATGCCATAGCCGGGGATGATGATGACCGAGTCGGCATCGTTCAGCGCCGCGGCCACGCCTTCGGCATCGATGGCGATCTGCTCGCCCTCGACCTCCATCGCCGGGCCCGAGGTGCCGCCAAAGCCGCCCAGGATCACCGAAATGAACGACCGGTTCATCGCCTTGCACATGATGTAGGACAGGATCGCACCGGACGAACCGACCAGCGCGCCGACGACGATCAACAGGTCATTGCCGAGGCTGAAACCGATGGCCGCCGCCGCCCAGCCCGAATAGCTGTTCAGCATCGACACCACCACCGGCATATCGGCGCCGCCGATACCCATGATCAGGTGATAGCCGATGAAAAGCGCCGCGATTGTCAGGATCAGAAGCGGGAAGAACCCACCCGAGTTCAGATACCAGATCAGGCAGATCAGCGACAGGATTGCCGCGCCAGCGTTCAGCGCGTGACCACCCGGTAGTTTGGTCGCCGCCGAGGTCACCTTGCCCGAGAGCTTGCCATAGGCGATCACAGACCCGGTAAAGGTCACCGCCCCGATCCAGATGCCCAGCGCCGCCTCGACCCGCAGGATGTTGATTTCGACGGCATCCTTCTTGGCAAGAAGCGCCGCAAAACCTTCCAGTGCCTTCTTTGCACTGTCATCCATGAGCAGAACGCGGCCCAGCTCGAAATGCGCATTGAAGCCCACGAACACGGCCGCCAAACCGACCAGGGCGTGCATGCCGGCCACAAGTTCCGGCATCTGGGTCATCTCGACCTTTGACGCCAGCTGAAAGCCGATCATGCCACCAAGCGCAACGAGGATGATCGACAACCACCACAGGCCCGCGCCAGGCCCGATCAGGGTGGCGAACACCGCCAGTCCCATACCGACAATGCCGTACCAGACAGCGCGTTTGGCGCTTTCCTGGCCCGACAGGCCACCCAGCGAAAGGATGAAGAGAACGGCCGCCACGACGTAGGCGGCAGTGGTAAATCCAAAGTCCATAGCCCTCTACTCCTTTAGGATTTCTGGAACATGGCGAGCATGCGCCGCGTCACGAGGAAGCCGCCGAAGATGTTGATCCCGGCCATGAAGACCGACAGACCGGCCAGCAGGATCACCAGGAACGACCCCGACCCGATCTGCATCAGCGCGCCCAGGATGATGATCGACGAAATGGCGTTGGTCACGGCCATCAGCGGCGTGTGCAGCGAATGCGAGACGTTCCAGATCACCTGGAAGCCCACGAACACCGCCAGCACGAAGACGATGAAATGCTGCATGAAGCTGGCCGGGGCCACCAGACCCACCAGCAGCAGCAACAGACCGCCCACGGTCAGCAGCGTCACCTGGTTCTTGGTCTGCGCCTTGAAGGCCGCAACCTCTTGCGCGCGCTTTTCCTCGGGGGTCAGCTCTTTCGGCTTTTCCTTGGACTTGGCCGCAATCGCCTGAACCTTGGGCGGCGGCGGCGGGAAGGTGATGTCCCCCTGATACGTCACCGTGGCGCCCCGGATCACGTCATCTTCCATGTTGTGGTTGATCTGGCCGTCCTTTTCGGGCGTCAGATCGGTCATCATGTGACGGATGTTGGTGGCATATAGCGTCGAAGCCTGCGCCGCCATGCGGCTGGGAAAGTCGGTGTAACCGATGATGGTGACGCCGTTTTCGGTGACGATCTTCTCGTCCTTGACGGTCAGCTTGCAGTTGCCGCCCTTTTCCGCCGCCAGGTCCACGATGACCGAGCCGGGCTTCATCGCCGCGACCATGTCCTCGGTCCACAGCTCCGGCGCCTCGCGGTTTGGGATCAGCGCGGTGGTGATGACGATGTCCATCTCGGGCGCCAGCTCGCGGAACTTGGCCAGCTGCGCGGCGGCGAATTCCGGGGACGAGACCGAGGCATAACCGCCGGTGGCCGCGCCATCCTGCTGTTCTTCCTCGAAGTCGAGATAGACGAACTCGGCGCCCATCGACTCGACCTGTTCGGCCACTTCGGGCCGCACATCAAAGGCATAGGTGATCGCGCCCAGCGAGGTCGAGGTGCCGATGGCGGCCAGACCTGCCACGCCGGCGCCGACGATCAGCACCTTGGCAGGGGGCACCTTGCCCGCCGCCGTCACCTGACCGGTGAAGAAGCGGCCAAAGTTGTTGCCCGCCTCGATCACCGCACGGTAGCCCGCGATATTGGCCATCGACGACAGCGCGTCCATCTTCTGGGCGCGGCTGATACGCGGCACCATTTCCATGGCAATCACATTGGCGCCCTTGGACTTGGCCGCTTCCATCCCCTCTTCGTTCCCCGCCGGGTTGAAGAAAGAGATCAGCGTCTTGCCCTTGCTCAGCCGCTTCAGCTCGGTCGCATCGGGCTGGCGCACCTTGGCGACGATATCGACCTCTTTCCACAGCGCCGCCGCGGTCTTGACGATCTGAACGCCCGCCGCCTCGTACAGCGCGTCCGAGAAGCCGGCGGCCGCACCGGCCCCGCTCTCGATCGCGCAGTCATAGCCAAGCTTCTGCAACTGCACAGCGGAATCCGGTGTCATCGCGACGCGGTTCTCGCCCTCGAAAATTTCCTTTGGTGTGCCTATTTTCACCAGTCAGGTCCCCCTATTCGGCCCGGAGATCGGACGCGCCACGGTTAGGTTTGCAAAGCAAAGATGTATCTTGCGCAATTTTATTTCGCAAGCGCAGCATGCGCGACGTTGGGTCCGAACCTGTCATGTCCTATATCCAACGCCGCGTTTTCTGTGCGTATCGGGCAAAATCCGCCCGGAATTGCCGTCGGAGGCGGTTCTCCTCGGGCACGATGAAGCGTTTTTCCAGCAGCCAGACAAAGACCGGAACCAGAACCAGCGACAGAACCGCGTCGAGATGCAGAATCACGCCGGTCAGAATCAGCACGTCACCCAGGTAGATCGGGTTACGGCTGCGCTTGTAGATGCCGCTCTGCACCATGCTGGACGGCGCACGGTGGGGAATGATGGTGGTGCGGTGGCGGCGAAACTCGAACGCTGCCAGCAACAAGAGCACCACCCCGCCCCCAATCAGCAGACCGGCGATCAAGTCGCTCAAACCGCTGTCGAGCGATAGGCCGAAAGAGAAGTAGCGCTGCTGAACCCAGGCCAAAGCAATGAAGGCCGCCAGCCATATCGGTGGCAGATCAATGCGGTGCATGGCCGTTCCTTTCCGGGCATCCGCCCGAATATCCCCAAGCGTTCATGGCGCACCTCTACCCCGTTGCGACAGGATTTGCAAAAAAACCGACCACCCTGCGACAATAAGGGAGACAGCGACGGCAGCCACGCCACAGCCCGGGTCATTGTTCCTGTTTTTGCGCTATATCGGAACGATTGTTCCGCCCCTTACTCCCATTCCATCTCGGCAAAGACACGGCCCGCATTCTTGGTCGCCAGTTCCTCGAACGTGTCCAGATTGCGCCAGCGCTCCTGATCCACGTAATAGGCGCCCGCCAGGTCGCCGCCCTCTTCGATATGGGCGCCGATCTTTTCGCGCAGGTCAGTCAGATAGTCATAGGTATAGCGCCGCACCTGATCCAGGTTGGTTGGATGGCCATGACCCGGGATCACATAGGTGGGGGCCAGCGGCTCCATCTTGGTCTCCCAGGTCTCCAGCCAGCAACTGGTGCAGGTATGTTCAAAGATCGGCAGCATCCGCTCGTGAAAGGCGATGTCGCCCGCGATCAGGATCTTCCATTCGGGGATCCAGACCTGGATATCGCCCGGATCATGCGCCGGGCCCATATGCATGACTTCAATCGCCACACCGCCCAGCGTCAGGTCGTACCGATCCTCGAAGGTCACATTGGCATGTTCCACCCGCGTGCCCTCGGCCCGGTCGCCATTGTACCGCTCCATCCCCATCAGGATGAAATCGCCGTTCTGGGTTGTTTCCTCTACCGCATCCACATGGGCCAGAACATCGACCCCAAGGTCGCGCCAATAGCTGTTGCCCAGCATGGCATGGCCCTGCCCGTTCTCGTTGATGACCAGAACCACGGGCTGG
Source organism: Ruegeria sp. YKSD163 (assembly GCF_059612905.1). Taxonomy (NCBI): domain Bacteria; kingdom Pseudomonadati; phylum Pseudomonadota; class Alphaproteobacteria; order Rhodobacterales; family Roseobacteraceae; genus Ruegeria; species Ruegeria sp. YKSD163. Next base: position 210,953 of record NZ_JBXWRM010000002.1, read on the forward strand.
TCGGTGACCTGCTTGATCTCTTCATGAAGCGCAGCGGCCAGCCGGGCCGAGGCTCCGGCATTGATCACCACCACGCCCTCATCCGTCACGATGAAGGAGAGGTTGTTGTTATGTCCCGCATTTTCATAGGTGGGTGGCGCGGTCGCACCGATGGCCGAGAAGACATGCGGGATCACCTCGACCGGCTTGGAGTAGAGTTCGGACTGCGGATACTGGTCGGCGATGTCCTCGCTGGCCGCCGCCGCGGTGGCGGCAAAGATCAGTGTCGTGCCCAGAAATCGTATCATGTCACTCTCCTCCCAGTGAATCATTCATATGTTTGCATAAGACGGAACGGAACGATACGGAACCCCTTGTCACAGGGTGGCGCGCCGATAGGCTGACCCGGCGAACAGGGAGGACCCGCAATGCATCTGAACGGCAAACACGCACTGGTGACTGGTGGCGGCACCGGCATCGGTCTGGCGATTGCGCAAGCGTTGGCCGCCGAGGGCGCCCAGGTTACTATCACCGGGCGGCGGGCCGAGGTACTGGAGCAGGTGGCAACCGAGGGGCTGCATCCGCTGGCAATGGACGTGCGCCACGAAGAGGAGGTCGTCACCGGCATCGCCCGCGCGGTCGAGGCGCGCGGCCCGGTGCAGATCTGCGTCGCCAATGCCGGCATCGCCGTCGGCAAGACCCTGCAAAAGACCGACATGGCGTTCTGGCGCGATATCATGGCGACCAATCTCGATGGCGCCTTCCTGACCATCCGCGAAAGCCTGCGCTCGATGCTGGAAACCGACTGGGGCCGGGTGATCACCGTCGCCTCGATTGCCGGTTTGCGCGGCGCGCCTGGCGCGGGCGCCTATTCCGCCTCGAAACACGGCATGATCGGTCTGACCCGCACCTATTCGGAAGAGTTCATGGGCACGCCCTACACGTTCAACGCGCTTTGCCCCGGATATGTCGACACGCCGATCGTCGAACGCAACACAGCCTCGATCTCGCAACGCACCGGCATGGCGGCCGACGACGCGCTGCAACTGATGGTGAACCAGAACCGGCACAAGCGGCTGATTGCGCCCGAAGAGGTGGCCGCCGCCGCCCTGTGGCTGGTGCGCCCCGGCTCGCAAAGCATCAACGGCCAGTGCATCGAGATCGCCGGCGGTCAGACCTGAGCCGGTATCGCATTTTGGCGCGGGCGGTTGTGAAATTGGAATACCGCCCGCGCAGATCATTCTAACCGTTTGTTTTCAAAAACATCCCCCAGACGCAGGGCGGAACCGCCCCGCGCTCTCGCCCCCTTGCGCATGGCTTCATTCCCCAACAAAAGCTGGACAGACCGGGCGGCGATGCGTATCCCTGCCCTAGATGCTTTAGGCTTAAAATATCCATGCGAGGACTCATGACCGACTTTGCCGCCACCAAGGCCATGTTCGACCTGCCCCAGGGGGTGCTCTATCTCGACGGCAACTCGCTGGGGCCGCTGCCGCGGGCCGCGGCGGCGCGGGTCCAGCAGGCGGTGACCGACGAATGGGGCCAGATGCTGATCACCGGTTGGAACAAGGCCGGATGGATGGCGCAGCCCAGCGAACTGGGCGATCGCATCGGCCGGCTGATCGGGGCCGAGCCGGGCCATGTGGTCACCGGCGATACCCTGTCGATCAAGGTCTATCAGGCGGTTGCCTCGGCGCTGGAGCTGACCCCGGACCGCAAGGTGGTGCTGTCGGACAACGGCAACTTCCCCACCGACCTTTACATGGTCGAGGGGCTGCTGCGCTCGATGGGGCCGGGATACGAGCTGCGCGTCGTCGCCCCCGACGCGGTCGAGGCGGCGATCACCGACGAAGTCGCGGTGCTGATGCTGACCGAGGTCGATTACCGCACCGGGCGCAAGCACGACATGGCGGCGCTGACCGCGCGCGCCCATGCGGCGGGCGCGTTGACGGTCTGGGATCTGGCCCATTCCGCCGGGGCGCTGCCGGTCGATCTGGCCGGATGCGGTGCCGATTTCGCGGTGGGCTGCACTTATAAATATCTTAACGGCGGCCCCGGCGCGCCCGCCTTCATCTATGTCGCCCCCCGCCATGCGGAGCAGGTGCGCCCGGCGCTGTCGGGCTGGCTGGGTCATCAGGCGCCGTTTGCCTTTGACCTCGACTATCGCCCCGGCGCCGGGATCGAGCGGATGCGCGTCGGCACCCCGCCGGTGATCCAGATGGCGGCGCTTTCGGCGGCGCTGGATGTCTGGGACATGGCCGACATGGCCGACGTGCGCGCCAAATCCATTGAACTGACCGAGATGTTCATCGCCGGGGTCGAGGCCGCCTGCCCCGACCTGGAGCTGGCCAGCCCGCGCGACCCCGCCCAGCGCGGCAGCCAGGTCTCGTTCCGCTTTGCCGATGGCTATGCCGCCATGCAGGCGCTGATCGCGCGTGGTGTGATCGGCGATTTCCGGGCGCCCGACATCATGCGGTTTGGCTTTACCCCGCTGTTCATCGACGAAGGCGATGTCGAGGCCGCCGTGGCGATCATCGCCGATGTGATGCAGAACCGGCTGTGGGACAAACCGGAATACAAGACCCGCGCCCGTGTGACCTGAGCGCGGATTACCCGCGCATCAGCCCGGCGCCGAGGATCTGCGCCAGTTGCGCGATGCGGGTCTGATAGGTCGCAAAATCGGGGGTCGTCATCTTGACCCCTTTCAGCGCGGCGGCGATGGTCGCCGCCACCTCGGGCGCCGGCCCCGACAGCATGACCCGCCCGGCGGTCGCCTCGCGCGACAGCCAGTCGGCATAAAGCGCGCAAAGCCCGGCCTCGCCCGCCTCGACGATATCGGGTGCGGTCGAACTGCCGGCATCCAGCAACTCCACCCCATGCGGGGAGTCGAGCAAGGCCATCACCGTTTGCCCATGGGCGGCAAAGGCACGTTCCAGCACCTCGGACACAGCGCCGCCTGCGCCCAGCGCGGCAGCCACCGCCTCGGCGGTCAGGTCATAGCAATACTGGACCACGGCGCGAAAAATCGCCTCTTTGTTCTTGTAATACAGATAGACCGCAGGCCGCGACATGCGGGCGCCGCGGGCTATGTCGTCCATCGATGTCTTGCGGAACCCATAGGCGGCAAAGACCTGCCAGGCAGAGTCGAGGATCGCTTGTTGCTTGGGGTCGATAACGTCGTCTTTCATGTCAGACCTCTGACAGTTTTTCGCGATTTTGTCAATTGACACTCTGACAAATGGCACTAATTTTGTCAGAAGCTCATCTGACAGCCATCAGCACAGCAAAGCGAGGACCGACATGGCCACTTCCCTGACCGTCAACGGAGAAACGCATCGGGTCGACTTGCCCGATGACGTACCGCTCTTGTGGGTGCTGCGCGACGAGATCGGACTGACCGGTACCAAGTTCGGCTGTGGTGTCGCCGCCTGTGGCGCCTGTACCGTGCATATCGACGGCGAGGCGGTGCGCAGTTGCCAGGTATCGCTGGGCGATGTCTGGGGTCAGGTCACCACGATCGAAGGCACCGGCACGCCCGAGGCACTCTCGATCCTGCAACAATCCTGGGTCGAGCATCAGGTGGCGCAATGCGGCTATTGCCAGTCGGGCCAGATCATGCAGGCCGCCGCGCTGCTGGCAGAGACCCCCACCCCCAGCGACGCCGAGATCGACGAAGCGATGCAGGGCAACCTGTGCCGCTGCGGCACCTATCCCCGCATTCGCGCCGCCATCCACGGCGCCGCCTCCAAGCTGCAGGAGGTCTGATCCATGGCCCGTCTTGGCAAGATTGTTCGCCGTACCTTTCTGATCGGCTCCGCCGCTATCGTCGGCGGCGTGGCTTTTGGTGTCTACAAGGTCCGACAGCCCGCTCCCAACCCGCTGAAGCCCGGCCCGGGAGAGGCCGCGCTCAACCCCTTTGTGCTGATCGACCAGCAGGGCGTGACCCTGTTTGCGCCACGCGCCGAGATGGGACAGGGCGTGATGACCACCTGGGCCGCGCTGATCGCCGAGGAACTGGACGTGATCCCCGATCAGGTGCAGGTGCTGCATGGCCCGGCGGCAGCGGCCTATTACAACAGCGCCCTGATGGGTGACGCCCTGCCCGGCAAGGGCTATGACACCTCGAATTTCCAGCACAGCCTGGGCGAGGCGCTGGGGGTGATCGGCAAGGTGCTGAGCCTTCAGGTCACCGGCGGTTCGACTTCGATGAAAGACGGGTTCGTGCGGATGCGCGAGGCCGGCGCCAGCGCCCGCGAGACCCTGAAACAGGCCGCTGCCAACCGTCTGGGCGTGGCGCGCGATACTCTGCGGACCGAGGCGGGCGCGGTGATCGCCCCCGATGGCCGCCGCATCCCCTACCCTGACCTTGCCGAAGAGGCCGCTAAGCTCGACCCGGTCGAGGCGCCGCTGCGCGACCCGTCGGAATGGCGCTATCTGGGCCGCACCCTGCCCCGGCTCGACATGGTGGCCAAATCCACCGGCACCGCCGAATTCGGGGTCGATGTGCGACTGCCGGGGATGAAATTCGCCAGTGTCCGGATGAATCCCCATCTGGGCGGCGCCATGAAAGGTTTTGACGACAGCGCCGCCCGCGCAATGCCCGGCGTGGAAAAGGTGGTCGATCTGGGCAGCGGTGTGGCGGTCATCGCCTCTAACACCTGGCTGGCGATGCAGGCGGTCGAGGCGATCGCGGTCGAGTGGGAGGCCGCGCCCTATCCGCCCGAAACCGACGCGATCTTTGCACAGATTGCCCGCGCCTTTGACGACAGCCCAAACTCGACCATGCGCGACGACGGCGATGTCACCACCCTGCCCGAGGGCGCGACGGTGATCGAGGCCGAGTACAGCGCCCCCTATCTGGCCCATGCCACGATGGAGCCGATGAACGGCACCGCGCTTTACACCGGTGAGCGGCTGGAATTCTGGGGCGGTAACCAGGCGCCGACGATCATGCAGAGCAAGATCGCCGAGACTGCGGGCCTTGAGACCGAGGCGGTCGAGGTGCACACCACCTATCTGGGCGGCGGTTTTGGCCGCAGGGCCGAGTTCGATTTCGGCGTGATCGCCACCCGTGTGGCGATGGCCCTGCCCGGCGTACCCGTGCAGACCACCTGGAGCCGTGAAGAGGACATGCGCCACGATTTCTACCGCCCCGGCGCGCTGGCCCGGATGCGCGGCGCGGTCAAGGACGGCAAGGCGGTGATGATCGACGGGCGGCTGGCCACGCAATCCCCCTCGCGCCAGGCGATGGAGCGGATCACCGGTCTGCCCGGCGCCGGCCCCGACAAGGTGCTGGTCGAGGGGTTCTTCAACCAGCCCTATGCGGTACCCAATTACCGTATCAGCGGTCACATCGCCGATCTGACGGTTCCTGTCGGCTTCTGGCGCTCGGTCGGGAACAGTCATAACGGTTTTTTCCACGAGACCTTTGTCGACGAGATGGCCCATGCGGCCGGGCGCGACCCGCTGGAGTTCCGGCTGGAGCTGATGCGCGCCGAACACGCGCCCTCGGCCGGGTGTCTTGAGGCGGTGCGCGAGATTTCGGGCTGGACCGGCAAGACGCCCGAGGGCGTCGGGCGCGGCGTGGCCTTTACCTATAGTTTCGGAACATCGGTGGCGCAGGTTATCGAAGTGGTGGACGAAGGCGGCACCATCCGCATCGCGCGCGCCTGGATCGCCTGCGATATCGGTCTGGCGCTCGACCCTGAAACGGTGAAAGCGCAGATGTTCGGCGGCATGGTCTATGGCCTGTCGGCGGCGGCCCATGGCAAGATCACCTTTGCCGGCGGCGCGGTGGAACAGGGCAATTTCCCCGATTACGACGCCCTGCGCATGCACAACACGCCGCAGGTCGAGGTTCGCGTTCTGGAAACAAACCGCCATATGGGGGGCGCGGGCGAACCCGGCACGCCCCCCGCGATGCCCGCCCTGGGCAATGCCTTGTTCGATCTGACCGGGAAACGGGTGCGCAGCATGCCCTTTGCCGAGCATTTCAACTTGCTGGTCTGATCCGGCGGGCGGCCCGCATCCAGACGGATGTGGGCCGAACCCAACACAATTTTACCCAAATTTGTTTCCAGATCCGACAAAATCCGACCCCGGATTTGCCACGCCCCCTCTCTATTCCTGACCGTGGCGGCAAAGGTTTCGACCCAGCCGCAGCATGAACAAGGAACAGGCGGCCCCAGGGCCGCGATAGAGGTGAACCCATGCCCAGCGGCTATCTCGTCACGCTCGGAGCCGATCAGGACCTGTCGCTTGCCGCCAGCATCGGCGGTGCGCTGGTCAACTTCACCACCGCCCAACTGATCGGCACCGGCGAATGGGCCTGGACGGGGTCAGTCGGCAGCACCTCGTACAACAACGAACTGGAAACCGGCCAGTACTACCTCGCCACGGACGGAAATCTGTACTTCGTGCCCGATCTGGGGCCGGTCGGCACGTTGTCCAGCGCCGAGCCGGTGGCAGCACCCTATTTCTCGCCCTTCAACAAGGTTCAGGGCACGACCAACGACGACCTGATCGACGATACTTATGTCGATAACAACGGCAACTCGGTCGACAGCGGTGAGGGTACCGGCCCTGACGGCAATGGCGATCAGGTCTTTGCCTCCAAGGGTAACGACACCGTCGATGCGGGCCTCGGGAACGATATCGTCTATGGCGGCAGCGGCGATGATGAGATCCAGGGCGGCGACGGCGATGACCTGCTTTATGGTGACGGTCAGGCTGGCAGCACCGAATCCCTGAACTGGTTCGCCGAAGGCACCGACGGCAGCGACCTTTCGGCCGGTTTCACGCAGGCGACCGGGCGTATGAACGTGTCGGTCAGCTTTACCGATGATGGTAACAACAGCCCGGTTTTCGAGGTCGATACCGGTGAGGAAAGCTATGTCCGCAGCGGCGAGACGCAGTCCGAGTTCTCTTCTCTCTATCTTGCCGGACAAGGCCGCGGAGCAACCGCGACGGCCCGGATAGAGTTTGCGGCCCGTACCGATTTCGATGTCGAAAACGAAGTCGAGAACGTGATGTTCCGCATCAACGATATTGACTGGGCCAACCGCAATCACCGCGACATTCTCGAGGTCAATGCATATGACGCCAACGGCAATCCGGTTGCCGTCACCCTTACCCCTACCGGCGCGGGCACCAGCCCCGACACTGTCTCGGGCAATACGATTACTGCCGGAAGCCAGTCCGACAGCGCCCTGGACGAATCCGGGTCCGTCCTCGTCGAGATTGCCGGACCGGTTCAAGCGATCGAGATCGTCTACTCAAACACACTCAACGGAACTCAGGCCGTTTGGGTCAGTGACGTCTACTTCGACACGCGCGTCCCACAGGACGGCAACGACACGATCGACGGCGGCAGCGGCGATGATACACTTTCGGGCCAGGGTGGTGACGATCTTCTGCTTGGCAATACCGGTGCCGATCAGGTGTTCGGCGGCGATGGCAACGATACCATCGAAGCCGCACAAGGAGACGCAGCCGAAGGCGGTGCGGGCGATGACCTTTTCATCCTTACCGAGCTTGGCGAAGCGGGCAGCGGCACCATCTCGATCATCGGGAACGAGGAGGACGAGATCAATGGCGACACGCTTGACCTTGGAGGCGTCGCCGACCGTAACACCCTGAACCTGACCACCAACCTGCCCGGCGAACTGGCCGGCACGGTTGAACTGACCGACGGCACGCTGGTCACCTTCTCGAACATCGAGAATATCATCTGCTTTACTCCCGGAACGCTGATCGCCACCGCCCATGGCCCGCGCGCGATCGAAACGCTGCGTCCGGGTGACCTGATCGTCACCCGCGACAACGGCCTGCAACCGCTGCGCTGGGCCGGCAGCCGCACCGTGGCCGCCAAGGGCAAACACGCCCCGATCCAACTGGACCCGACCCTGTTGCAGGGCGCCAGCGCCCCCCTGCTGGTGTCGCCCCAGCACCGGATGCTGTGGACGGGATCGCGGGCCCAGATGTATTTCGGCGAGAACGAGGTTCTGGTGGCCGCAACCCACCTGCTGAGCAGCCCGGCAGCACGCCGGATCGAAGGCGGCAACGTCACCTATATGCATCTGATGCTGGACCGGCACGAGGTGATCTATGCCAACGATGCCGCGACCGAGAGCTTCTTTCCCGGCGACGAGGGTCTGGGCGCGCTCAGCGACCGGTCCCGGCAGGAAGTGTTCGACCTGTTCCCCGAACTCCGCAGCCACGCCGGTGCCTTTGGCGATACCGCGCGGCTCTGCCTCAAGGCGCATGAGGCGCGCATTCTGGCGGCGTGAGCGGCGATGCGCTGCGCAATCCGGCAAACAAAGTTCAGAGCAGCAGCCAACCGCAGGGCGTGCACTCTATCAGCTTCGCAAACGGGCTGAGGCTGCCGTCCGGCGGTGGTTGTTCTTGCTGCGGGTGACGCCATAACCGAACGACAGTGCCGACAACCTGACAATACCAGCCGAGCTACAGGCATTGGCACCTACGGACCTCTCGGTGCCTTTGGCGGGTGGATTGCTCGGGTGCTGTCGCTAGCCACACCCACACGGCGGGCCCATTACGTCCTTTTGCGCTGCGAAACCGAAATGCCTGGCGCTCAGGTTTCGCTGTCCCTGGCTGCAAAATGTTTTGAAACGGCCTCAGCTGTCTGCAAGCCAAGAAGGTCGGCCCTGTCGGCCAGGACCTCGGCATAGTAGGGAATGTTCAATAGCCGTTCTTCCCTTGGCTCAGACACCTGCATCGCATTGTAGCCGGTCTGATGGAAATAGGTGACATAGGCTCGAACCTGCGCGGCCCGACCAGTGAATCCCATTGCCAGAAATACCTGATGCAGTTGCTGGATCCTGAGCGTCTCGATTTCTTTCAGTACTTCGGCCGTCCGCTTTGAGCTATGTGCCCAGTCCCGGATCGCGTTGTCATACTGGGGTATGTATTCCTCCTCTTTCAGCAACACGCCGACATAAGCGAGGTACTGCTCCCAACCGTCATCGCCCGCGGCCTCGATCGCTCTTGTGAACGGTGCAGTATTGCGTTGTGCCCAGTCCTGCCGAACGTCTTCCAGAAGCTCTTCGAGGTTGGCGAATTGCCAATAGAAGGCCCCGGTTGTTGCGCCCAACTCTTCTGCAAGTTGGCGCAGACTGATACCGGCGATGCCCTTTTCTATCAGCATCTTGCGCGCAGCCGCGATCCAGCTTGCCTTGTCTAGGTTCCTGTCTTTCCTGGGTTTTCGCTCCGCCATGCCAGCTCCTGTTGCCGGACCTGGGGGCGCCCGGAGAAATTCATTGACTCAACTACAGGACATAACGCATGTTATGCAACATACGTAACACTTGTTATGTAGAAGCGCAGTAGAACAACCCAACAAGGAGGATTGAGATGTTTCGAAGCTTTTTTTCGGCTGTCGTGTTCGGAACGGCGCTGGCCGCAACGGCCGCCTCGGCGGAAATCGAACTGAAATTTGCTACCGATTCCGGAGACCGCGGATCTCCCTCGGGCGTCGCTCTTGCCGCCTGGGCGAATGCCGTCAAGGAAGGTTCCAACGGTGAGATCGACGTCAAGATCTTCTACCAGAATGAACTCGGCGGCCAGCTTGAGGTGTTCGATCTGTTCGTCGCCGGCGAAGTCAATGCCATGATTTCATGGCCCTCGACCTCATATGACAAGCGGATCGGTATCCTGAACACCCCTTACATGGTCACCTCTTGGGAAGAGGCGCTGGACGCCTACAAGCCCGGCGGTTGGGCCAATGGCGTGCTGAACACGGTGTTCAACGACATCGGGCTGAAGTATTTCGGCGCCTGGCCCGAAGGTTTCAGCGGTGTCGCAACCCGCGGCGCCTATGCCACCGATGTCGCCGGTGCGGCGAACATCAAGGTGCGGACGCCGCCGCTGTTCCCCTTCCCGCAGATTCTGGAATCGATGGGCTACCAGACCGCCGCGATCGACTGGGGCGAAGTATACACCTCGATCCAGACCGGTGTGGTCGACGGTGACGCAGGCAACGTGATCTACTGGGACTACGAATATTTCCGCGACGTGCTGGACTACTATGTCCGCACGAAACACACCTTTGTCACCGGAAACCTGCTGGTCAACCTCGAGACCTACGAGGGCCTCTCGGACGAACACAAGAAGCTGATCGAAGACGCCGCTGTCGCCGTTATGGAGGCGCGTTTCAAGGCCGCCCGTGACGAAGACCAGCACTATGTCGATCTGGCCGTCCAGTCGGGCATGGAATACTTCGAACTCACGGACGAGCAGATTGCGCCGCTCGCCGAGAAGGTTCGTGCCGAAGTCTGGCCGCAAATGGAACCCGATGTCGGCAAGGATATCATGGACCTGATCCGCGCCCAGGTGAACTGACCTGCACCGTGGCCGGGATCTGACGGTTCCGGCCCCCCTCCTATCAAACATGCTGCGAACCGGGAGTAACGCGACATGGTCGACCTTCTCAGAAAGCTCGATGCCGGGCTGATCGGCATTCTCAATCTCATCGTGATCGTGACAAGTCTCGCGATCACCGGGCTGATCCTGTTTCTTGTTCTCGCCCGTTTCGTGCTTGGCTGGTCGGTCGTGGGCGTGCTGGAGCTCGCCACCCTGTCGGCAATGTGGCTTTACATGTGCGGGGCCGTCGTCGCGGCCCGCAATCACGAACATCTGGTGGTCGATTTCCTTGCCCTGTCTTTGAAAACTCCAAAGCACAAGGCCCTGCACACCTTTGCCGTATCCGTGATCATGGTCGTGTTGAGCCTGTTCTTTCTCAGCCTGGCCAATGATATGGTCGCCTGGTCGATCAAGCGGCCGCAAACCACCGCCGCTCTCAGCATTCCTCTCATCGTTCCACAGTCTGCGGTCGTCCTCGCTGCCGTACTCTGTGCTGTCTATGCCGTCCGGGACGCCATCGTCGCCGCTGCTGCCGTTTTTGGCAAAACCGATCAAGAAACAGGAGAGGTCTGAACCATGGAAGCTCTTTTTGGTATCTTGCTTCTGATGGCCCTGATGATCTTCGGGGTACCGGTTGCCTGGTCTTTCGCGGGTGTCCTGATGTTTCTGGTCTGGGCCTATGACGTCAGCACGTCGACATTGCTTTTGCAGGGGTTCCGGTCGCTCGACTCGGTCATCCTGCTGGCTCTCCCTCTATTTGTTCTGGCTGGCTATCTGATGCAAAGCGGCGGGGTTGCCGCACGGTTGATCAGCTTCATGTCCATGGCGATGCGGGGCCGCAAGGGGGGCCTGGGTGCAGCCCTGATCGGATCCTCCGGAGTATTCGGTGCGATTTCAGGAACGGCGACCGCCGCCGTTGCCTCGATCGGCACCATCATGGGAGATCCGCTGGCAGCTCGCGGCTATCCCCGTGGTTACACCAGCGCCCTGCTTGGCGTGTCCTCGCTTCTGGGCATCCTGATCCCGCCGTCGATCACCCTCATCCTTTTCGGCGTTGTCACCCGACAGTCCATCACCGCCCTCTTTGCGGCGACGATTGTGCCAGGTCTGCTGCTGATGTTCGGCCTGATGCTCTTCAACAAGATCCTGACCGCACGAATGCTGGTCGACACGCCTGAACGCATGGCAGCGATTTCGGCTCAGAAGTCACCCCATGGCCCGCTGCGCGCCACACTTCAGGCTCTTCCGGCCCTGATGATGCCGGTGGTCATTCTGGGCGGCATCTATGGCGGCGTGTTCACCCCGACTGAAGCCGCAGCGGTTGCCTTGTTCATGGCGATCCTGATCGGCTTCTTCATCTACCGCGATCTTACCTTGTCGCGCTTCCGTCAAAGCCTGGTCGAAGCCGGCGAAACGACGGGCACGATCATTCTTATCCTGCTGTTTTCCTTCATGATCGGACGCATCATGGTGGCCGAAAGCGTGCCGCAGGAACTGACCGAAGCCGTCACACACCTGACAGAGAACAAGATCCTGATCCTCTTGCTGGTCAACGCATTCCTGATCTTCGTCGGCATGATCATGGACGACCTGTCGGTGACCGTGGTGATCGCGCCGCTGATGATGCCCCTGATGGTGCATCATGGTGTCGACCCGGTCCACTATGCCTCTATCGTGGCCTGTTCGGTCGTGATCGGTGCCAACAGCCCGCCGGTCGCGCCGATCCTTTACATGGCCTGCCGCATCGGCAAGGTTTCGATTCATGAAGCGGTCAAGCCAGCCTTGCAAATCATCTTCTACGTGGCACTTCCCGTGATGCTTCTGGTTACGTTTTTTCCAGAGTTGTCGCTTTTTGTCCCGCGACTGTTGGGCTTGCACTGAGAACAGAGAACCAAAATGCCACTGCTCACTCTTGCCCTTTTTCAAGCTCGCCCAGCTTTTCGTTCCGCTGACGATGCTCTCACCGATCTAGATCTGGCAATGTCGCGTGCCGCAGCAGCAGGCGCCGACATGCTGATCACACCAGAGTTGTACCTTTCAGGCTATGGCTCTGCTGGCGCCGTGCGAGCAGCGGCCCAGGTTCAGGGATCGCTGTTTCTACGCGCTGCCGGACAGCTTGCAGCACGGCATCGCGTCGGGCTGGTTCTCGGATACCCGGAACAAAGCGGCTGCGCGCTCTATAACAGCGCCGCCGTCTTTGACCGGACCGGGCACCTGATCAGCAACTATCGCAAGGTCGCGTTGCCGAACGACTTTGAAAGGGACTGTTTCACGCCGGGGGCCGGACCGGAAGCGTTCGACTTTCAAGGCATCCGCTGTTCGGTCCTGATCTGCTATGACATCGAATTCCCTGAACTGGCGCGGCGGGCTGCGCTGTTGGGAACTGAACTCTTGCTCGTGCCGACAGCGCTTCGGGCCAAGTGGCGCTTTGTCTCGGATGCCATCGTGCCGTCGCGGGCGTATGAAAACGCCATGTTCATCGGCTATTGCGATTTCGCGGCCGACGAAGCCAATTCACAATTCAGTGGAACCAGTTCGATCTGCGCCCCGGATGGCCAGCACCTTTGTCGTGCGTCCGGTCGGGAGGACATGGTGTTGGCGACAATCGACACCTCCGCCGTTCATCTGCGCAAGTCCGACTTCGATTTCTTGCAGGAACTAGAGCGGTTTGACCTGGCAACACCGCTGATCCCGAAGATCGCTTGAACACCCGGCTAGATAGAAAGCATCGCGTTGGCCTATGCAAGCCACACTCCGGTAATTCCGCCACTTGACCGACCGAGCGGCTGGCGCCCGGCAGATGAAATCGTCCCGATCGACGAGGCTTCCGAAGTCGGCGAACTATGACTGGCTCATCGTTGGCACCGGTATCACCGGGCTGTCCGCGGCGCATCGGTTGGACGAGCTTGTGCCGCAGGACACTGACATCCGCTGAACGCAAGCGCTACACCGGCAAGATGAACTGGGGACTGACTCCGGCTGATGCGGGCGGAACCACGCTCAGGATGACATCGGACGGACGGCTCCTGATCCGGAACCATTTTGGCTTTGCGCCAAATTACAAGGCGTCTTCTCGCGACCTCGGCAAGGTGGCCGAAGCGCACCGGGAGGGGCTCGACAATCGGTTCCCGGCCTTGGCCGACGCCCCCATCACCTCGACATGGGGCGGGGTCGTCAGCCTGTCGCGGAACCATGCGACATTTTTTGGCGAAATGGTTCCAGGCGTTTATTCGGCGAACTGTTAAAATGGTGTCGGCATGACGCGCGGCACCAGTTCCGGTCGCCTTCTGGTCGAACTCGCGCTCGGGAAATCCTCTCAGGCGCTCGAAGACATCATCGCCGTCAGTGGCCAGCCTTCCACGATTCCGCCGGATCCATTCCGTTCGCTTGGAGTCAGCAGTCGCATGAAACTGGCCGAGTGGGAAAGCCGCTCCGAGATCTGATATTTGGCAAATTTGAAAGAAAACGAAATGAATGCAGTCCGTCACAAGATTGGTCCGCGTATGAGTCAGGCCGTGCGCGGGCGACATGGTATACTTTGCCGGACGGATTCCCGACGATCGTACGGCCGACATCATGGGCCAAACGGCCCATGTGCCCGCCAGGTGGCTTCCAATTGGGCGGGTTGCACCAAGTGAAGAACTCTAGCCCGTTTTCTGCAAAACGGGCCCCGTTCCGCGCGCGGCCCAGGCGCGCACCGCGTCGCCAAAGGCGGTGAACAGCGGCCGCGAGACCGGATCGCTGGCCGCGTCCCATTCCGGATGCCATTGCACCGACAGGGTAAAGCCCGGCGCGTCGCGCACATAGATCGCCTCGGGGGTGCCGTCAGGGGCATGGCCGTCGATCTCGATGCGGGCGCCCGCGGTCTTGATCCCCTGCCCGTGCAGCGTGTTGGTCATTACCTCGCGGGCGCCAAAAACACGGTGAAACACGCCGCCTTCGGTCACGCTGACGATATGGCGCAGCGCGAACTTCTCTTCCAGCGTGCCATCCGGCGGCATCCGGTGGTTCATCCGGCCCGGCAGGTCGCGAATCTCGGGGTAGAGCGTGCCGCCCATCGCCACGTTCACCTCTTGAAAGCCGCGGCAGATGCCCAGAAAGGGCTGGCCCCGCTCGACACAGGCGCGCACCAGCGGCAGGGTGATGGCATCGCGAGCACGGTCGAAATCGCCGTGCGCGGCGGTCTCGCTCTCGCCATATTCCTCGGGATGGACATTGGGGCGACCGCCGGTCAGCAGGAACCCATCGCAGACATCAAGCAGCTCGGCCACCGAGACATAGCGCGGGTCGGCCGGGATCAGCAGCGGCAGGCAACCCGAGACATTGGCCACCGCGTCCGAATTCATCGTCCCGCCCGCATGGGTCGGATACTGATCGTTCAGCAGATACGAGTTGCCGATGATCCCTACGACTGGCCGCGTCATCCCGTCCCCTTGCACTTGCCTCTTTCGACGCAGCCTAGCCGCGCCTCACAAGCGCTGCAACAGCGGCCGCATCGCAGCAAGCGCGCAGGCGCGTGTTCACCTGCGCACACAGGGGCGTGACCGGCTCCGCGGGATCAGGCGCCAAGGCTCGCCTTCAGTTCCAACCGCCGGGCATGCAGAACTGGCTCGGTATAGCCCGAAGGCTGCACCCGTCCCTTGAACACCAGATCGCAGGCGGCCTGAAACGCGATCCCGTCAAAACCGGGCGCCATCGGGCGATAGGCCGGATCGTCGGCGTTCTGGCCATCCACGACCGCCGCCATCTTGCGCATGGCCGCCATCACCTCCTGCGCGTCCACGACACCATGGTGCAGCCAGTTGGCGATATGCTGTGCCGAGATGCGGCAGGTGGCGCGATCCTCCATCAGGCCCACGTTGTTGATGTCGGGCACCTTGGAGCAACCAACGCCCTGATCGACCCAGCGCACGACATAGCCGAGAATGCCCTGGGCATTGTTCTCGACCTCGCGGCGGATCTGATCGGACGACCACTTGCGAAAGCTGGCCAGCGGGATTTCCAGGATCCCGTCCACATGCGCCCGCCGCCCGCCCGCGCGCAGCGCCGCCTGCACCGCAAACACGTCGACCTTGTGATAATGCAGCGCATGCAGGGTGGCCGCCGTCGGGCTGGGCACCCAGGCGCAATTGGCGCCCGCCTTGGGATGCTCGATCTTGGTCTCGATCATGGCCGCCATCCGGTCCGGCATCGCCCACATGCCCTTGCCGATCTGCGCCTTGCCCGACAGCCCGCATTCGAGCCCGATATCGACGTTCAGATTCTCGTAGGCCGTGATCCAGGATTTGCGCTTGATGAAATCCTTGCGGCTGAACGGCCCCGCCTCCATCGAGGTATGGATCTCGTCGCCGGTCCGGTCGAGAAAGCCTGTGTTGATGAAACAGACCCGCGATTTGGCGGCGCGGATGCATTCCTTGAGATTGACGCTGGTGCGCCGCTCCTCGTCCATGATGCCGATCTTGACCGTGTTGCGCGGCAGGCCGAGGATATCCTCGACCATGTCAAAGGTCTGAACGGCAAAAGCCACCTCTTCCGGCCCGTGCATCTTGGGCTTGACCACATAGACCGACCCGGCAAGCGAATTGCCGCCCGCCCGGTTCAGGTCATGCATCGCGATGGCGACGGTGACCAAGGCGTCCATCAACCCTTCGAAGATTTCCGCCCCATCCGCATCCAGAACCGCCGGGTTCGTCATCAGGTGGCCGACATTGCGCACCAGCATCAGCGCCCGGCCTTTGACCGCCATCGGGCTGCCATCGGGGGCCAGGTAGTCCAGATCACCGGCCAGCGTCCGGGTAAAGGTGGCACCGCCCTTGGTCACCTCCTCGCTCAGATCGCCGCGCATCAGGCCCAGCCAGTTGGAATAGGCCTTCACCTTGTCCTCGGCATCGACACAGGCGACCGAATCCTCGCAATCCATGATCGCCGATATCGCGCTTTCCAGCCGCACATCGGCCAGCCCCGCCTGATCGTGGCAGCCCACCGGATGGGTACGGTCGAACACCAGCTCCACATGCAGGCCGTTGTTGCGCAACAACACCGCGTCGGGCGCCTTGGGATGGCCGCGATAGCCTGCGAATTTCGCCGGGTCGATCAGTGGCTGACCATCGACCAGCAGCGCGCCGTCGCGGATGTGATAGCGGCGAGCATCGGCATGGCTGACGCCCTGCACTGGAAATGCCTCGTCCAGGAACACCCGCGCACGCGCCACCACCCGGGCGCCGCGGCCCCGGTCGTAGCCACCCGCCGGTATCGGCCCGGCCATGGCATCGGTGCCGTAAAGCGCATCATACAGGCTGCCCCAACGGGCATTGGCGGCGTTGAGCGCATAGCGGGCATTGGTGATCGGCACCACCAGTTGCGGCCCCGGCACCGATGCGATCTCGGGGTCGGTCCCTTCGGTCTCGATCTCGAACGCCGCACCTTCGGGCAGCAGATAACCGATCTCGGCCAGAAAAGCCTTGTACGCTTCGTGATCATGCGGCCGGTCGCGATGGGCGACATGCCAGGCGTCGATCTGTTCCTGAAGCGCCGCGCGCTGCGCCAGCAATGCGCGATTTACCGGCCCCAGTTCAGCCGCCATCCGCGCCATCCCGGCCCAGAAATCGGCGGGTTCCACCCCGGTACCGGGCAAGGCGCGCGTCTCGATGAAATCTGCCAGCTCTCTGGCGACTTTCAGCCCGTTCCGTTCCACTCTGCCGCTCATCATCGCGCCTCCGCCTTGCCACCTGTGTACAATCGCATACTCCAGTTATCGTGAATGCAGCGGTCAAACAACAAAATGGCACGCCGGATTTACCAATGAAGCCGAAGGCAGTTTCCACCATTCCCGAACAGCGCAGACCATGAACGGCAAAGGAGCGCCGCTTGCACCCCCGGCGTGTTCTACCTAACGTCTCGCCAAACCGACAGCAGCCGAGGTTCCCATGCGCGACGCCGCCCCCAAAACCATCCACCTCAAGGATTACACCCCGTTCGGATACCTGGTGGACGAGGTGCGCCTGACCTTTGACCTGGCGCCCGACGCAACCCGCGTCACCTCGCGCATCGCCTTTCGCCCCAATCCCGAGACTGCCGACCGCCGGTTCTTTCTGCATGGCGAGGATCTGCGCCTGATCCGCGCCGCCATCAACGGTGCCGAGATCGCCCCCGAGATCACCGACGAAGGTCTGACCTGCCCTGTGCCCGACGCGCCCTTTGTCTGGGAGGCCGAGGTCGAGATCGCCCCCGCCGCCAACACCGCGCTCGAAGGGCTTTATCTTTCCAACGGCATGTATTGCACCCAATGCGAGGCCGAAGGGTTCCGCAAGATCACCTATTACCCTGACCGCCCTGATGTGATGAGCACCTTCACCGTGCGCATCAACGGCACGCATCCGGTGCTCTTGTCCAATGGCAACCCGGTCGACAGCGGCGAGGGTTTTGCAGAATGGCATGACCCATGGCCCAAACCAGCCTATCTCTTTGCGCTGGTGGCCGGAGACCTGGTGGCTCATTCCGATACGTTCACCACCGTTTCGGGCCGCGAAGTGGAGCTGAACCTCTGGGTCCGTCCGGGAGACGAGGGCAAATGCGCCTTTGGCATGGAGGCGCTGAAGAAATCCATGCGCTGGGATGAAGAGGTCTATGGCCGCGAATACGATCTGGACGTGTTCAACATCGTCGCGGTGGACGATTTCAACATGGGCGCGATGGAGAACAAGGGTCTGAATATCTTCAACTCGGCCGCCGTGCTGGCCAGCCCCGAGACCTCGACCGATGACAATTTCGAACGGATCGAGGCGATCATCGCGCATGAGTATTTCCACAACTGGACCGGCAACCGCATCACCTGCCGCGACTGGTTCCAGCTCTGCCTCAAGGAAGGGCTGACCGTGTTCCGCGACGCCCAGTTCACCTCGGACCTGCGCAGCGCCCCCGTCAAACGCATCCGCGACGTGATCGACCTGCGCGCCCGCCAGTTCCCCGAGGATCAGGGCCCGCTCAGCCACCCGGTGCGGCCGGAGAGCTTTCAGGAGATCAACAATTTCTACACGGCCACCGTCTATGAAAAGGGCGCCGAGGTGATCGGCATGCTCAAACGGCTGGTGGGCGATGCCGCCTACGCCGAGGCGCTGGACCTCTATTTCGCGCGCCATGACGGGCAGGCCTGCACGATCGAGGACTGGCTCAAGGTTTTCGAGGATGTCACGGGGCGTGACCTGTCGCAGTTCAAGCGCTGGTACAGCCAGGCCGGCACCCCGCGCCTGACGGTCGAGGAGGCGTGGCAGGACGGCACCTTTACCCTGACCCTGACGCAGGACACGCCCGCCACCCCCGGCCAGCCCGACAAGCTGCCACAAGTGATCCCGGTTGCCGTGGGCCTGCTGAACCCCAATGGCGACGAGGTGCATGCAACCGAGGTGCTGGAACTGACGCAGGCGCGGCAGAGCTTCTCCTTTGACGGGCTGGCGGCGCGGCCCGTTGCCTCGGTGCTGCGCGATTTCTCGGCGCCGGTGGTGCTGGACCATGACCTCTCGCCCGAGCAGCGCGCCTTTTTGCTGGCCCATGACACCGATCCCTTCAACCGGTGGGAGGCGGGCCGGTCGCTGGCCGGGCAATGCCTGCTCGACATGATCATCGAGGGCACCGCCCCCGATACCGCCTATCTGGACGGGTTGGTGGCGGTGTTGCGCGATGATGGGCTGGATCCGGCCTATCGCGCGCTGATGCTGGGCCTGCCCAGCCAGTCGGAACTGGCCGCCAGCCTGCAGCAGCGCGGGATGACCCCCGATCCGCAGGCGATCTGGGATGCAACAGAGACCCTGCGCCAGGCCACCGCCCAGCATATGCAGGATCTGCTGCCCCGGCTCAGGGCCGAGGCCCAGGTCGACGCGCCCTTCCGCCCCGATGCAGACCAGGCGGGCAAGCGCACACTGGGCAGCGCGACACTGGCACTGCTGTCGCGGCTTGATGGCGGCGCACAGGCGGCGGCGGATTATGCCTGCGCCGACAACATGTCGCTGCAACTCTCGTCGCTGTCCTGCCTGCTCAAGGCCGGCAAGGGCGAGGTCGAACTGGCGGCCTTCTACGATCAATGGCGCGGCGACCGGCTGGTGATCGACAAGTGGTTCGGCCTTCAGGTGGCGATGGCCGCGCCCGAGCAGACGGCCGAGACCGCCCGACGTCTCAGCGAGCATGCCGAGTTCAACTGGCGCAATCCGAACCGGTTCCGCGCCGTGTTCGGCGCGCTGGCCATGCATCACGCGGGGTTCCACCATGTCTCGGGCGCGGCTTATCAGCTGCTGGCCGACTGGCTGATCCGCCTTGATCCCGTCAATCCGCAGACCACGGCACGCATGTGCGCGGCCTTCCAGACCTGGCGGCGCTATGACGAGGCGCGGCAGGCGCTGATCGGCGCCCAGCTGGACCGCATTCTGGCACAACCAAACCTCAGCCGCGACACGACCGAGATGCTGACCCGCATCCGGGGCCGCTGAGCCATGCGCCGGACCCTGCTCATCACCGGGGCCAGCGCCGGGATCGGCGCCGCCATCGCCCGCCTCGCCGCCATGCGCGGCTATGATCTTGCGCTCAACTACCGGCAGGACCGGGCCGGGGCCGAGGCGGTGGCCGAAGCCGCCCGCGATGCGGGGGCAACTGTGATCCTGTGCCCCGGCGACGTGGCCGACCCCGAAGACATCCGGCACATCTATGCGCGGGTGGATGAGGGTTTTGCCCGGCTCGACGGACTGGTCAACAATGCCGGCATCGTCGACCGCGCGGCCCGTGTCACCGACCTCACTCATGACCGCCTGCGGCGCATGTTCGATGTCAACGTGATCGGCGCCATTCTGGTCGCCAAAGAGGCGGTGCTCCGCATGCAGGCCCATGGCCAGGGCGGCGGCATCGTCAACATCTCCTCAGCCGCCGCCCGGCTCGGCTCGGCCAATCAATATGTGGACTATGCCGCCAGCAAGGCCGCGATCGACACCTTTACCAAGGGGCTGGCTGACGAGGTCGCGGCAGAGGGGATCCGCGTCAACGCGCTCCGCCCCGGTCTGATCGAGACCGGGATCCACGCCAAGGGTGGCGAACCGGATCGGGCGCAACGGTTGGCGCCGGGTGTCCCGATGCAGCGGACCGGCACCGTGACCGAGGTGGCCGAAGTGGCGCTTTTCCTGCTCTCGGACGCGGCGTCTTACATCACCGGCACCACGCTTGACGTCAGCGGCGGGCGGTAATGCCAGAGGGTTCGGGACCGCTCCGCTATGTCCGCCATGCCCGCAGCCCGCGCAACATCGTGCTGCTGATGGCAGTCTGGACAGGGCTGGCGACGGTGATGGTGCTGTTTCAAGCGGCCTGGTGGCTGATCGCGCTTTGCGCGCTGCCGACCCTGCCGCTCCTGTTCGAGATCATCACCGACCGCCGCGCGGGTCTCGATCTGGGCAACACCCGGCTCAGCTGGTTCTCGGGGCGCCTCGACGGGTCTGTCGCGCTGAACGAGATCGCTCAGGTGCGACTGGATACACGATGGGATTTCAGCGTCCGCGCCACGCTGTGCCTGCATTCAGGTAAAGAGATACGGCTGCCACAAGAGTCTCTGCCCCCGCATCGTGAGTTCGAAGAGATCCTGACCGCGCGCGGACTGACCGTGGTTCGGCATCATTTCGCCGGTCGTTAGCGGATTGATGCCAGTCCGGGCTCAATCCCCCGAGCCCGCCGCAAAACCTGTCCTGAAACACCCTGCTCCGGCCTTTTTTGTGCCGCAAATCAGCGTCAGCCTGAAGCCAATACGACACCACACAGGCCAAGCGTTAATCAGTATGCTGAAAAGATCCCGCAACGTTCTGAGTTCTTTGCCTGATCTGACCGCGCGGCTTTTCGGTCGCGCGGTCAACTTCTCGGCTCAGACAGAACCGGGCCCTCCGATCCGGCTCGAAGATTTCCTGTCGATCCCGATAGCCGAGCATGGGCAGGACGAAGCCATCCGCGCCAGGCTGCGCAGCCATGGTCAGTTTCTGGCCCGGCAAGAGCGCTGGCAGGACCTGTCGGATGAAATCCGCGCCGCAGATGCCACTCGCGAAACCACCCCAGGCGGGACCCCGATTGCCGACCTGCTGGCCTTTGGTGCCCGGTCAGACGTGGTGTTGGCCGTCGAAGAGGCCCTGCTGGACAGTCATCGTACCAATCAGGCACCGTTGATCGACGGGATCCGGGCGCTGGAATTCATGCGCCGGGACCATGCCGATGATCCCTATATCGCGCTGATCGTGGCGCTGACCCATATCGACTTGGCCTGGGCCTGGCGCGGGACCGGCTGGGACACAATCGTGCCCCGGCTCCACCGCGAGAAATGCGCCGCCCATTTCGACCGCGCCATCGAAATCCTGTCTCCCTGGTGCGGCGTCAGGATGGACAGCCCGGTTCTGCAATCGGCCTGCTGCGCCCTGCTGGCCGGTCGCCGGATGCCACAGCGCCGTGTCGCGGATTGCTACGAGGCGCTGATCGACCTCGACCCGCACAATCCCCGCCACATGCGCGCGCTGGGCAACCACCTGTTGCCGCGCTGGTTCGGCTCATACGCAGAACTGGAACTGGAGGCCCGCCGGAGCGCCGCGCGGACGCAGGATATCTGGGGCGCCGGTGGCTATACCTGGGTCTGTTTCGACGCCATAGCCCAGGATGAAGAGGCTTGTGCGCGCGTCGATGTCGATTTCTTTATAGACGGGCTGCGCGATATCGTGGGCGCCCGCCCCGAGCAAGAGACGATCAACCTGCTGGCATCTTATTGCGCGGTGACCCTGCGCAGCAATCTCGGACTGCATGAAGAGGCGGATCTGAACCGCATGCGCATCTGCGATGCCGCCGATTGGCTGATCCGCGACCACCTGACCGAAGTGCATCCGATGATCTGGGCGCATGCCGCCGATGGCTTCGATAACAACATGCGCGTCAGTTCACCCAGCCGGTTCGCCGCGCGCGGTCGGGCGGATGCCCTTCAGGTCATAGCCAACCTGTTTCGTGACGAGATCCGCGACGGCAACCGGGTCGTTTTCACTCCCGAGGGGCCTCAGTTGCATGGCGCCTGAGGTTCCCCGCTTCGGGTGACATCGTCGAACCGGGGACGCCAGCCCAGCGCGGTCAGGCGCGGGGCGGCCAGTCTTTGATCCAGCATCGGCCCCAAGGCGCTGTCGCCGTAGCGCGCCAAGGCCTCGGCCCGGTCCAGCACCCTGATGGACGCATCGGGCCCGGCGACGGCGCGCGCGATCTCGCCCACCGGGCGGCCCGGTTCGGCGGTGGCGAGGAAATCTCCGCCCTGCCCCGGCAGCCCCGCCAGCAGCAGATAGGCCTGTGCCAGATCCGCGGCATGGACCAGTGGCCAGCGGATCGCCGGATCGCCCAATATCTCGACCTCGGGTGCGAGGAACCGCGCCAGCATGCCACCCGCGTTGCTATCATAGACCGCGCCGGGATGCAGCACCGCCAGATCGACGGCATTGCTGGCCTTGAGCATCGCCACGGTATCAAGCATCCAGCCCCAGGGCGTGGCAGGGTCAAAGGGCGCGGTTTCATCCCTGACCTGCCCGCCGGTATCGCCGTAAAGCCATATGCCGCCCGTATAAATCAGGCGCGGATGGTCCCCGGCCCGGCGCGCTGCCGTCACCAGTGCCTCCATCGCGGCGCGGTCGACGTCGCCCATATCCGGGCCGAATGTGGCCGCGGCATGGATGATGGCATCCGCCGCCGCCGCCTCTGCCGCCCAGACCTCGGGTTGACGCAGATCGCCGCGACAGACCTGCCCTCCGTCACCCTCGACCTGCGCGGCCGCTTGGTCTGACCGGGCCAGCCCGGTCATCTGATACCCTGCCGCGACGCCCGCGCGCAGGACCGCCCCGCCGACCAACCCGCTGGCCCCAGTCACAAACAGCCTCATTTCCGTGCCTCCCTTCTGGATTCGTCCCAACCTGCCGCCTCAACCATGGTTGAGATCAAGCCCCTTTCCCCGTGCCCCCTTGCCCAACGCCGCGCACGCGCCTAGAAGGCGGTTTGAACCAAGCGGACAAGAGGCACACCCATGCTGGACCTGACCTTCGAGACCCCCAAACCCAAGACCATCGCCGGTGCCAAGCACGACTGGGAACTGGTGATCGGCATGGAGGTGCACGCTCAGGTCGCGTCGCAGGCGAAACTGTTCTCGGGCGCCTCGACCGCCTTTGGCGCCGAGCCCAATTCCAACGTCTCTTTCGTGGATGCGGCGATGCCGGGCATGCTGCCTGTCATCAACGAGTTCTGCGTCGAACAGGCGGTGCGCACCGGGCTGGGGCTGAAGGCCGAGATCAACCTGAAATCGGCCTTTGACCGCAAGAACTATTTCTACCCAGACCTGCCGCAGGGATACCAGATTTCCCAGCTTTATCATCCCATTGTGGGCGAAGGCGAAGTGCTGGTCGAGATGGGCGACGGTACGGCGCGCCGGGTCCGGATCGAACGTATCCACATGGAGCAGGACGCGGGCAAGTCGATCCATGACATGGACCCGAACATGTCCTTTGTCGACCTGAACCGGACCGGCGTCTGCCTGATGGAGATCGTCAGCCGCCCCGATATCCGCGGCCCCGAAGAGGCCGCCGCCTATATCGCCAAGCTGCGCCAGATCC
This sequence comes from Ruegeria sp. YKSD163, assembly GCF_059612905.1. Classification (NCBI taxonomy): domain Bacteria; kingdom Pseudomonadati; phylum Pseudomonadota; class Alphaproteobacteria; order Rhodobacterales; family Roseobacteraceae; genus Ruegeria; species Ruegeria sp. YKSD163. The sequence continues at coordinate 234,952 of NZ_JBXWRM010000002.1, forward strand.
TGCGCTATCTGGGCACCTGCGACGGCAACATGCAGAACGGCAACCTGCGGGCTGACGTGAACGTGTCGATCTGCCGTCCGGGCGCCTATGAGAAGTATCAGGAAACACAGGACTTTTCACATCTGGGCACGCGTTGCGAGATCAAGAACATGAACTCGATGCGGTTCATCCAGGCGGCCATCGAATACGAGGCGCGCCGCCAGATCGCCATTGTCGAGGCGGGCGGCAAGGTGGATCAGGAAACCCGGCTCTATGACCCGGACAAGAACGAGACCCGTTCGATGCGGTCCAAGGAAGAGGCGCATGATTACCGCTACTTCCCCGATCCCGACCTGTTGCCGTTGGAAATCGAGCAGGCCTGGGTCGATGATATCGCAGCCAACCTGCCCGAACTGCCGGACGACAAAAAGGCGCGTTTCATCAAGGATTTCGGCCTGACCGACTATGACGCCTCGGTGCTGACCGCCGAGGTGGAATCGGCCTCTTATTTCGAGGAAGTGGCCAAGGGCCGCAACGGCAAGCTGGCGGCCAACTGGGTCATCAACGAGCTGTTCGGACGGCTGAAGAAAGAGGACCACGACATCACCGACAGCCCGGTCAGCCCAGGCCAGCTGGGCGGCATCATCGACCTGATCGCATCCGACGCAATCTCGGGCAAGATCGCCAAGGACCTGTTCGAGATCGTCTATACCGAAGGCGGCGACCCGGCCGAGATCGTCGAGGCGCGCGGCATGAAACAGGTCACCGACACCGGCGCCATCGAGGCCGCGCTGGACGAGATCATCGCCGCCAACCCGGCGCAGGTGGAAAAGGCCAAGGTGAACCCGAAACTGGCTGGCTGGTTCGTCGGTCAGGTGATGAAGGCCACCGGCGGCAAGGCCAATCCCAAGGCGGTCAACGATTTGGTCAGCAAGAAACTGTCTGACTGACAGATCAGAAAGAGGAAGCTGACGGCGCGCGCAGCGAACCGCGTTCCGGCATCATTGGCAATGGAGCGCTCACGCTCGGGAACACGGATCAAAGCGCGTCCAATGTCGCCTTTGAGCCGTCCCAGGTGGGGGCCGGCGGGACATCGCTCTGCCTGTCGCCGCCTCTGGCCTTTTTGCATCTGCCTGGAGTAGTCTGCGCGCGATCCAAAGAGGCTCTGAGCATGATCCGCTACGAATACAAGGTTGTCCCCGCCCCGGAGAAGGGCATCAAGGCCAAGGGCGTCAAAACCGCGCCGGCGCGGTTCGCGCTGTCGGTGGAGCAGGCGCTGAACCAGCTGGCCGCCGAGGGCTGGGAATATCAGCGCGCCGAACTGCTGCCCAGCGAGGAACGCTCGGGCCTGACCGGCTCGACCACCAACTGGCGCAACCTGCTGGTGTTCCGCCGCCCCCTGCCCGCAGGTCCCGAAGTATTGCCCGAGGCCGAGGCCGCGGCAGAGCCCGTGGCCGAGGCGACTGCGCCCCTCAGCGCCGACAGCGCGCCGCTGGCCCGGCCCGTACCCGGCCCGTCCGAGGCAGATCGCCGCGCGCCCGCGCCCATCGCAGCCCCGGTCAACGATCCACCGATGCATGGTGCCAAGGCCACGGACGCCGCCAGCACAGAACCCGAGGTCAAGGCCGACAAGGACTAGGTGCCGATATCCAGTGCCAGCGCATGGATGCGCGGCACGATATCGCCCAGCGCCTGATGCACCGCGCGGTGCCGCGCCACCCGGCTTTGCCCGGCAAAGGCAGCAGCACGGATGCGGATATTGAAATGGCTCTGCCCGCCCTCGCGAAACCCGGCGTGACCGCGGTGGCTCTCGCTGTCGTCGACCACCTCCAACTCGGTCGGCGCAAATGCCGCCTGCAACCTCATGCGCATTTCCTCTGCGATCGTCATGCCCGTCTGCCCTCACGTTCCCGCGCAATCTGCGCTCTTTTCCGCGCGGCCGCGATTTTCTTGCCGCCGCCCTCTTCTATCTGGCGTCACTTAGACTAAACTCCTGCCTCCGAGTCGAGAAGCCGCAACCGAAAGGGCCCGTCATGAGCAAATCAGATCCGTTCGGATTCGATATGTCCGTCTCTTCCGCCAAGAAAAAGAACCCGCGCGGGCGGCGGGGCATGTCGGGCGCGTCCGAAACCTCGGTCCGGGTCTGCGAGCACGAGGGCTGCACCGAGGCGGGCAAGTTCCGCGCGCCCAAGGCCCCCGATGTGCTGGACGACTATTTCTGGTTCTGCCAACAGCATGTGCGCGAATATAACCAGAAATGGAACTTCTTCGACGGCACCACCGAGGCCGAGATGAACGCGCAAATGTCCAAGGACAAGGTCTGGGAGCGCAAGACGCGGCCGATGACCGACCCCGAGGCCCGTGCCTGGGCACGGCTGGGCATCGAAGACCCGCATCAGGTTCTGGGGACCAACGCCACCCAGAATCCGGGCCGCGTCAATACCGGCCGCCGCCTGCCGCCGACCGAGCGCCGCGCCATCGAGATTCTCGAAGCCAAGGACAGCTGGACCAAGGCCGAGGTGCGCGCGGCCTACAAGAAGCTCATCAAGGTGCTGCACCCCGACATGAACGGCGGCGACCGCAGCCAGGAAGAGCAGTTGCAAGAGGTGGTCTGGGCCTGGGACCAGATCAAGGACAGCCGGAACTTCAAATAGGCGCCAGCTCCGGCGCCGACCTCCCCCATCAGCACCTGTCCGCGCGTTGGGGGCGTGATACGGCCGTGACAATCCGACGATAGGGCTCATTCGGACGCGCGCGGCACTGCTCGACTGGTACCCCCGATATCGTGACGGCAAAAAGCGCCCACCCGGCGCTTTTCGCCTTTTCCTTGCGGCTGGGGGCGATATGGTGCACCCCGACAAGATTGGCCCGCCCTGACGAGGCGCGGCAAGGCGATAAGGACGATTGGTATGGCTGACGGAACGATCCCGATGAACGCAAAACCCACCGAGGAGATTTCCGTCCGCGAAGTCTTTGGCATCGACACGCCGATGGTGGTCAAGGGCTTTGCCGAGCGCAGCGACCGGGTGCCCGAGATCGATCAGACCTACAAGTTCGATCCCGATACCACGCTGGCCATTCTGGCGGGCTTCAGCCACAACCGCCGCGTCATGGTGCAGGGCTATCACGGCACCGGCAAATCGACCCATATCGAACAGGTCGCCGCGCGGCTGAACTGGCCCTGCGTGCGCGTCAACCTCGACAGCCATATCAGCCGGATCGACCTGATCGGCAAGGACGCCATCAAGCTGCGCGACGGCAAACAGGTGACCGAGTTCCACGAGGGCATCCTGCCCTGGGCGCTGCGCAACCCCGTTGCCATCGTGTTCGACGAATATGACGCGGGGCGCGCCGATGTGATGTTCGTGATCCAGCGGGTGCTGGAACATGACGGCAAGCTGACCCTGCTGGACCAGAACGAGATCATCACGCCCAACCCCTGTTTCCGTCTGTTCGCCACCGCCAACACGGTGGGTCTGGGCGACACGACCGGCCTCTATCACGGCACTCAGCAGATCAACCAGGCCCAGATGGACCGCTGGTCGCTGGTGGCGACGCTGAACTATCTCAGCCATGACGCCGAGACGATGATCGTGCTCAGCAAGGCGCCGCATTACAACACCGAGAAGGGCCGCAAGCAGGTCAGCCAGATGGTGACCGTGGCCGACCTGACCCGGACTGCGTTCATGAACGGGGATCTCTCGACCGTGATGTCGCCCCGGACCGTGATCAACTGGGCGCAGAACGCCGAGATCTTCCGCGATGTGGGCTATGCCTTCCGGCTGACCTTCCTCAACAAATGCGACGAGTTGGAGCGCCAGACGGTGGCCGAGTTCTATCAGCGCTGTTTCGACGAGGAACTGCCCGAAAGCGCGGCCAGCACGAGCCTGGGGTGATCCGGGCGGCCGCCATATCCGCCTCGCGGCCCACCATGGGCCGCGACCGCCTGTTTGCAGGACCGAAGTGACATGAGCAAACCGACCGACAACCCCGCCGATCCGTTCAAGAAGGCGCTGGCCGAGGCGACCAAGGTGATGGCCGACGACCCGGATCTGTCGGTCAGCTATACGGTCGATCCCTCGGGCGTCAGCGGCGATGCGATGCGCCTGCCCCAGGTCAGCCGCCGGATGACCCGCGACGAGGTGCTGCTTGCGCGGGGCACGGCGGATGCGCTGGCGCTCTATCGGCGCTATCACGACGACGCCACCCACAGCCGCTATGCTCCTCCGGGCGACATGGCGCGCGACCTCTACGAGGCGATGGAAACCGCCCGTTGCGAGGCGATGGGCGCCCGCGACATGCCCGGCACCGCGTCCAATATCGACGTGAAGATCACGCATGAGGCGCTGCGGCGCGGCTATGACCAGTGCAAGCAGCCCTCGGAAGCGCCGCTGCCAGTGGCGGCGGGCTATCTGGTGCGGCATCTGGCCACCGGGCGCGACCTGCCCGCGGCGGCCGCCAATGTGATGAACCTGTGGCGCGGCTTTATCGAGGAACAGGCCGGCGGCACGCTCGAGAACCTGAACGATATCCTGTCCAATCAGGCCGAATTCGCCAAGTTCGCCCGCCAGGTGATCAAGGACCTCGGCTATGGCGACCAGCTGGGCGATGACCCGGACGAGATGGACGAGGATCAGGAGGATCAGGCCGAGGACGACGCCGACGAGCAGCCCGATCCCGACAGCACCGGCCAGGATGATCAGGACGATCAGGACGCCGACGCCGATCCCGAGCAGAGCCAGGAACAGCAGCAGGACGAAAGCCAGGCCCAGGTCTCGATGGACGAACTGGCCGACGAGGAACTGGCCGAAGAAACCGAGATGCCAGATGGCGAGGCGCCGCTGGAGCCGCCGCCGCCACCGCCCGCCTCGGAGGCCGATCCGAACTACAAGGTCTATCTGGATACCCATGACGAGGAGATCGCCGCCGAGGAGCTGGCTGAACCCGCAGAGCTGGAGCGGCTGCGCGCCTATCTCGATCAGCAGCTCGAGCCGCTGAAAGGCGCGGTGAGCCGCCTTGCCAACAAGCTGCAACGCCGCCTTCAGGCGCAGCAGAACCGCAGCTGGGAGTTCGACCGCGAAGAAGGCATTCTGGACGCCGGCCGTCTGGCGCGGGTTGTGGCCAACCCGACCACGCCGCTCAGCTTCAAGGTGGAGAAGGATACCGAGTTCCGCGACACGGTGGTGACGTTGCTGCTGGATAACTCAGGCTCTATGCGGGGCCGCCCGATCTCGATCGCGGCGATCTGCGCCGATGTGCTGGCGCGCACGCTGGAACGCTGCAACGTCAAGGTCGAGATCCTGGGCTTTACCACCCGCGCCTGGAAGGGCGGACTGGCGCGCGAGGCCTGGTTGAACGAGGGTCGCCCGCAGCAGCCCGGCCGCCTGAACGACCTGCGCCACATCATCTACAAGGCCGCCGACGCGCCGATGCGGCGCACAAGGCAGAACCTGGGCCTGATGATGAAAGAGGGCCTCTTGAAGGAAAACATCGACGGCGAGGCGTTGGAATGGGCGCATCGCCGGATGCTGGGCCGCCGCGAACAGCGCAAGATCCTGATGGTGATCTCGGACGGTGCGCCGGTGGACGATTCCACCCTCAGCGTGAACCCGGCCAATTACCTGGAAAAACACCTGCGCGACGTGATCGCCATGGTGGAAAAGCGCAAGCAGGTGGAATTGCTGGCCATCGGCATCGGCCATGACGTGACCCGCTATTACCAGCGCGCGGTGACGATCACAGATGTCGAGCAGCTGGCGGGTGCCATGACCGAGCAGCTGGCGGCGCTCTTTGACAGCGACCCGCGCGCCCGCGCACGGGTGATGGGCATGAAACGCGCCAGCTGACCGCGATCGTCGGCGCCTACCGCTCTTGCAGGCGCCTCCGGCGGGAGTATTTGCGACCAGAAAGAAGCGCAGGTCTCGTCTCCCCGCTCAGCCCGTCAAGACAGGCTGACAAGTCGCCGAAAGGCGAACAGTCGGGCGATCCGCCCTGCCAGCCAAGCTCTCGCAGTCCGGCGCGGTGTCACATATCGGGCGGCCATCCTTTCTTCCTCACTCGGCAGTTGCAGGTGGACGGGGCGATGGGTGAGAAGCGCGGTATCGGTATGCAGGATCATGTCAGGTCTCCTTGTTGTGTTCCCAGCATGGCAGCGTCGGGCACGCAGCGCTTTCAGACAGCCTTGGGAAACCCCTGCCTGAATCCTTATTTTTTGCTTGGGGCTTGCCGAAACACCTAAAGCGGGGTGTTAATTCATCATGCGCTATGTGTTTTGCGATTGCGTTCTGGATACCGGGCGGCATGTCTTGATGCGGGGCGATGCGCCGGTTGCCGTCGAGCCGCAGGTATTCGACCTGCTGCACCTGCTGGCACGCAATGCCGGGCAGCTGGTAACCCGTGACGAAATCCTGGCCGAGGTCTGGAACGGGCGCATCGTCTCGGAGAGCGCCATCAGCGCCCGCATCGCGGCCGCGCGCAAGGCCGTAGGCGACGACGGCAAGGCACAGCGGGTCATCCGTACAATCGCCCGGCGCGGGTTGCAGATGGTGACCGAGGTCACGGAACGAACCGACGACACCGCCCCCGTGGCGACCGGGGACAGAACAGACGAGCCACGCATTCGTTACATCATCCTGCCCACCGGACATTCCATGGCCTATTCGGTTTCGGGTGCCGGCCCTCCTGTGATCCTGCTCGGCCAAACACGTTCGGATATTGCAGCTGAGTGGCGGCTGCCTTTCGAACGTCACCGCTTCGAAGCCTTGTCACGCCAGAACTCGCTGATCCGGTTCGACGCCATTGGTTCGGGACAATCCGACCCCCGGTCCGATCGTTCCACCATTGATGAGCAGGCCGAAGATGTTCTGTGTCTTGCCGACGCGCTGGGGCTCGACCGGTTTGCGCTCTATTCCCAATCCGGTGGTTGTTCTCAGGGCCTTTACATTGCAGCGCATCACCCTGAACGCGTAACTCGTCTGGCCATGATGGGCGCCTATGCCGAAGGGCGCGCGGTGCGCGACAATGCGGATGGCAAGGAGGCCGAACCCTTGCAAGCCATGTTGCAAACCGCGCGGTCGCGGTCGGATAGCACCTTTTTCGAAGCCTTCCTGCTGGCATATCAGCCCGAAGGGCCACTGGACTCCGTCCGGGCCTATGCCCGGATGATGCTGGACGCGGCGACCAGGGAACATGACTTGCGCCACCGCGACGTGATCAATCATCATTCAAGTCTGGAGTTCCTGCCACGGATCACTTGCCCGACGCTGATCCTGCATTCCCGCCACGATGCGGTTCATCCGCTGTCCGAGGCCCGCAAGCTGGCCGCTGGCATCGCGGATGCGGAAATGGTGGTGCTCGAGTGCGCCAATCACATTCCCTGGCAGGGCAATGCGGCCTATGACACCTACCTGGAAACGCTGACCCGGTTCCTTGCGGCGGGGGTGGGCTAGACCGCCATGCGCTATGCTTTCGCCAACTGCCTGCTGGATACCGACGAGTTGACGCTTGTTAGGGACGCCGAAGAGATTGCCGTTGAACCGCAGGTCTTTGACCTCTTGCACCTGTTGGCGCGCAATCCCGGTCGTGTGGTGACCCGAGACGAGATCCTGGCCGAGGTCTGGGACGGGCGGATCGTGTCAGAGAGCGCGATCAGCGCCCGTATCGCGGCCGCGCGCAAGGCGGTGGGTGATGACGGCAAGGCGCAGCGCATCATTCAGACGGTCACCCGTCGGGGGTTGAAATTCGTGGCCGAGGTGGCGGCGGACACCCCCTCAGCTGTCTCGCCCCGGCCTGCCCCCACGGTCCAGCGCATCCGTTATACGCGCACGGCGGAGGGGAAATCGCTGGCCTATACGGTCACCGGGGCTGGCCCGCCGGTGGTGCGCGGCGGCTACAACACGACCGATCTGGAGGCTGAGTGGAACACGCCCTCGGAACGGGCGATGTTCGATGCGATCTCGGAGCGCCACAGCCTGCTGCGCTTCGATCCGATCGGGTTCGGGCGGTCGGACCGGGCTCTGGAGGAATTCTCGTTCGATAGCCTGGCCGAGAACCTGAAGCTGGCAGCGGATGCGGCGGGGTTCGAGCGGTTCGCGCTGTACAGCGAATCCGGCGGTGTTCTGTCGGTGCTGCGCTTTGCGGTCAAGTACCCCGAGCGGGTCAGCAGGCTGGCCATTGTCGGAGGCTATGCCGAGGGGCGCGGGCGGCGAAACCCTGAGCTGAAATCCGACGTGATGCAATCGCTGGTTACCGAGGGCTGGACCGCGCAGGAGATCAGTTTCGTCTCGGCGATGATGCTGAGCTATTTTCCCGAAGGTCCGCTGGAGGCGATCCACGACATGGCGCGCAACATGATCAATGCCTCGTCGCGAGAAACCATGCTGAAGGTGCGGGCGGCGATCCACGATGTCTCTTTGTTGCCGCTGTTGCCGCAGGTGCGATGCCCGACCCTGATCATCCATGCCCGGCATGACAATGTGCATCCGCTGTCCGAGGCACAGAAACTGGCGGCCGGAATTCCAGGGGCCGAACTGATGGTGCTGGAAACCGCCAATCATATCCCGATACCGGGCAACACGGTCTGGAACGAATATCAATCGACCTTGTTGAACTTCCTGGGTGAGCGTGAGCGGTTGCCCGAATAGGGGATCACTCGCCCAGCATTTCCCTGAAGGGTTTGTAATCCGCGCCGTAACAGTGAGACAACAGGCCGGTAACGTTCCGGGTCCTCAATACGGTCTCGCCATCCGCGCTGAGCGTGACCTCCCAATAGTCGCGACCGATATAGGTGCCGCGGGCATTGCGGGCATCCGACGTGGCGCACAGCTTGATCGTTTCACCTTGCTTGACAAGCCGCGAGACCCGCGCTTGTCCGGGATTTGCCGGATCTGCGAGCTTCTTTCCGATCGCGTCGGCGGCATTGCGACGGGCGATCTCGGGTGTGGGCCGCTTTTCCTCCTGCGCGGCAAGCGGCAGGGCAAGGCTGGCAAGGACAATCAGGGCAGGCAAACGGATCATGCCGGCATGATAGGCCAAGTCGCGCGCATCACAAGAGCGTCGCGGAGGTGCTGGACATTTCCGGTTCCACGCCGCACCTTTCGCGGCAACAACGACACGGAGGCGCAGCATGTACCAGAGCTTCGAGGTGACCGCCCGCCCGGAACAGGGGCCACCGCGGCTGGAGCGCCTGCGCGCCGAGATCGAGGCCGAAGGTCTGAGCGGGTTCCTGGTGCCGCGCGCGGATGCGCATCAGGGCGAATATGTCGCCGCCCATGACGAGCGTCTGGCCTGGCTCACCGGCTTTACCGGCTCGGCCGGGTTCTGCGCCGCGCTCAAGGATGCGGCGGGCGTGTTCATCGACGGGCGCTATCGCACTCAGGTCAAGGCGCAGGTGGCTGATGTCTTCACACCCGTTCCCTGGCCCGATGTGAGCCTGACCGACTGGCTCAAGAAGCAGTTGCCGCAGGGCGGGCGTGTGGGCTTCGATCCCTGGCTGCATGCAGCCGGTCAGATCCGCACCGCGGTGAGCGAGTTGAAGGGCAGCGGGATCGAACTGGTGCGCTGCGACAACCTGGTGGATCGGATCTGGCCGGATCAGCCCTGCCCTCCGATGGAACCGGTCAAGGTGCATCCGCTGGAATTCGCGGGTGAAACCGCCGTCGACAAGGCGGCGCGACTGGCCGAGGACCTGCGCAACGCCGGCCAAAAGGCGGCGGTGATCACCCTGCCGGATTCGATCATGTGGCTGTTGAACATTCGCGGCGCGGATATTCCGCGCAACCCGGTGGCACATGGTTTTGCCATCCTGCATGACGATGGTCGGGTCGACCTGTTCATGGCAGCAGCCAAGCTGACCGGTCTGGAGGAGCATCTGGGGCCGTTGGTGACGCAGCACGAACCGGATGCGTTCCTCGATGCGGTAGAGGCACTGGCAGGTCCGGTGCGGGTGGACCTGACCACGGTACCGCAGATTGTCGCAGATCGGCTGGGACACCAGCTGACCAAGGGGGGTGACCCCTGCGCTCTGCCCAAGGCCCGCAAGAACGCCGCCGAGATCGCGGGTGCTGCCGAGGCACATCTGCGCGACGGCGCCGCGATGGTGGAACTGCTGGCCTGGCTGGATGGGCAAGAGCCCGGCAGCCTGACCGAAACGCAGGTGGTTCGCCAGTTGGAGACCTGTCGCCGCCGCGATAACGGCTTACAGGATATCAGCTTTGAGACCATCGCGGGCACCGGGCCCAATGGTGCGATCATGCATTACCGAGTGACCGAGGAGACCAACAGCCGTCTGGAGGACGGGCATCTTCTGGTGCTGGACAGCGGCGGCCAGTATCTGGACGGGACCACCGACATCACCCGCACCATCGCCATCGGCACCGTGGGGGACGAGGAGAAAGCCTGTTTCACGCGGGTCCTGAAAGGCATGATCGCCATGTCCATGCTGCGCTGGCCCGTGGGGCTGGCGGGGCGCGATATCGAATGCGTGGCGCGCCTGCCGCTGTGGCTGGCGGGGCAGGATTTCAACCACGGGGTCGGGCACGGCGTCGGTGCGTATCTGAGCGTGCATGAGGGACCGCAGCGGCTGGCGCGGGTCAGCCACGTGCCGCTGGAACCGGGCATGATCCTGTCGAACGAGCCGGGATACTATCGCGAGGGCGCATTCGGCATCCGCATCGAGAACCTGGTGGTGGTGCAAGAGGCCGCCCCCCTGCCCGGTGGCGACGCAGAGCGCGCCATGTTGGATTGGCGCACTCTGACCTATGTCCCGATTGATCGGCGGCTGATCGTCGCGGAGATGCTGACGGTTGAGGAACGCGATTGGCTGAACGCCTATCATGCCGACGTCGCGGCAAAGATCGGTCCACGTCTGGGCGCCGAGACGCGGATGTGGTTGGATGCCGCAACCGCGCCGCTTTGACACGCGGCTGTTACACCGGCGGGGCAACACTCGCCGCCGGACCGAAGAATACGAGATACGAGATACGGGGAAGGAAACGGAACATGAGCGATCACATCACCATCCGCAAGGCGCCGGGCAAATGGAGCGTCCGGTCGGGCGGTGCCATCCTGGGCGAAAGCAGCAACGCGCTGGAACTGAGCGAGGGCGAACTGCCTCCGGTGATCTATTTCCCGCGCGCCGATATCGCCATGGCCTTCCTGGACCGCAGCGACAAGACCACCCATTGCCCGCACAAGGGCGACGCCAGCTATTACTCCATCGTCAACCGCTCGTCTGTGACCAAGGACGCGGTCTGGACCTATGAGGACCCGCTGCCAGCGATGGAGCGGATCAAGGGCTATCTGGCCTTTGTGCTAAGCGACAGCGTCAAGGTGGAACAGATCTGATCGGGACAGGGGGCGGCGCGACGCGCCGCCTGCCGCTCAGGGCAGTTTCTGCGCGATATAGAAACCATAGCTGACATGCGCCGAATGCGCGCGATAGAGCACGATCTCTGCGCGTTCGGCTGCAACGATCTCTTTTGCTTCGGCCGAGTCTGCGTGCCGCTTCAGAAAACCGGCAAACCGCGCCTCCATAGGCTCGTAATAGGCCGCGAGCCAACAGGCGGGCGGAAGCGGAAAATAGCCTCGCAACCCGTATCCCGCTGCCTCGATCTGCGCTATTTTCTCGCCAGCGGTGGCAACCTGCGGATATTCCCGCGCCCAATGCGCACTCAGATCGGCGGGACGGTCGTTGGTCAGCCAGGTCAGTTCCGACACCGCCAGAATGCCGCCCGGGCGCAAGAAGCGCCGCCAGGCAAGCAACCCAGCCTCGAACCCGACGTTGTAGATCGCCCCCTCGGACCAGATCACATCCAACGACGCATTGGCAAAGGGCAGCTCCTCCATCGACGCGGCAAGCGTGTCGATGCGGTCCATCAGGCCTGCGCGAGCAGCGCGCCGATCTAGCTCGGCCAGAAAGGCAGGCAGCAGATCCACCGCAGTGATCCGCGCATCCAGTTCTTCGGCCAACACCAAGCTGGCAGCACCTGTGCCACAACCAATATCGGCGATGTCCAGACCCGTGCGCCCGGCCAGCCCGGCCAAGCGCAGGGCCAGACGAGTATGGTCGACATCACCTGGCCCCTGCCGCTCTGCCTCCAGATGCAGGTCGGTCAGCAATTGCAACATGTCCATGCATCACCTCCTGCCGCGCAGGATAGCCGAACCAAAAGCGGCCACTGCGCGGCGGGCTGTCGCGCCTAGCCTGACGCGCGCACGAGCCCCTGCGGAACCACCTCGTAACCGGGCTCTTCGGGTTCGTCATCCACCATCTCGGGCGGAAAGCCCGGCGCGGTGATGTCAAGCCCGGTCGCCTCTTCCAGGCGGCGGATGATGTCGTCGGACTGGGCCCGCATGCCATAGCGGGCGATCCCGTCCTCGAAGATGCTGATCATCAGCGGCGAGATCTCCAGCGGCACGCCGGTGCGGTCGGCTATCGACTGGAACAGGCCGATATCCTTTTTCACCAAGTCCATTGTGAAGTTGATGTCGCGGCTGCCATTCAGGATCACCTGGCTTTCGGTCTCGTGCACAAAAGAGGTGCCCGAACTGATCTTGATTGCCTCGTAGGTGGTGTTCAGATCCATGCCGGCGGCCTTCATCGTCACCAGCGCCTCGCAGCAGGTCAGCAGGTTTGCGGTGGCCAGATAGTTGGTCATCACCTTCAGAACCGAGGCGCTGCCCAGCGGGCCAGTATGCAGGATACGCCGCCCCATCACGGTCAGGAAGGGCAGGATGCGCTCGAACGTGGCCCGGTCGCAGCCCGCGAAAATCGAGATATTGCCGGTATCGGCCCGGTGACAGCCACCCGAAACCGGGCAGTCGACAGCGGCACCGCCGCGCGCGATCACCTGTTCGCCCAGTCGTTTGACCTCGGCCTCGTCGGTGGTGGACATTTCCATCCAGATCTTGCCGGGTCCGACCTCGGGCAGCATCTCCGCCATCACCGCGGCGCTGGCGGCGGGCGAAGGCAGACAGGTGATCACCGCGTCGCAATCGCGCATCATCTGCGCCGGCCCTTCGGCCGCCTTGGCGCCGCGCGAGACGAAACCCGCCACCAGATCGGGGTTGAGATCATGCACCGTCAAATCGATGCCATTGCGCAGCAGCGAGCCCGAGAGCTTGCCACCCACATTGCCCAGTCCGATAAAGCCTACTTTCATTGCGTCCTCCCTTGCCGGTCCTGCCGGGGTCATGGTTCGCGCGCAGTATGAAAGCTGGATTTAACCAAGAGAAACGAATAAAGAATGTCAAAATGCCATGATTTTTTTGTGATACATGTCGAACCCGCGCAACCGACAAAATTTCCACGGAAATTTTGTCCCAGAAAATTTGAATTTTCTGGGCCCCGCCCCGGTCCTCGGCCCGGATCTTTTCTGAGATGGCCCGCCTGCCCAACCCGGTCTGGCTGCGGACGTTCGAGGCCGCCGCCCGTCATCTGAACTTCACCGAAGCCGCGCGCGAACTGGGGCTGACCCAGACCGCCGTATCCCTGCATATCCGCTCGCTAGAAGCCGAGTTGGGAGAGCCCCTTTTTACCCGTGCGGCCCGGCGGCTGGGGTTGACCGAGTTGGGGCGCAGCTATGCGCTGTCGGTGCGGCAGGCGCTGGCGGATGTGGCGCTGTCGACCTCTAGCCTATTCGGTCCGGCCCGGCGCGGCATCCTGCGGCTGCGTGCGCCGATTTCCTCGGCCGCCTACTGGCTCGCCGCCATCCTGCCGGATTTTGCCGCCGACCATCCCGGTATTCCCGTGCGACTGGTCTCGAACATCTGGGATGACGGCCCGGCGGTGGGCAGCGTGGATGTGGACATCAGGCTGGGGCGTGGCGATTGGGCAGGGTTGGTGACCGAAAAGCTCTGCGATGAGACCATCGTGCCGGTTGCGCGGGCCGGAGAACCGGTGCAGCCACCGTCGGCGCTTCAGGCGCATCAGCTGATCCACATCCTGGGATACGAGGACAACTGGCCACGCTGGTTCGCGGCGCAGGACCTGTCCGCTCCAACCGGCGGCAGCCTTTATTCGGTCGATACCACCGTCGCGGCGCTGCAACTGGTGATGGCGGGGGCCGGGCTGGCGATCGTGCTGACGCGCTTTGCCCAGGGCGCCATCGCCCAGGGCGCACCACTGCGGCTGGCGGGACCTCCGATTCCCTTTTCGCAGGCGCATTATCTGGTCCGCCCCGAACGTGCCGCCCCGCCCGGTGCCCCGGCGCAGCTCTACCTCGACTGGCTGCGTGCGCGGCTGGCGGCGGATGCCGCTGGCTGAACGTCAGAGGTCGCTTTTCCCCTGCCCCCTCAGACGCACCGCCAAGCGCGCTTGACAAGGCCCCTGCCCATGCCGCATGTCCGCCCTGTTGGTGTCCGGGAAACCGGATGAAAAGGGAATGCGCCAGCGGTTCCGGGAACTGGTCCCGGGCAGCCGTCAAGCGCAGCCGCCCCCGCGACCGTGACCGGAGAGGGTGCCCAAGCCACTGGCCAATTGGCCGGGAAGGCGGGACGCCCGACAGGGCAAGACCCTGACATCCGCAAGCCGGGAGACCTGCCAGCACACGAACTGCAACCGGACGGGGTGTTTCCGGTGACGGGTCTGGGGCCAGAAGGGCCGACCCGTGCATGCCCCGTCCCCCATGACTGGACCCTGGGGGGATGAGAGAGATGAGCGAACACGCTCCGGTCGAGCTGTTGGTCTGTACCACCTGCCGCCGTGGATTACCGGTCGAAGACGATGCCCAGCGCCCTGGCGCGCTGCTCCACCGCGCGCTGAGCGCCGCCGCGCTGCCCGAAGGGGTCATCGTGAGGCCGGTCGAATGCCTGTCCAATTGCGATCAGGGTTGCTCGATCGTGTTGCGCGGCGGCCCGACGCGCTGGACCTTTGTTTATGAGAACCTCAACGAGGCCGATGACGTGGCCACCATCGTCGAGGGCGTCACCAAATATCACGCCACCGCTGACGGGCTTGTCCCCTGGCGCGAGCGTCCCGTCCATTTCCGCAAGAACTGCGCCGCGCGCATCCCCCCGATCGGAGCCTGAGCCATGAGCACCCTTGAAAAACTCCCCGTTACCGTGATCACCGGCTTTCTCGGTTCGGGCAAGACCACGCTGATCCGCCACCTGATGCAGAACCCGCAAGGCAAGCGGCTGGCCGTGGTCGTCAACGAATTCGGCGATGTGGGGGTCGATGGCGAGATCCTGAAAAGCTGCGCCATCCCGGAATGCCCGGCGGAAAACATCATGGAACTGGCCAATGGCTGCATCTGCTGCACCGTGGCCGATGATTTCATCCCCACCATCGAGGCGCTGATGGCGCTGGAGCCGCGCCCCGATCACATCCTGATCGAAACCTCGGGCCTGGCGCTACCGAAGCCGCTCTTGAAGGCGTTCGACTGGCCCGATATCCGGTCCAAGATCACCGTGGATGGCGTCATCGCGCTGGCCGATGCCGAGGCGGTTGCGGCGGGCCGCTTCGCGCCCAATGTGGCGGCGGTGGATGCCCAGCGGCTGGCCGACGACTCGATCGACCATGAAACGCCCCTGTCCGAGGTGTTCGAGGATCAGATCAGCTGCGCCGACATCATCCTGCTGACCAAGCCCGATCTGGCCGGCCCCGAGGGCGTGGCACGCGCGCGCGAGGTGATCGCCGCCGAGGCGCCCCGCCCGCTGCCGGTGGTCGAGGTGGCCGAGGGCGCGGTGGATGTGCGCGTCATCCTGGGCCTTGGCGCCGCCGCCGAGGACGACATGGACGCTCGTCCCAGCCATCATGACGGCCATGACGACCACGAGCACGACGATTTCGAAAGCATCGTGGTGGAACTGCCCGAACAATCCGACCCGGCCGAACTGGTCGCGCGGATCGAGCGGCTGGCCAACGAGTTGAACATCCTGCGCGTCAAGGGCTATGCCGCCGTTTCGGGCAAGCCCATGCGCCTCTTGGTGCAGGCGGTGGGTGCGCGGGTGCGTCACCAATATGACCGCCCGTGGCAGCCGGGCGAGGAGCGCCGCTCGCGCATGGTGGTGATCGCCGAGCATCACGACATCGACGAGGCCGCGATCCGTGCCATCCTGACCGGCGTTTCCGAGCCTGCGGAGTAAGCGCGCGCCATGCATGTCGTTTTCCGCGAAAGCCACGGGCTGGAAGAGACCGAGACCCCGACCGACCTGGGCCAGAGCCCGGCGGATCTGGTGGTGCTGTCGTTCTCGGACAGTGACCTGGGTGCTTTTGCGGCGGGCTGGCATCGCGGCGGCGGGGCGGTGGGCAGAATGCCCACCCTACGCCTGGCCAACCTGACGGCGCTGAAACATCCCCTATCCGTCGATACCTATGTCGAGAATACCCTGTCAGGGGCCAAGGGCATCCTGATCCGGCTGATCGGCGGCGTGCCTTATTGGGCCTATGGGCTGCAACAGGTGCTGGCGCTGGCGCAGGAGAAGGGGCTCGCGCTGGCGGTTCTGCCGGCGGACGGGCGCGAGGATACGCGCCTTGACGCCTATTCCACCCTGCCCGTCTCGACCCTGCGGCGGTTGCAACATCTCTGCGACACCGGCGGCGAGGTGGCGGCGCAGGCCGCGCTGGCGCAAATGGCGCTGGCGACCGGGCTTTATGCCGGGCCGGTGATCGGGTCAAAGGTGCTGCCCGAATGCGGGTTCTGGTGCCCCGAGCGCGGCGTGATCGCGCCCGAGACTGCGTTCGAGGGCGACGCCCCGCGCATACTGGTCACCTTTTACCGAGCCTATCTGACTTCGGCCGACACGGCCTCGGTCGCGGCGCTGATCCAGGCCTTTCGCGCGCGCGGATTTCAGGCGATGGGCATGTTCGCGCCTTCGCTGAAGGTGCCCGCCGCTGCCGATTGGATCGCCGGACAGATGCCGGGGCTGGCCCCGGCGGCCATCGTCAATGCCACCTCGTTTTCCGGCAAGGGCGCCAATGGCGCCTCGCCGCTCGACGCCGCCGGCGTACCGGTATTCCAGGTGGCGCTGGCCACCTCTCGCCGCAAGGCCTGGGCCGAGGCCGAGCGCGGGCTGTCGCCCGCCGATCTGGCCATGCATGTGGTGCTGCCCGAGGTCGACGGGCGCATCGACGCCGGGCTTATCTCGTTCAAGGAGCCGGGCAAGCGCGACCCGGCGCTGGAATATTCCCGTTTCGCGCACCGCCCAGAACCCGACCGGATCGAGGCGGTGGTAAACCGGGTGTCGGGCTGGCTGCGGCTGGCGGCCAAACCCGCTGCCGAGCGCTCGGTTGCATTGGTTCTGTCCACCTATCCCGGCAAGGACTGGCAGATGGCCCATGCGGTTGGTTTGGACGCGCTGGCCTCGGTCGAGGCGATACTGTGCGATTTGCAGGATGAGGGGTATGACATCGCATCCGGGCAGCCGATTGCGGAAGAGCTGCAAAATGTGTCGATTTCGTGGCCAATCGCTGATTACCGCAAAGCTTTGGCCAGCATTCCGCCACAATTGCGCCAGGATTTGCAAAGCGCTTGGGGTGACCCTGAGAGTGATCCGGCATTTTCGCAAGGCAATTTGCAGTTTCGCGCGATCCGGCGCGGCAAGGCGCTGGTGGCCCTGCAACCGGAACGGGGCACGCCCGAGGCGCGCGATGACGACTATCACGACCTCTCCCGCACTCCGCGCCACGGCTATGTGGCCTTCTATCTCTGGCTGCGGCAGGCGCTGGGAGCCGACGCCCTGATCCATATCGGCGCCCATGGCACGCTGGAATGGCTGCCGGGCAAGGCGGTGGCGCTGTCGGGGCAATGCTGGCCCGAGGTTCTGATCGGCGATCTGCCGGTGATTTACCCCTTTATCGTCAACGATCCGGGCGAGGCCGCGCAGGCCAAGCGCCGCATCGGCGCGGTGACGCTGGGCCATATCCCCCCGGCCCTGCGCGTCAGCGGCACGCCGGACCGGATGGTACAACTCGAGGCACTGCTTGACGAGTTTTCCAATGCCGACGGGCTGGACCCCAAACGCCGCGACCGCTTGCAGGGCGATATCCGGGCCGAGGCGCAGGCGCTGGGGCTGGAGGATGATCTGGGCCTTGATCGCGCCACCTCGACCGCCGAGGCGATCACCCGCATCGACCGCTTTGTCTGCGACGTGAAGGAAAGCCAGTATGGCGACGGGCTGCATGTCTATGGGCGTGTGCCCGAGGTGACCGGCCCGTTCGATCCCACCCCTTCGGCACAGGGCGAGGCGCGCGCGCTGATTGATGCGTTGGCGGGCAAGCGGATCGCGGCGGGGCCGTCGGGCTCGCCCTACCGTGGGCGGACCGATGTGCTGCCCACCGGGCGCAACCTTTATACCACCGACCCCCGCTCGGTCCCGACGCGCGCGGCCTATACCCAGGGCGTGAAACTGGCCGAAGAACTGGTGCGCCGGCATTTGCAGGAAGAGGGCGATTACCCCAAGGGGCTGATTGTCGATCTCTGGGGCTCGGCCACCATGCGCACGGCGGGCGAGGAATTCGCCATGGCGCTGCATCTGTTGGGGGTCAAACCGGTCTGGGATCAGGGGTCCGAGAGGGTTTCGGGGATCGAGGTTCTGCCGATCACCGATCTGGACCGGCCCCGGCTGGACGTCACGCTGCGTGTCTCGGGCCTGTTCCGCGATGTGTTCCCGACCCTTTCGGCGCTGTTCGGTCAGGCGGTGCGCGCGCTTTGCGCGCGTGACGAGGCGCCCGACTGGAACCCCTATGCCGGGCACGCGCCCGCGGCGCGCGTCTATGGCCCGGCACCGGGCAGCTACGGGCTGGGCATGGGGCACCTGCCCGAGACCTATACCGACGAGGCCCGGCAGAGCGCGGGCGAGGCCTGGCTGGCCGCCAGTTCCTTTGCGCTCGAAGGTGAGAGCATCGCCCGCGACGCCGATGGCATCCGCGACCGCGTCGCCAAGGCCGACGGGTTCGTGCATTTGCAGGATCTGGCCGAGACCGATCTGCTGCTGGCCGCCGACTATGCCACGCACGAGGCAGGCTTTGCCGCCGCCAAGCGGGTGACAGGGGGCAAGGCGCAGCTCTATCACCTCGACAACACCAACCCCGACACCCCGCGCGCGCGCACCCTGCCCGAGGAAATCGCCCGCGTGGTGCGGGCCCGCGCCGCCCATCCCGGCTGGATCGCGGGCATGATGCGGCACGGGTTCCGGGGTGCGGCCGAGATCGCGGCGACGCTCGACCACATGGCCTCGTTCGCGCATCTGGCCGACAGCGTGGCCCCGCATCTCTTTGACCTCTACCACGATGCCACGCTGGGCGACGCGCAGGTCGCGGCCTTCCTGCATGAGGCCAATCCGCAGGCCTATCAGGCCATGCTGGACCGGTTCCGCGCGCTTTACGAGGCGGGGCTGTGGCAGACCCGGCGCAACTCGATCCGGGCCGATCTGGAGGGGCTGGCATGAGCGCGCCCATCGTCCAGGGCTGGTGCCCCGGCGCGCATCGCCCGATGATGTCGGGCGACGGGCTGGTGGTGCGGGTGCGCCCGCGCCTCGCCCGGCTGAGCGCGTCGCAGGCGCTGGGTCTTTGCGCGCTGGCCGACCGGGTCGGCAATGGCACCATCGACCTGACCAACCGTGCCAATCTGCAACTGCGTGGGGTGGCCGAGAAGGATCATCAACCGCTCTTGGCCGAACTGGCTGCGCTTGACCTGTTGGACCGCGAACCGGGCCTCGAGGTGCGGCGCAATATCCTGTTCTCACCGCTTTACCGCGACGGCGGCTTGACCGAGCGGCTGGGGCGAGAGTTGACGGAGCGACTGGGCGAACTGCCTGTGCTGCCGGCGAAATTCGGCTTTGCCATCGACACCGGGGCGGGTCGTCTGCTGAGCGCGGATTCGGCGGATATCCGGCTGGAACAGAGCGCAAACGGCCTGATCCTGCGCGCCGACGGCATGGCCTCGGGGCGCGAAGTGACCGAGGGCGAGGCGATCGACCGCCTGATCGAGCTGGCGCGCTGGTTTGCCGACCGATATGCCCCGGATACCCGCCGCATGGCGCGGCTGGTGCGAGCGGAATCCCTGCCCCCGATCTGGCAGGGCACGGAACCGGTGCCGGTTGGTGAACCGTTGACCCCCGGTGAGACAGCCCTTGGCCCGCTTTATGGCGCGGCTTTTGGCCAGCTGCCCGCGCAGGCGCTGGCCGCGCTGCTGCGCGACAGCGGCGCCGTCGCTTTGCGGGTCACCCCCTGGCGGCTGATCCTTCTGGAAGGGGCGCAGGCCATCCCCGCCCCCGATTTCGTCACCCGCACAGGCGATCCCATTCTAACTACCGATGCCTGCCCCGGTGCGCCCTATTGCCCGCAGGCGCAGGCCGAAACGCGGGATCTGGCCCACGCGCTGGCCGAGCGCGTGAATGGCAGCCTGCATGTCTCGGGCTGTGCCAAGGGCTGCGCCCGGATGCGCCCCGCCGATATAACGCTGGTCGGTCGCGATGGGCGGTTTGACCTTGTAAAACGGGGCCGCGCGGGGGATGAGCCCTGCCAGCGCGACCTGACACCCGAAACACTGAAGACGATGGACCTGACCTGATGCCCTATGAATACGAAACCGATGGCGCGGCGATCTACAAACAGTCCTTTGCCACCATCCGGGCCGAGGCCGATCTGGCTCGCTTCGACGCGGACGAGGAGCAGGTCGCGGTCCGCATGATCCATGCCGCCGGCATGGTCGGGCTGGAGGAGTTCGTTCATTTCTCGCCCGACTTCGTCACCGCCGCGCGCGGCGCTCTGGAGGCGGGCGCGCCTATCCTCTGCGATGCGCGCATGGTCAGCGAGGGCGTGACCCGGTTCCGCCTGCCGGCCGATAACGAGGTGATCTGCACCCTGCATGACGAGCGTGTGCGCCCGCTGGCCGCCGAAATGGGCAATACCCGCTCGGCCGCCGCGCTGGAACTGTGGCGCCCACACTTGGCGGGCGCAGTGGTGGCGATCGGCAATGCGCCCACCGCCCTGTTTCACCTGCTGAACATGCTCGAAGATCCCGATTGCCCGCGCCCCGCCGCGATCATCGGCTGCCCGGTGGGCTTTGTCGGCGCGGTCGAGTCGAAAGACGCCCTGTGGGAGGCACAGCCGGTGCCCTGCTGCATCGTCAAGGGCCGCCTGGGCGGCAGCGCCATCACTGTCGCCGCCATCAACGCCATCGCGAGCCGCGCCGAATGAGCGCGGGCACCATATACGGTCTGGGCCTTGGCCCCGGCGATCCCGACCTGATGAGCGTCAAGGCCGACCGGCTGCTGCGCGGCGCCCGCCATGTGGCCTATTTCCGCAAGCCCGGCCGCAGCGGCCAGGCCCGCAAGATTGTCAACGGGATGGTCCCCGAGGGCGCGGTCGAGTTTCCGATGGAATACCCGGTCACCACCGAGATTCCGGTGACCGATCCGCGCTATAACCAGCTGCTGTCCGAGTTCTACGAGGCTGCCGCCGCCCATCTGCGTACGCTGGCTGATGCGGGCGAGGATGTGGTTGTCCTGTGCGAGGGTGACCCGTTCTTCTACGGCTCGTTCATGCATCTTTATACCCGCCTGCGCGATCTGGTCCCGGTCGAGGTGATCCCCGCCATCACCGGCATGTCCGGCGCCTGGACCGCCACCGGCACCCCGATCACCTGGGGCGACGATGTGCTGACCGTGCTGCCCGGCACCCTGTCCGAGGATGTGCTGGCCGCCCGCATGGCCGAAACCGACGCGTTGGTGGTGATGAAGCTGGGCCGCAACCTCGACAAGGTGGTGCGCGCGCTCAAGACCGCCGGCCTGTTCGAACGCGCCTGGATCGTCGAATATGCCCAGATGGCCAATCAGCAGGTCTCGCGCCTGTCCGAGAAATGCACCGGCATCACGCCCTATTTCTCGATCATCATCGTGCATGGTCAGGGGCGGCGGCCATGAGCGGCTGGCTGCGGATCGTGGGCCTTGGCCCGGGCTCGGAGGCGCTGGTCACCCCCGAGGTGACGGCAGTGTTGGCCGAGGCCACCGATGTGGTGGGCTACATCCCTTACGTCGCGCGGGTGGCCGAGCGGCCCGGCCTGACGCTGCATGCCAGCGACAACCGGGTCGAGATCGACAGGTCTCGCCACGCACTCGAGATGGCCGCCGACGGACACCGGGTGGTCGTGGTCTCGTCGGGCGATCCCGGCGTGTTCGCCATGGCCTCGGCAGTGTTCGAAGCGCTGGAAGCCGGGCCGCGCGCATGGCGCGATCTGGACATTCAGGTGCTGCCCGGCATCACCGCGATGCTCGCCGCCGCTGCGCGAGCAGGCGCGCCGCTGGGCCATGATTTCTGTTGCATCAACCTCAGCGACAACCTGAAGCCATGGCCGCTTATCGAACGCCGGTTGCGGCTGGCCGCGCAGGCGGATTTCGCGATGGCCTTCTACAATCCACGCTCGAAATCCCGCCCCGAGGGGTTTGAAAAAACGTTGCAAATCCTGCGTGAGGAATGCGAGCCTGAGCGGTTGATCCTGTTTGCCCGCGCGGTCTCGCGCCCGGACGAGGCCTTGCGCATCGCACATCTGGCAGAGGCGACCCCCGAGATGGCGGATATGCAGACCGTGGTCCTGGTCGGTTCGTCCCGCACCCGTGTCATCGAAAGAGACGGTACCCCAATCGTTTACACGCCGAGGTTCACGCCGGAATGACGCAACCAGCGCAGCACATCGGTGGGGGTGGCAAGCTCGGTCCGGGGCGGCAGAACGGGGCGGTCGATCATCAGCACCGGCAAACCCAGGTCGCGCGCCGCGTCCAGCTTGGCCCGCGCCCCGGTGCCGCCGGCGTTCTTGCTGACCACAAGCTGCGTTTTATGCTGTTGCATCAGGGCCTTGTCCCCCTCTCTTGTGAAAGGCCCCCGCGATACCACGACCTGTGCCTTGGGCAAGGGCAGCGGTTCAGTGGGCGCATCGACAAGGCGCAAGAGATAGTCGTGCTGCGGCTGGGCCGCGAAGTCGTCCAGATGCATCCGGCCAACCGCAAGGAAGACACGTTGTGGCGCCCCTGCGAGTGTGGCCACAGCGGCGGCGATATCGGGAACATGGCTCCAGTTGTCTCCCTCAACGGGTTGCCAGGCGGGCCGTGTCAGCGCGGCCAGCGGCACACCCGTCTGGGCGCAGGCAGCGCAGGCATTCATGCTCATCTGCGCGGCAAAAGGATGTGTTGCATCAATAAGGTGCGTGACGGTGTTGCTGTGGATAAAATCCACCAGACCGGGCACGCCGCCAAAGCCACCAACCCGCACCGGGATCGGCTGCTCGCGTGGCGCCTCGACCCGACCCGCATAGGAATAGGTGGCGCGCAGCCCGGTTTCGGCCACGGCGCGCGCCAAAGCGTTGGCTTCGGTGGTACCGCCCAGGATCAGGAGGTGCGACATGTCTGATGCTCCGTGGCTGAGCGTGATCGGCATGGGCGAGGATGGACTGGATGGCCTGCCGCCCGCAAGCCGTCAAGCCCTGGACGCGGCCGAGGTGATCATGGCGCCGCCCCGGCATCTGTCGCTGCTGCCCGAGGGGCCGCAGGAGCGCATCGCATGGCCTGTCCCCTATGCCGATGGGCTGGAGGTTCTGGCCGGGCTACGCGGGCGCCGCGTGGCGGTGCTGGCCTCGGGCGATCCGTTCTGGTTTGGCGCGGGTGCGGTCATTGCCCGGCATTTCGATGCGGGCGAGTGGCGCGCGCTGTCGGGAGTTTCGACCTTTTCGCTGGCGGCGGCACAGCTTGGCTGGCCGCTGGAGAAGACCCTCACCCTGGGCCTGCATGCTGTCCCGCTGACCCGGCTGCGGCCCTATCTGGCATCCGGCCTGCGCGCGCTGGTCCTGCTGCGTGACGGTGCGGCAGTATCCGAACTGGCGCGGTATCTGAGCGAGACCGGCTTTACCACCAGCCGCCTGCACGTGATGGAGGCGCTGGGGGGCCCGCGCGAGCGCTTGCAAACCCTGTCGCTGGCCGAGGCGCAAGTGGGCGATTTCGCCCACCCGGTCTGTGTCGGCGTCGAAGTGGCGGGCGATGGCCCAGCGATCCCCAAGGCCAGCGGCAGGCCGGATGCGATCTTTGACACCGACGGGCAGATCACCAAGCGCCCGGTGCGGGCGCTGACCCTGTCGGCACTTGCACCGCAGCGGGGCGAACATCTGTGGGATATCGGCGGCGGCAGCGGCTCGATCGGGATCGAGTGGCTGATGAGCGATCTGACGCTGAGCGCCACCACCATTGAGCCCCGCGCCGACCGCGCCGCGCGTATCCGCGCCAATGCCGACGCCCTGGGGCAAGACCACCTGCGCGTGGTCGAAGGCAGCGCGCCCGAGGTGCTGGGCAGCCTTGCGCGGCCCCATGCGGTGTTCATCGGCGGCGGTCTCAGCGTGGCGCTGCTGGAATGGCTCTTTGCCGAACTGCCCGCCGGCACCCGGCTTGTCGCCAATGCGGTGACGCTGGAAAGCGAGGCTTTGCTGGCCCTCTGGCAGGTCGACAAGGGCGGCGAGCTGCTGCGGATCGAACTGGCGCAAGCGGCCCCACTGGGGCCGCGCCGGGGCTGGAAATCGGCCTATCCGGTGGTGCAGTGGAGCGTGACGCTATGATCGTCGCGGGACTGGGCTTTACCACCACGGCAGAGGCGGCCAGCCTGCGCGCAGCCTATGACAAGGCCGCCGCCGGACAGGCGGTGGCCGCGCTCGCCACCGTTGCCGACAAGGCCGGGCACCCGGCGCTGGAGGCGCTAGCGGCAGAGCTGGCGCTGCCCTTGCACCTTATTCCGGCGAGCGAGCTTGCCGGGCAGCGCACCCTCACCTGCTCGCCGCAAAGCCGCGCCAGCTATGGCACCGGCAGCGTGGCCGAGGCCGCGGCGCTGGTCGCCGCCGGGCCGGGCGCGCGGCTGATCACCCCAAGACAGATATCGGACGACCGGCGCGCCACCTGCGCCCTCGCCATCGGAGACCAGACATGACCGTACATTTCATCGGCGCCGGACCGGGCGCTGCCGACCTGCTCACCCTGCGTGGCCGCGATATCATCGCCTCCTGCCCGGTCTGCCTTTATGCCGGGTCGCTGGTGCCCGAGGAGATCCTGAGCCATTGCCCCGAGGGGGCAAGGATCGTCAACACCGCGCCGATGGATCTGGATCAGATCATGGCCGAGATCGAGGCCGCGCATAAGGCCGGGCAGGATGTGGCGCGGCTGCATTCGGGTGATCTGTCGGTCTGGTCGGCCATGGGCGAGCAGATCCGGCGGCTGAAACAGATGGGCATCCCGGTCAGCGTTACACCCGGCGTACCGTCGTTCGCGGCCGCTGCTGCCGCGCTGGGGACCGAGCTGACCCTGCCGGGTCTGGGGCAATCGGTGGTGCTGACCCGCACGCCCGGTCGCGCCTCGTCGATGCCCGAGGGCGAGAGCCTGGAGAACTTCGCCCGCACCGGTGCCACGCTGGCCATCCACCTGTCGATCGGCAATCTGGACAAGGTGGTCGCCGATTTGACCCCGCACTACGGCGCCGATTGCCCGGTGGCGGTGGTCTATCGCGCCAGCTGGCCCGACGAACGGATCATCCGCGTCACGCTGGAGACGCTGAAAGAGGCGCTGGACGAAAGCATCTCGCGCACCGCGCTGATCCTGGTGGGACCGGTTCTGAAGGGTGAGGGGTTTGACGAAAGCTGCCTCTATTCCCGCGAATACGACCGCCGTTACCGGCCGCAAAGCGCCGACAGCCCGTGGTCGAGCTGGAGCCATGGCGATGACTAACCCCCCCGGCCTGATGATCTCGGCCCCGGCCTCGGGCACCGGCAAGACCACTGTCATGCTGGGGCTGTTGCGCGCGCTGGCCGAAGACGGGCTGGTGGTGCAGCCCTTCAAGAGCGGACCCGATTATATCGACCCTGCCTTTCACCTAGCGGCGGCGGGGCGGGCCTCGTTCAACCTCGACAGCTGGGCGATGGGCGCGCGGCTGCTGAACGCCGTGGCCGCGCAGGCCGCGGGTGCCGATATCGTGGTAGCCGAAGGGTCGATGGGCCTGTTCGACGGTGTCGCCAAACCCGGCGAGACCGGCCACGGTTCGAGCGCCGAGACCGCGCTCAGGATGGGCTGGCCGGTGGTGCTGGTCCTCGATGTGGGTGGACAGGCGCAATCGGCGGCGGCCACGGCGCTGGGATTCCGGATGTACAATCCCGACCTGCCCTTTGCCGGAGTGATCCTGAACCGCTGTGCCAGCCCCCGGCACGAGCGGCTGACCCGGCTGGGCATGGAGCGCGCGGGCCTGCCGGTGCTGGGCGTGCTGCCCCGGCGCGGCGATCTGACCCTGCCCGAGCGGCATCTGGGCCTCATTCAGGCGGTGGAACATCCCGACCTGGAGGCCGCCATCGCGGGCTATGCCGCATTCCTGCGCGAACATGTCGACCTGGACGCGATCCGGGCCGCCGCCTCTTCAAGCCCTGCAGGGCTTTCCTCGGCACCGCTGCCGCCGCCCCCGGCCCAGCGCATCGCATTGGCGCGAGATGCGGCGTTTTCCTTCACCTATCCGCATCTCCTGGAAGGCTGGCGCGCGGGTGGCGCCGAGATCCTGCCGTTTTCACCGCTGGCCGACGAGGCCCCCGCGCCCGATGCCGATCTGGTCTGGCTGCCCGGCGGCTATCCCGAACTGCATGCGGGCACACTCGCCGCCGCCAATACCTTTCGCGCGGGGCTGAGACGACATGCCGAAACCCGGCCCGTGCATGGCGAATGCGGCGGCTACATGGCATTGGGTGAGGCGCTGATCGACAAGGACGGCACCCGCCACCGGATGGCGGGTCTGTTGGGCCTCGTCACCTCGTATGACAAGCGCAAGTTCAACCTGGGCTATCGCCGGGCCGAATTGCTGGGGCCCCTGCCCGGCTATGGTACCGGTGCCACCCTGCGCGGGCACGAGTTCCACTATTCCTCGATCCTGGAACAGCCCGACGCGCCGCTGGCCCGTGTTTTCGATGCCGAAGGCGTCGAGGGGCCGCAAACCGGGTCCGTGCGCGGGAATGTCACCGGCACCTTCTTTCACCTGATCGCAGAGGCGGGATCATGAGCGGTTTTGTCTCCTTCGTCGGCTCGGGGCCGGGCGACCCGGACCTGTTGACGCTGAAAGCTGTGGACCGGCTGGGCAAGGCAGACGCGGTGCTGTTCGACGATCTGTCGAGCGGGCCGATCCTGGCCCATGCGCGCGCGGATGCCGATCTGGTGGGGGTGGGCAAGCGGGCGGGCCGCGCCTCGCCCAAGCAGGACCACGTGAGCCGCCTGCTGGTGGATTATGCCCAGACCGGCGCCCACGTCGTGCGGCTGAAATCCGGCGATGGCGGTCTCTTTGGCCGGCTGGAGGAGGAACTGGTCGCGCTGCGCGCGGCCGGGATCGGATACGAGATCATCCCCGGCATCCCCTCGGCGGTGGCGGCGGCGGCGGCGGCGGGCATCCCGCTGACCCGACGGCTGACCGCGCGGCGGGTGCAATTCGTTACCGGCCATGACGTCAGCGGCCAATTGCCCCCCGACCTGAACCTGCCCGCACTGGCAGACCCGCAGGCCACCACGGTCGTGTTCATGGGCAAGCGCACTTTTCCGTTGCTGCTGGATGCGCTTGAGGCGCATGGCCTGCCACGTTCGACGCCTGCGTTGATGGCCGAAAGCGTCTCGACCCCTGAACAGCGCCTGACAAGCGCCACCATGGGCGAACTGGCCGAACGGCTGGCAGAGGAGGTGGGCACCGCCCCTGCCCTGATCCTGTATGGTCCGCTGGCGGAGTTCGGCGATGGTTGAGCTACTCCTGATCGGAATCGGCACTGGCAATCCCGACCATGTCACCCGCGAAGGCATCGCCGCCATTCGCGCCGCCGATCTGATCCTGATCCCGCGCAAGGGGGCGGGGAAATCCGATCTGGCCGGGCTGCGCGAGCGTATCATCACTGACGCCACCGACACCCCGCCGCAGATCGCCTATTTCGACATCCCCGCGCGCCGGGCTGACGACGGGTATCTGAAGGGCGTCGACGACTGGCACGATGCAATCGCCCTGCGCTGGCAGGCGGCGATGGAGGACCACCCCGGCGCGGCGCGGGTGGCGTTGCTGATCTGGGGAGACCCGTCGCTCTATGACAGTTCGCTGCGAATCGCGGCACGGCTCGATCCGCAACCCAAGGTGCGGGTGATTCCCGGCATCACGGCGCTTCAGGCCCTGACGGCGGCACATGGCATTCCGATCAACGAATTAGGCGCACCGTTTCTGGTCACAACCGGGCGGCGCCTGCGCGACGAAGGCTGGCCGCCCGCCGTGGATACCGCGGCCGTGATGCTGGACGGCGAATGCTCGTTCCAGGCCTTGGATATGTCCGATTACCACATCTGGTGGGGCGCCTATGTGGGTATGGAGGAACAGATTCTGGTGGCGGGTCCATTGGCCGCGGTGGCGGGAGAAATCGTCGAAACCCGTGCCCGCGCGCGGGCCGATCATGGCTGGATCATGGATATCTATCTTTTGAAAAAGCGCGGAAACTGACCGGAAAGGTCGCAAATGACGATTGCGCCGGGCGCGCGTTCGCGGCTAAATGGAGGGGTCTGGTCCTGCCGGAGCAATCCGGATGCTAAGAGGGAATTTGGTGCGACCGCCCGTCGGTTCAAGCCAAAGCCGCCCCCGCGACTGTAAGCGGTGAGCCGCTGTTCAACCAGCCACTCCCGGGTTCGCTCCGGGGGGAAGGCGAACAGAGGCACCGACCCGCGAGCCAGGAGACCTGCCAGACAGGTAATGAAACACCGGCCGTCGGGTGCGGCGGCAAGGAGGAAATGACATGACGACCAAAACACTCAAGGCATCGGCCACCGGTTCCGCGATCCTTCCGGCCCTGTTCGCCGTAATCCTGGGCCTGGGCATCGTGACCCTGGCGGGCCATGTGCAGGCATCCGCACTGCATGACGCCGCCCACGACGTGCGCCACGCAACCGGCTTTCCCTGCCACTGAACCATGTTCAGTCGCATTCTGACCAGCGCGTTGTTCGCTGGCGCTGCAGCAGGGCTGATTGCCGCCTTGCTGCAGTTTCTGTTCGTGCAGCCCGTGTTGCTGCATGCCGAGTTGTATGAATCCGGCGAACTGGTGCATTTCGGCGCCGAGGCGGTAAGCGCCCAGCCCGACCTGCCCGGTATGTTCGCCGATCCGATGCGCGATGCGCTCACGGTCGTTTTTGCGATGCTGACCTATACCGGCTATGCAGTTGTCATGGTTGCCCTGATGTCGGTGGCCGAGGGGATGGGCCATGCGGTGACCGCGCGCGCCGGTCTGCTTTGGGGGCTGGCCGGGTTCATCACCTTTCACTTCGCGCCCGGCCTGTCGCTGGCGCCCGAGGTGCCCGGTGTATCCTATACAGATATCACCGCCCGCCAGATCTGGTGGACCGCGACCGTGGCCGCGGCGGGTATCGCCATGTGGCTGATCGCCTTTGGCGGCAACCTGATGGCCTATGGCGCCGCCGCGCTGCTGTTGATGGCGCCGCATCTGATCGGCGCGCCCGAACCTGACAGCTTTGCCGGCCCGGTCCCCACCGAGCTGGGCGCGCTGTTTGCCGCCCGCGCCTTTGGTGTCGGGATGGCGGCCTGGGTGCTGCTGGGTGGCTTCGCGGGTTACTTCTGGCAGACCGAGAGCAAGCGCGCCGAAGCGCACGCCTGATCCGTCGACTTATATGCCCCGCCGGACCCATCCGGCGGGGTTTTTCTTTGCTAGGAGACTGATATGTCCCGCTCTCTCGCTCTGTTCGCCATCGGCCTTGTCTTTGGTGGCGGTGCCGGTTTCGTAACCGCGGCGGCCTATGGCGTTACCTTTGACGGTCATGATCATGGCGACGCGGCCCAGCATGGCGCCCATGACGTGGCGCAAGGCGGCCACGACCACGCCCAGGCCACCCATCTGCCCGCTGGCCCCGACGCACCCGGTGTGTCCGTAGCACTGACCCGTGATCCGATGTCGGGCTGGAACCTGCATGTAAGCCCGCAGAATTTCCGCTTTGCCCCCGAAAATGCCTCGGCCAGTGACGTGCCGGGCGAAGGCCATGCTCATGTTTATGTCAACGGCGTGAAACTGGCCCGGCTCTATGGCGAATGGATGTATATCCCCGACCTGCCCAAAGGCGCGGTCGAGGTGAAGGTCTCGCTGAACGCCAACAGCCACAGCCCGCTGATGGTCGATGGCACCCCGGTCGAGGCCGTGGTCACGGTTCAGGTGGAATAGGCCGGAATCCGCGCCAGCAGGCATTCCCGCAACCGTCCGCAGGGACGGGCATCGGAAATCCAGCCGCCGGGGCTGTCCAGATAGACACGGCAGGTGGCGGCAATATCGTCGGCATCCGCCACCACGTCGAGATCCGAGAACACATAGCTGGCCCGCCCCGGCCCCTGAAGGGCCAGCGCCACCGGGGTGGCGCAGGCGCCGAAACAGGCATGCTCTACCAGCTCCACCCGCCCGATCAGCCCGGCGCGCTTTAACGCCTCGGCCACGGCGGCCCGCTCGGCCCCGTGCTCACGGTCCCGCTCGCCCTGACAGCTGGAGCAAAGGGAAAGGCGCATGTCGCTCATGGTGACTCCTTGATCGGTGCCGAAGATGTGGCGCATCGGGTGCGCCGGGGCAAGCTCAACGCGTCATTTGCGCGGCCTCAACCCGCAGCGCATCCAGCACGCCGGCGACCGAGGGCGACAGGCTGGCGGATTTGCGCATCGAGACGCCCACCGGCCCGATCGGGATCGGCACCGCCCAGTCGACCCGCGCCAGCGCCCCCGCGCTGATATCGTGGCGCGGCACATGCGCGGGCATCACCGCCAGCATGTCCGACCCCAGCAACAGACCCCGGTTGGCCAGGTAAGAGACCGATTCCACCGCATAGGGTGGCGCGCCACCACCCAGATCGACAAACACCTGATCCAGCTGACGGCGCAACGTGGTTTCCGCCGGTGGCAGAATCCAGGGGTATTCCATCAGATCGGTCAGCGCGGGCGCGGCATGGCGATGCACGGGATGGCCGGTGCGGGCGACACAGATCACCTCTTCGTCAAACAGCCGCTCTTGCACGATCTCGGCCCGGTGCCGGTGCATCGGCAAGCGCCCGACCACCAGATCGACATCGCCCGAGCGCAGCGCCGGCATCAGCACCTCGTTGGTGCCCTCGACCAGTTTCACCACCAGCCCGGGCTTCTCGGCCAATAGCCGGGTCAGCACGCGGGGCAGAAACTCGGCCGAGGCGGCCAGCAGCGTGCCCACCACCACGCGCCCGCCATTGCCTTCGTTCAGATCGTCTAGCTCTTGGGCCGCATGGGAAATCTGCGCCAGGATCAGCTTGCCATGCCGGATCAGGGCCGCCCCGAACACGGTGGGCACCATGCCGCGATTGGTGCGGTCGAACAGCTGCACGTCGAAATCCAGTTCCAGATCCTTGATCAGCTTGGTGGCGGCGGGCTGGGACATGTTCAGCGCCTGCGCCGCGTGCAGGATCGAATGCCGCTCGCCCACGGCGACCAGCAGGCGCAGCTGTTTCAGCTTGAGCCGGGTCAACACGCGCTCGACGATGCGGATCTGGGTGCGGTTCATGGGTTTCGCGATATCACGAAGCTTGGCTATCGGTCAAAACGATAGCCGGATCGCCGCGCCGCGCTGTCGCAGCGCCGCCAGCAGGCTGAGCGCAGTCAGCGCCGAGGAACGCGGATTGCCCGGCAGCGGCAACCCCTCGATCTGAAACCGGAACCGGCCAAAGGCGCCCTCGGCCGCGATCTCGTGGATATTGGCGGTAGCGCCCGGATCGGCGATCAGCTCGGCCCGGGTGGCGTCCAGCCCAGCCCCGGCCAGTGCCACTGCGGCGGCCACGTTGGCGTTCTTGGGATAGGCCTGCGCCGCCGCGCGCGCGGTGCCAGTGAAATGGGTGACAGGACCGGTAAGCGCGTCCAGATCCAGCACCTTTTCGGCACGACTGCCGCGCCAGCCCTGCGGGGGCTTGCGCCCGGTATAGGTGACCTGCAAGCCCGTCCCCATCGCCGCCGCCGCCAGCGCATCCAGCGCCCCGATCGCGCCCGACGCAAGGCACAGCCTTGTCCCACCAGCGCGGGCGGCAGCCTCCAGCTCGGCACAGAACACCGCATCGGCCAGCGCACCGACCGAGACGGTCAGCACCTCGACCCCCGCGCCCAGCGCCGCCACCCCATGGGCACGCAGCCCGGAATGACCGGCGCAATCGACCAGCAGATCAGGCCGCTCGGGCAGGCCCTGCAAGGCTTGCGCCACCGGCACGCCCAGCGCCGCGCGCGCGGCCTGATCCCGCCCGGGCCGGCAAAGCGCTCCGGTCAGCTGCACGCCGACAGGCAGATGCGCCGCCACATGGGCGGCAATGGGCCCGTGCCCGATCAGTGCTATTCTCACCCTGTCCCCCTTTGGCCAACTGCCCCATAGTTTCCACATATCAGAACGATTGTGATATGCCGATTGCGGATAGCAGGATGCAATTTCGCGATTTGTGCCCACCCGGTCAGGCTTGCAGGATCGTGGCACCCGCCACCGTAGCCGAGAGCCCCGTGACCCGATCCGCGCCCTATACCGGACAAGCGCTGCCCAGGCGCGAAGACCCCCGCCTGCTGCGGGGCGAAGGGCGCTATGCGGGCGATATCCACCTGCCGGGGGCGCTGCATCTGGCCTTTCTACGCAGCCCCTATGCCAGCGGGCGGCTCGTTGCCTGCGATACCTCTGTCGCGCGGGTGATGCCGGGCGTGGCGGCGGTGCTGACCGCCGCCGACCTGGGCACGCTGGGCGGGCTCGAGGTCAACCCGGTGCTGCCGCTCGACCATGCCACACCTTACCCGATCCTGGCCGGCGACACGGTATCGGCGGTGGGCCAGCCGATCGCGGCGGTGCTGGCCGAAACGCCGGGACAGGCGCTGGACGCGGTCGAGGAGATCTCGGCAGAGATCGACGAGACCCCCGCCCCGCCCCCCGAACTGTTGGCCATGCAACATTGGCAGAGCGGCGATACGGCCGCCGCGTTCGCCCGCGCCACGCATGTGGTCGCGGTCCGAGTCGCCCATCCCCGCCTTGCCCCCAGCCCGATGGAGCCGCGCGCCATCGCCGTCCTGCCCGAGGGCGGCGGCCTGACCGTCTGGCTCTCCACCCAGACACCGCACCGGGCGCGGGCCGACCTTGCGCGCATTCTGTCCCTCGACCCGGCCCAATTGCGGGTGATCGCCCGCGATGTGGGTGGCGCCTTTGGCATGAAGGCCTCGCTTTACCCCGAAGAGGTGCTGGCGGTCTGGGCCGCGCATCATCTGGGCCGCCCGGTGCGCTGGACCGCCACCCGCAGCGAAGAGTTCCTGTCGGCCACCCATGGCCGGGGGCTGACAAGCGAAGGCCAGCTTGCCATCGACGGTGACGGGCGGTTTCTGGCGCTCAAGGCCCGTGTCGAGGCGCCGCTGGGCCATTGGCTGCCCAATTCGGCGCTGATCCCGGCCTGGAACGCCGCCCGCATTCTGCCCGGCCCCTATGACATCCCTGCCACCGATCTGGGCACCAGCGCCCGACGCGCCCATACCGCGCCCACCGGCATCTATCGCGGCGCGGGCCGCCCCGAGGCCTGCGCGCTGATGGAGCGTATGGCCGATGCCGCCGCCCGCGCCACCGGCCTTGATCCCGCCGAGATCCGCCGCCGTAACCTGCACCGCGCAAGCGGCCCGCGCGACCTGCCCGCAGGCCGGGTCGAGGGGGCCGATTATGCCACAGCCCTCGACCATTTCCTGACGCTGGCGGATTACCCCGCCTGGCGCGCCCGGCGCGACGCAAGACGCGCAAAGGGGGCCTTGGCCGGGATCGGCCTCGGCTTTTACGTCGAACCCTCGGGCAAGGGGTGGGAAAGCGCCCGTGTCACCCTTGAGGCGGGCCGCGCCACGGTGGAATTTGGCGGCAGCAGCCAGGGCCACGGGCGCGAAACCGCGCTGGCCCAGATTGCCGCCGACGCGCTGGAGCTTTCGCCCTCCGATATCACCGTGCTGCATGGCGACACCGCCACCTGCCCGGCGGGCATCGGCGCGCTGGCCAGCCGCAGCACCCCCATCGGC
Organism: Ruegeria sp. YKSD163; assembly: GCF_059612905.1. Classification (NCBI taxonomy): domain Bacteria; kingdom Pseudomonadati; phylum Pseudomonadota; class Alphaproteobacteria; order Rhodobacterales; family Roseobacteraceae; genus Ruegeria; species Ruegeria sp. YKSD163. Next base: position 268,970 of record NZ_JBXWRM010000002.1, read on the forward strand.
GCCAGCGCCGTACTCGAGGCCTGCCGCGAGATCATCCGCCGCCGTGACGCGGGCGAAGGTGAACCGATCACCGCCGACACCGTCTATACCGCCCCTGGCGAGGCCTGGGGTCATGGCTGCTACCTCGCCGCGATCGAGATCGACCGCGACACCGGTGCCCCGCGCCTGACGCATATGGCCTGCCTCGACGATGCCGGGCGGCTGATCAACCCGCTGCTGGCCGAGGGACAGGTGATGGGCGGCTTTGCCCAGGGCCTGGGCGAGGCGATGATGGAGGCCCTGCATTTCGACGACGGGCAGCTGCTCACCGGCTCGTTCATGGATTACGCGATGCCGCGCGCGGGTGACCTGCCGCCACTCACCATCCACAAGACCGAGACGCTCGCCACCACCAACGCGCTCGGCGCCAAGGGGATCGGCGAGGCCGGCACCATCGGCGCCCCGGCGGCGATCCTGAACGCCGCGCTCGATGCGCTGGCGCCGCTGGGTGTGACCGATCTGCAAATGCCGCTTACTAGCCTGTCGCTCTGGCAGGCGATCACCGATGCAAGCAAGGGACGTGAGACATGAAATACGCGAAAAGCGAGGCCAAGGACCATGCCCGCGAACATATGCGCGGCATCTGGGCCGCCGCCCTCAACCCCTTTGCCGAGGATCTGTCGTTTGACGAGGCCGGTTTTCGCCGCAACATCCGCCACTGGGTCGATGATCTGGGGATAGAGGGCCTCTTTGTCTGCGGCAAACAGGGCGAGTTCTTCTCGATGTCGCTGGAGGAGCGCAAGCGCAACCTCGAGGTTGCGGTCGAGGAATGCGCCGGACGCGCGGGCACCATGATGTCGGTCTCGGACCAGAATTTCGACACTGTGCTGGAACTGGCACACCATGCCCAGGACGTGGGCGCCGATTACATCGTGGTGCACGCGCCCTTGCTGCATTTCGTGCATGATCGCGACGCGCTGCTTTACGAATACTACAAGGCGATCAGCGAGGCGGTCGATATCGGCATCGCCATGTGGAGCCACCCCGACAGCGGTTACCTGATGAGCCCCGAATTGTGCGCGCGCATTGCCGATCTGCCGAATGTGGTGGCGATCAAATACTCGGTCCCGCGCGAGATGTATGCTCGCCTGACCGAACTGGCGGGCGACCGGATCCAGGTCTCCACCGCGTCCGAGGAGGAATGGTTCGACAATATCGTGGAACTGGGCTGGCGGCTTTACCTCTGCTCCTCGCCGCCCTACCAGCTGCAAACCGCAAACGACCGGCGCATGCATGACTATACCCAACTGGCCTTTGCCGGCCGCATCGACGAGGCCCGCGCCATCCGCGACAGCCTCGACCCGGTGCGCCAGGCGATCAAATCCACCAAACCGGGCGGCAAGCCGCAGGCGCATGGCAAATACTGGCAAGAGCTTCTGGGACAGACCGGCGGGCGGGTGCGCTTTCCCATGCAGGAACTGACCGAGGCTGAAAAATCCGCCACGCGTGCTGCCTTTGAGGCCTGCGGCCTGCGACTCTGACCCTTCATTTCGCCCAAAATACTCCGGGGGAGTCGCGCAAGGCGCGACGGGGGCAGCGCCCCCTCCCCGGCCCCGCTAAAGCAGAACCTCGATCAGCTTCGGCCCCGCCTCGGCAAATCCCCGCTCCAGCGCCAGCGCAAACTCTTCGGCCCGCTCGACCCGGACAGCAGGCACACCAAGGCTTTGCGCCTGCCCGATCCAATCGATGGCGGGCCGCTCCAGGCTCAGCATGTCGAGCGCGCGCGGGCCGGGGTTCATCACTCCTACCCCCGACAATTCGCCCAGCAGGATGCGATAGCTGCGATTGGCCCAGATCACCACGGTGATATCCAGACCTTCACGCGCCATGGTCCACAGCGCCTGTGGCATGTACATGGCCGAGCCATCACCGGTCAGCGTCATCACCTTGCGGTCGGGGCAGGCGATGGCCGCGCCGATGGCGGCGGCAAGGCTATAGCCGATGGAGCCGCCGCAATTGTTGATCCATGTATGCGGCGCAGCGCCCAGCGTGGCGCCGTGAAAGGCGCGTCCCGTGGTCACCGACTCGTCCAGCACGATGGCGTCTTCGGGGATGTGTTGGCCCAGCACGGCGGCAACGCTCTCGGGCGTGCAGGGGCCGCTGACCGATCCCTGCACGACAGGCGGCGCGTGCACCGGCGCGGCACCCGCAGCGCCCACCGCCTGTTCCAACCCTGCCAGCGCGCCGTCCAGATCGGCGGCCCAATCGGCCAGCGCGATGATCTCGGCCTCTGGATGGGTCAGCACGGCGGGTTTGCCCGGATAAGCGAAAAAGCCGATGGGTGGCCGCGCACCCAGCAAGACGATGCGCCGAAACCGCGACAGCGCCTCCACTGCCATATCGATCGGATAGGGCACGCGCGCCACCGGCACCCGGCCCGCGCCGCGCTCCATCCGCGCATTGGCCCATTCCGACAGCAACGCGCAGCCAGTCGCCGCCGCGATACGGCCCGCGCGTTCGAGATTTTCGGCGCTCAAAGCCTCACCCCCGAGCAGCAACAGGCTGTCCGGCCCTCTCAGCGCGGCGGCGGCCTGTTCCAACGTCTCGGCCTCAACCGGCGCCCGCGCAGGCACCGGTCGGGCGGGCGCGACCTGCCCACCCGAGGTCCAGGCCGTGTCAGACGGCAGGATTAGCGTTGCCACCTGCCCCGGCGCGCTGCGCGCAGCCTGCACCGCGCGGGCGGCATCGCGCCCCACATCCGCCGCCGAAAGCGAGGTTTCGACCCAATGCGAGACCGGCCACGCCAGCCCCTCGATATCCGCCGTCAGTGGCGCGTCCAGCTCGAGATGGCTGGCTGCGTGCTGACCCACGATATTGACCACGCCCGACCCGGCCTTCTTGGCGTTGTGCAGGTTCGAGATCCCGTTGGCCAGGCCCGGCCCCAAATGCAGCAAGGTCGCCGCCGGTTTGCGCGCCATCCGGTAATATCCATCCGCCGCCCCGGTCGCGACCCCCTCGAACAGCGCCAGCACCGAGCGCATGCCCGGCACCTGATCGAGCGCCGCCACAAAATGCATCTCAGACGTGCCGGGATTGGTGAAACAAGTATCGACCCCGCTTTGCAGCAGGCTGCGCACCAGGCTTTCGGCGCCGTTCATTTCGCTCATCACCCTCGCTCCTCGCAATTGGGGCGAGCCTAGGCGCAGAGCCGCGCGGCGTAAACTGTGCACGATATCGTGAGCACCGGGGGGCGGTGAAATCTGGCATCAAGGGACAAGCAAAGGAGAGATCCACCATGCGCCTTGCCATCCTCGCCCTGATCACCTGTCTTGCCCTGCCCGCGCTCGCCGCCGATCTGACGCCGCGCCCGGGCTGGGCGGTGCACGCCACGACCAAGACCCATGCGCAACTGGTCGAGGATACCCGCGCCGCGATCACCGCAAACGGGTTGGGCATCGTCACCCAGGCGGGCCCGACCGAGGCCGCCGCCCGGCGCGGTATCACCATTCCCGGCAACCGGGTCATTGGCGCCTTCAACAACGATTTCGCGGTCCGGATACTGGCCCTGTCCACCGCCGCGATGATCGAGGCGCCGATCCGATTCTACGTCACCGAGAACGCCGACGGCTCTGCCACGCTGGGCTACAAGCTGCCCTCGCAGGTGTTTGCCCCCTATCTGGACGAGGGCGGCGACGAACTGGCCGCCATTGCCGCCGAGCTGGACGCGCGGTTTGCAGCGGTGGCGGCGCAGGCAATCGCCTCACAGTGACGTGACCCCCCTTGCCTTCGGACGCAGGCTCCGCAATCTCGGCCAGAACCGATGCCTGTAACGGAGCCCCACCATGTCAGACCCCCTTCCCCGCGCTGCCGACCTGCTGGCCCGGCGGCTGTACGAGGCGGGCTGCCGCCATGCCTTTGGCATGCCCGGCGGCGAGGTGCTGACGCTGGTCGATGCGTTGGACAAGGCCGGGATCGCCTTTCATCTGGCCAAGCATGAAAATGCCGCAGGCTTCATGGCCGAGGCGGTGCATCACCGCGATGGCGCACCCGCCATCCTGCTGGCAACGCTGGGACCGGGGGCGATGAACGGGGTCAACGTTGTGGCCAACGCGTTGCAGGACCGGGTACCGATGATCGTGCTTACCGGCTGTGTCGATGCCGACGAGGCGCTGACCTATACCCATCAGGTGATGGACCATGCCCAAGTGTTCCGCCCGATCACCAAGGGCAGTTTCCGCCTGACCGCCGAAGGCTCGGATATCATCGCCGACAAGGCGGTGTCGCTGGCGATGCAGCCCCGGCCCGGCCCGGTTCACATCGACGTGCCGATCGGCGTGGCTGATACCCCGGTACGCGAGACAAGGCGGCGGCGGCTGACCCCGGCGGCTCCGGTGGCGCCCGGCGGCACCTGTCTGGAAACCGCCCGCCGATGGGTCGCCGAAGCGCGGCGCCCGCTGGCGGTGATCGGCCTCGACGTGCTGGCAGACAACTCGAAATGTGTCCTGCAAGCCTTTCTGGAACATTTCGAAATTCCCTTTGTCACCACCTACAAGGCCAAGGGCATCCTTCCCGAGGATCACCGCCTTTGCCTGGGCGGCGCGGGTCTGTCACCACTGGCAGACAGCCACCTTTTGCCGCTGGTCAAGGCCGCCGATCTGATCCTGTGCCTGGGATATGACCCGATCGAGATGCGCCCCGGCTGGCGTGAGGTCTGGGACCCCGAACGCCAGCGGGTGATCGACATCTCGGCGGTGGTCAACGACCACTACATGCATCAAGCCGGGATCAATATCGTCGCCGATACCGGCGCCACGCTGGAGGCCATCGCCAAAGGCACACCGGGGCACCCTACCTGGCCCGGGGGCCAACCACAGGCGGCCCGCGCCGCTCTGGCCCGCGCCTTTCCCGAAGACGAAGAGTGGGGGCCCGCCGCGATCATCGCCGAGACCCGCGCCACCCTGCCCGAAGGCACATTGGCCACCGCCGATAGCGGCGCCCATCGCATCCTGCTCAGCCAGATGTGGCGCTGTGACGAGCCGCGCGGGCTGATCCAGTCCTCGGGCCTGTGTACCATGGGCTGTGCCCTGCCGATGGCAATCGGCCTCAAACTGGCCGAACCCGACCGCCCGGTTATCAGTTTCTCGGGCGACGCCGGATTCCTGATGGTCGCCGGAGAGCTGTCGACCGCCGCCGAGAAGGGCGGCAACCCGATCTTTCTGGTCTTTGTCGATGCCAGCCTGTCGCTGATCGAGCTGAAACAACGCGGCCGCCAGTTGCCCAATCGGGGCGTCGATTTCGGGCATCACGACTTTGCCGCCATCGGCCGCGCCTTTGGCGGGCATGGACACACCGTGCGCTCGCGGGCAGAGTTGCGCGCGGCGCTGGAAGCGGCGCAGGTCGCGGACCGGTTCACGGTGATCGCCGCCGAAATTGCACGAGGGGATTACGATGGCCGGATCTGAACAACCCAAAGGGCCGCTCGACGGGGTGCGCGTGCTGGACCTCAGCCGCATTCTGGCGGGGCCGACCTGTACCCAGCTCTTGGGTGATCTGGGCGCCAATGTGATCAAGATCGAGAACCCCGGCTCGGGCGGTGACGACACCCGGCAATGGGGGCCGCCCTATGTGACCGACTCCGAGGGCAACCCCAGCGACCTGAGCGCCTATTTCATGGCCGCCAACCGCAACAAGAAATCAGTGGCGCTGGATATCTCGACGCCCCAGGGGCAGGCACAAATCCGGCGTCTGGCGGCCCATGCCGATATCCTGATCGAGAATTTCAAACCCGGCGGGCTGGCCAAGTACGGGCTGGATTATGCCAGCCTCGGCCCCGAGTTTCCCGGCCTCGTCTATTGCTCGATCTCGGGCTTTGGCCAGACCGGCCCCAATGCCTCGAAACCCGGTTATGACCTGATGGCGCAGGGGTTCGGCGGCGTGATGTCCCTGACCGGTGACCCCGAGGGCGCCCCGATGAAAGTGGGCGTGGGCATCGCCGACGTGATGTGCGGCATGTATGCAACCGTGGGGATCCTCGCCGCGCTGCATCACCGCCAGCGCACCGGCGAGGGCCAGCATATCGACCTGGCGCTGGTCGATGCGCAGGTGGCCTGGATGATCAACGAGGGCGTCAACTATCTGACCAGCGGCGCCCTGCCCCAGCGGCGGGGCAATGCTCATCCCAACATCATGCCCTATGACGTCTATGCCACCTCGGACGGGCATGTGGTGCTGGCGGTGGGCAATGACAGCCAGTTCCGCCGGTTCTGCGGCTTTCTCGACCTTGGCGCGCTGGCGGACAACCCGCGCTTTGCCACCAACCAGGCGCGGTTGCAAAACCGCGCCGAACTGGATGCGCTGCTGCGTCCGGCGCTGGCGGCGCGCAGCATGGCCGAGGTGATTGCCGGGCTCGAGGCGCTCAAGGTCACGGTGGGGCCGGTCCAGACCATCGACCAGGTCTTTGCCAGTGATCAGGTCGCGGCCCGGCAGATGCAGATCGACATGGAGGCCGAGCCCGGCCCGGTGCACCTGATCGGCAATCCGCTGAAACTGTCGCGCACCCCTGTCACCTATCGCAGGGCGCCGCCGCGCTGCGGGCAGGACACCGAATCCGTGCTCTCCTCGGACGATCCGTTCGCAGACTGAAACATCGCCTGTCCCTGGGCGGCAAATTGCTGAAACAACAGGGGCATTCGGCGGCTTTTCCCCCATTTTCCGCACACGCGCTTTCACCAATTCGCGAGCGGCGTCGATCCTGATACGGGGCTCCAATAGACTTGGCAAAGGCGCGAACTGCCCCCTTTGCAAGGAACGGACCCGGTATGAGAGACGATGTTTTTGGACAGACCAACAGCCTGACCCGCGCGGACAGCGCCGAGGCGTGGGATGGCGTTCTGCTGGGCTTCATGGCCCATGCGTCAGTTACCCCGCAGCATCTGGCGCGGGTGTTGGAACTGGAACCCGATTTTGCCCTGGGCCATGCCATCAAGGGCCTGTTCATGCTGCTTTTGGGCCGGCGCGAGATGACGCCGGTCGCGGTCGACGCGATGGCCGCCGCCGAGCGCACGGCCGATGCGCACCCGGTGACGCCGCGCGAGGCGCATTACCTGGCCGCGCTGCGCCACTGGCTGGCAGGCAGCCCCAGCCGCGCGGTTCAGGAATTCGAGGCGATCCTGCGCACCCATCCCGAGGACACGCTGGCGATGAAGCTGAGCCATGCGACCCGATTCGTACTGGGCGATCCCGACGGAATGCGCCGCTCGATCGAGCGGGTGATGCCCGCCTATGCCCCCGATCACGCCGGGCGCGGATACCTGCTGGGCTGCCATGCCTTCGCGCTGGAGGAAACCGGCGCCTACGACAAGGCAGAGATCGCCGGACGGCAGGCGCTGTGGATGGTTTCGGACGACGCCTGGGGCCTGCATGCGGTAGCGCATGTCCATGAAATGAAAGGACAATCCGAACAAGGCCTGGAATGGCTGGCCGGGCGCGAGTCGGCCTGGTCCCATTGCAACAATTTTCGTTACCACGTCTGGTGGCACAAGGCACTTATGCATCTGGACCAAGGCCAGATTGATCAGGTATTCGATCTCTACGATTCAGCGATTCGCAAGGATAAGACAGACGACTATCGGGACATATCGAACGCCACCTCGCTGCTGTCGCGGCTCGAGCTCGAAGGCGTAAATGTCGGAGACCGCTGGGAAGAACTGGCCGATCTGAGTGCCGCGCGCACCGAGGATGGATGCCTGATCTTCGCAGACCTGCATTACCTGCTGGCCCTGACCGGGGATACCCGAGAAGACGCCATCTCGCGAATGCTGCACCGGATCAAGCGCGATGCAGACATGGCCCAGTGCGACACCACGCGCCGCATGGCCGACCCCGGACTGGCCGCAGCACAAGGGCTCGAAGCCTTTGGCGAGGGGCAGTATGGCCAAGCCTTCGACCACCTGCTGGCCGCGCGCGGCAGCATGCAGCTGGCCGGTGGCAGTCACGCCCAGCGCGACGTTTTCGAACGCATCACCATCGACGCGGGCCTTCGGGCGGGGCGTCTGGACGCAGTCGAGCGGGTGCTGGACGACCGTCGCGCCAAACGCGGCGGTCATGAAGATAGCTATGCCCTCGCCCGCCGGGCCTTGATCGAGGCGGGCCGCGACGACCGCAATTTTCACAGCGTCCCCGCGGAATGACGAGTGACACAGAAGGACCAAGGACGTATGGCGACGATTTCGCCCGCCTCTGATTTCGCCCCCACAGCCACGGCGCACCGCGCTGTGGCCACGGCCGCCAGAACCCGCGACCTGCGGCTGGATTTCTTTCGCGGCATCGCGATGTTCATCATTCTGGTGGCCCATATTCCCAGCAACCCCTGGGCCGGCTGGATCCCGGCGCGGTTCGGCTTTTCCGACGCGACCGAAATATTTGTCTTCTGCTCGGGCATGGCCTCGGCCATCGCCTTTGGCGGCGCCTTTCTGAAACGGGGCTGGTGGATGGGCACCGCGCGTATCGCGTTCCGGGTCTGGCAGGTCTATTGGGCGCATATCGGCCTGTTCTTTTTCACCGCCATGTGCATGGCAGCGCTGGACCTCTCGGGCCTGTTTGAAAAGAGCTATGTAGACGGGCTGAACCTGCAGCATTTCTTTGGCGATCCGATGTCGCAGATCGTGGGCTTGTTTACGCTCACCTACGTCCCCAACTACTTCGACATTCTGCCGATGTATCTGGTGGTTCTGGCAATGATGCCGCTGATGATGGGGCTGAAACAGGTCGGGTTCTGGGCGATGGCGCTGGCCTCGGTGCTGATCTGGGCGGTGGCCCAGACCGGTGCGCTGGCGCTGCCGGCGGAACCCTGGTCCGAGCGGCAATGGTTCTTCAACCCGTTCGGCTGGCAATTGCTGTTCTTTACCGGCTTTGCCTTCATGCGCGGCTGGATCCCGGCTCCCCCCGTCCACAAGGCGCTGATCTGGGCGGCGGCGCTGTTTGTGGTACTGTCGGCCCCGTTCGGCTCCTGGAAGGTGTTTCTTTGGGTCGATGCCTGGAACTCCACCGTCAGCGAGCCGATCCGCGAGACCTGGAAAGTGACCGGAGAGCTGCGCGACAAGACCGATTTCGCGCTGCTGCGCTATGTCCATTTCCTGTCGCTGGCCTATCTAGGCTGGGTCGTCGCAGGCGACAAGGGCGCGCGGTTACTGCCGCAGGGCGATGGCACAGTGGCGCGGGCCTGGCAGATGGTGCTGAACGTCATCCTCAAGGTCGGCCAACAATCGCTGGCGGTCTTCGTCTTCTCTATGGCCGCCGCTCGACTGCTGGGCGTGCTGCTCGACATCGCCGGGCGCGATGCGCTCAGCGTTCTTGCCGTCAACCTGTTCGGCTTCGCCCTGATTGCAGCGGTTGCCTATGGCGCCGCCTGGTTCAAATCGCATCCCTGGAAATCCCGCACATGATGCTGTCTCGCCGTTTCTTTCTGGCCTCTGTCTCCTCTCTGGCGCTGGTGCCGCGCGCCTTTGCCGCTGCACCTGCCGAGCCTTTCGAGCGCGAGATGGTGACCGCCATGGCGCGCGATCTGGCAACGCGCGCTTACGCGCCACGCCCTAGCGTGCCCGAGCCCTGGCAGGCGCTGACCTATGAGCAATACCGCTCGATCCGGTTCCGCATCGACCACGGGCTGTGGGCCGGGACCGAGACCCCGTTCAGCGTCGATTTCTTCGCGCCCGGTCTCTATTTCCCGCGCGCCGTTCAGGTCGAGTCGGTCGAGAGTGGCATGACCCGCCCGGTGGCCTTTGAAATGGACATGTTCGATACCGGACCCGAGGTGCCGCCGCTGCCTGCCGACGAGGCATTGGGCTTCTCCGGCCTGCGTCTGCGCACCGAGATGCACCGCCCCGGCGAGACCGATGAATTCTGTGTCTTTCAGGGGGCCAGCTATTTTCGGGCCATCGGCCTGGGCGAGGCCTATGGCCTGTCGGCGCGCGGTCTCGCGCTCAAGACCGGCGATCCGATGGGCGAGGAATTTCCCGATTTCATCCGCTTCTGGCTGGAACGTCCCGAACCGGGCCAGCGCGCCATGGTGGTGCATGCGCTGATGGACAGCCCCTCGGTCACCGGTGCCTACCGGTTCGAGGTCACCGCCGGCGAGGATACCGTGATGGAGGTCGAGGCGACGCTGTTTGCCCGCGAGGACGTCGACCATGTGGGCCTCGGCCCGCTCACATCAATGTTCCTTTTCGACGCCACCGATCGCACCCGGTTCGACGACTTCCGCCCCGCCGTGCATGACAGCAACGGGTTGATGATCCGAAACGGCGCGGGCGAGGTGATCTGGCGGCCGCTGGCCAATCCGCGCGCATTGCAGATCTCGTCGTTTGTCGACGAGAACCCGCGCGGGTTCGGCCTGATGCAGCGGGCACGCGACTTTGCCGATTTTGCCGATCTCGAGGCGCATTACCACCGCCGCCCCGGCCTGTGGGTCAAACCGCATGGCGATTGGGGCAAGGGCGCGGTGACCCTGGTCGAGATCCCCGCCGATCAGGAGATTTATGACAATATCGTCGCCTATTGGCGCCCCGCGACCCCCTATGCCGCCGGCAGCGAGATTTCGCTGTCCTATCGTCTGACTTGGGGCGAGGAACCGCACCGCACGCCGCTGCCACGGGTGATCCGCACCGCCATGGGCGAAAAGACCTTTGGCGAGGGGCGTCTGGTCGTCATCGACTTCGAAGCCAGCCCGCTGTTCGACGATGTCGACGCGCTGGAACCGATCGTGCAGTCGCCCCATACCGAAATCGCCCCGCCGGTTCTGCAACGCAACCCCGATACCGGTGGGATGCGACTGGCGTTTTCTTTTGTTCCGGGCGAGGCACCTCTGGTCGAATTGCGCGCGCAATTGCGCCACGACAAGGAACCGGCGTCGGAAGTCTGGCTTTACAGGTGGACCGCGTGATGCGCGACGATCTTCATATCATGCCGCCCCGCGCGCCGCTCGACATGCGCGCGCAGGATTTCAGCGCCGGGTTCCGCGACGCGCAGGCCCCATCCGACACCGCGCCGCAGGACGTGGCGCTGTGGCGGGTGCTTGCCTTCTCGCCCGCCATGGCAGCGACGCTGGCGCTGGTCTGGCTGATGGGCGACTGGTTCTCGGACAGCGGTATCTCGGTAATCGAGCTGGTGCTGCTGGCGCTGATCTCGTTCAACTTCTTCTGGATCGCCTTTGCGGTCAGCACAGTTCTGTTGGGCATGCTGTCGCTGTCGCGGCAGCCCGCACGAACTCGCGCAGGCCGGGCCGAGCCGCTGAAGGTGGCCTTGCTGATGCCGGTCTATAACGAGGTGCCCTGGTATGTTCTGGGCAATGCCCGCACCATGCTGGAGGAACTCAAGGCGCGCGGCGGCCAGCATGAATACGCCATGTTCATCCTGTCCGACACCCGCGACGACGCCATTGCCGCGCAGGAACAGGCCAGTGTCGAGGCGCTGCGCACCACGCTGGCACCGGATCTGGCGCTCTACTACCGCCGCCGGGTGGAAAACACCGACCGCAAGGTGGGCAATATTGCCGATTGGGTCGCCGGCTGGGGCGCCGACTGGGACGCGATGCTGGTGCTGGATGCCGACAGCCTGATGACCGGTCGCGCCATCGTCCGGCTGACCGACGCGCTGGCCCGCGACCCCGGCGCCGGGCTGATCCAAAGCTTTCCGCAACTGATTGGCGCACAATCGGTTTTTGCCCGGATGCAGCAATTCGCCAATGGCGTCTATGGCGCCGCCTTTGCCGAGGGCATGGCCCGCTGGTGCGGGCAGGAAGGCAACTATTGGGGCCATAACGCGATCATCCGCACCGCCGCCTTCGCCAATTGCGCGGGCCTGCCCAAGCTGCGCTCGCTGTCGGGGCGCGAAAAGCTGATCATGAGCCACGATTTCGTCGAGGCCGGACTGTTGCGCCGGGCTGGCTGGTCGGTGCGCTTCCTGCCGCGCATCCGGGGCTCTTACGAGGAAACCCCGCCCACCCTGATCGACCACGTACTGCGCGACCGCCGCTGGTGCCAGGGCAATCTGCAGCACCTGAACCTGCTGACCGCGCGCGGCTTTCGCTCGGTCTCGCGGTTTCACATGTTCCACGGCGCGATCGGCTATCTGATGTCGCCGATCTGGTTTGCCCTTTTGGTGATGTGGGCGCTGATCGGGCATGGGCAGGATGGATCGGTGCTGCAGTATTTCAGCCCCGACAACCCGCTGTTCCCGCAATGGCCCGAGATGAGCGAGGGCCGGCATGTGCTGATCATTGTGGTGATGTATGCAATGCTGCTGTTGCCCAAACTGCTGGGCATCGTGGCGCTGCCGCTGAGCGGCGCGCATTACTCGGATTTCGGCGGTGCGGGCCGCTTCATGCTGTCCTTCCTGTCTGAGGTCGTGTTGTCGATCCTCTATGCGCCGATCCTGATGGTGCAACAGATGATCGCGGTGTTTCGCACGCTCTTGGGCATCCAGAAGGGCTGGTCACCACAGGCCCGCGACGGCGGCACCTATGGACTGGCCACGCTGGTCAAATGCCACGCGCTGGAAACGGTGAGTGGGCTGGCGCTGAGTACCGGCATCGCGCTGGGGCTGGTATCGGTCTGGCTGGCACCTATCGCGCTCAGCCTGGCGCTGGCGGTGCCGCTTTCGGCGCTGTCGGGCGTGTCGGCGGGCACCGCGCGGCGGCTGATCGGCATGCGCGAAGAGTTCCGCGAGCCCGCGATCACCCGCAGCGCCCGCGCCTATCGCAACGAGCTGAAGACCTTGCTGGAACGCGGCAGCCGGATTCACCCGGCCGAGTGAGGGATCAGGGCGCGGGCAGCGCCTCGACCCAGTCGGCCATCATGTCGGCCCAGCCTTCGGGCACCGTATGGCCGCCGGGAAACAGCGCGAATTCCAGCGAACCGCCGCTGCATCCCTGCCAGCGGCGGCGCAGAAAAGGGCCAGTCTGATCAAAGCCGTCCGGCTTGTGCTCGACGCAACCATTGGTCAGGCGCCACAGTTCCAGCCCGGCAAAGATATCGCCTTGTTGGAACCGGCCACTTCCCAGGAAACGCCCTTCGAGCGGCACCACCGGATCGGCCCAGCCATGGGTCTGGAACAGGTGCACCGGACCTGCACAGCTGTCGGGCTGCGGGCGCCAGAACCCGCCCGAGACCGGCACATAGGCCCGATAGGCTCCGGGCGTGGCGCAGGCCAGATAGGTCACCATGAAGGCGCCAGCCGAAAACCCGCCCAGCACCGCCCGCTCGGCATCGAGCCCGAAGCGCGCGCTGGCATCGGTCAGAACCTGGGTCAGAAAAGCGGTCTCGTCCCGTCCCTTCCATCCGGGAAAGAAGGTCCAGCTGCGCGGGCGACCCGGGGCGCGGGACTGGCCATCAGGCGCGATCACAGCCCAGCCTCGCGCCAGCAAGGGCGCTACCAGCCGCGCATTGCGCAGGGTCGCCGCGCCCTCGCCGCCATGACCGTGCAAGAAAATCAGGACCGGCGGGTTCTCGGCCTCGGGCACGGCGATGTGATATGTGCCGTCTGCGGTCTCGCAGGGGGCTGCCTCAGCCGCGCACCCCGCCTGCGCGCCTTGCCCCCAGAGACCGGCCAGAAGAGCCAGAACCGCCGCGCTCCTCATTCCAGAGCCTCGGCATGGGCCACGACCGGCAGTCCAGCGCGCAGCCAACCCGACCCCGCGCGCGAGCCGAGCATGCCCTCGGGCACGTCGATGATGCCGGTGAACCCGGCCTGTGCCAGTTGGTTGGCCAATCGGGCCGAGCGTACCCCGCGGGCGCAGATCAGCGCGATGGGTCGGGTCCGGTCGCCTTCGGCCAATTCGTCGAGCGCCGTCACGAAATCCTCTCGCCGCATGTCGAGCGGGTGCGCCCCCGCACCGAGCCCCGTCGAGGCCCATTCATCGGGACGACGGATATCGACCAGCAGCACCTTGCCCGCGATGGCCTGCGCATGTGCCTCTTCCACGCTCAGGGCGCCACCGGTGAAATCCTCGGGCGTCAGCAGGTATTCCCGCACGGCAAATCCGGTCAGCGCAACGGCGCCCAGCACCAGCACGGCCCGGCGGCCAACCCGGTGGGCAAGCATCGTGGATGCGGTCAAAGCAGCGTCCTTTCTGTCGAATTCGTCTGTTTCTAACACGGGCAGGTCCCTGCCGCGCGCCTGGAGTGGCACCTGAATGATCAAGAAAACGTCAGTCCGGAATATATGAAACATTCTGTCGCGCCGAAACTTCGGGCTTTGCATCCTTGCAATACCGGCCAAGGACATAAATTATCGCTGCAAAGCGGAAACAAGAATAACCAGCAGCGGAGTAATCGACGGTGTCCCTTTTCCTCATCGCCGCCCTACCCTTTCTCGGGGCAATCTTCCCTGCCCTGCTGATCCGGGCGGGACGCAACGCTTCGGCTTCGGCGGCGGGATTGACCAGCTTTCTGGCCTTCACCGGTCTGATGATCCATGCCCCGACCGTGTTGTCGGGCGGAGTGGTTACGGCAAGGTTCGACTGGCTGCCCGGTCTGGGTCTGAACGCCAATTTCATGCTGGACGGTCTGGGATTCCTGTTTGCAACGCTGATCCTGGGGATTGGCATGCTGATCATCCTATATGCCCGGTTCTATCTGTCGCGGCATGATCCGATGGGGCAGTTCTATACCTATCTGCTGCTGTTTCAGGGCGCGATGGTGGGCATCGTCCTGTCCGACAACATCCTGCTTTTGCTGGTATTCTGGGAGCTGACCTCGCTCAGTTCCTTCCTGCTGATCGGCTATTGGAAGCACCTGCCCGAAGGCCGCCAGGGGGCGCGCATGGCGCTCGCGGTGACCGGGTCGGGCGGGTTGGCGATGATCGCGGGCATGCTGATCCTGGGCCATATCGCCGGGTCCTATGACCTGAGCGTGATCCTGCAACACAAGGAGGCGATCCAAGCCTCGCCGCTGTACCTGCCGGCACTGATCCTGATCCTTTTGGGCTGTTTCACCAAATCGGCGCAGTTCCCGTTCCATTTCTGGCTGCCGCACGCGATGGCGGCGCCGACGCCGGTATCGGCCTATCTGCACTCGGCCACCATGGTGAAGGCGGGGCTGTTCCTGATGGCGCGCATGTGGCCGGTGCTGGCGGGCACGCCCGAGTGGTTCTATATCGTGGCCACCACCGGGTTGGTTACCATGGTGGTGGGCGCGGTCATCGCGCTGTTCAAGGATGATCTGAAGGCGCTGCTGGCGTTTTCCACGGTCAGCCATCTGGGGCTGATCACCATGCTGCTGGGCTTTGGCACCAAGGTTGCGGCAGTTGCGGCGGTGTTCCACATCATCAACCACGCCACGTTCAAGGCCGCCCTGTTCATGAGCGCCGGGATCATCGACCACGAAACCGGCACCCGCGACATCAAGCTGTTGGGCGGTTTGCGCCGGTTGATGCCAATTACCTTTGGCATCGCGCTGATCGCCGCCCTGTCGATGGCGGGGATACCACCGCTGAACGGGTTCCTCAGCAAGGAGATGATGCTGGAAGAGACGTTCCACACCGTTTGGCTGGACAGTCATGTGGTGGTGCCGGCGCTGGCGGTTTTCGCGGCACTTTTCTCGGCGGCCTATTCCTTTCGCTATATCGCGCATGTGTTCCTGGGGCCCGAGCGCGAAAGCTATCCGCAGAACCCGCATGATCCCGGTCCGGGCCTGTGGCTGTCGCCCGCCCTGCTGGTGGTGCTGGTGGTGATCATCGGCCTGAACTCCGCCACCGTGGCGGGGCCGCTGATCAAGGCCGCCGCCGGGGCGGTGATCGGCGGCGAGTTGCCCTATTTCAAGCTCAAGCTCTGGCATGGGTTCACGCCCGCGCTCTACATGTCCATCGTGGCGGTGCTGGGCGGCCTGCTGTTGCTGGCACTGCACCGGCATCTTGAACGGTTCTGGAACGCCCTGCCCCGGCCCGAGGCAAAGGTCATCTTTGACGCGGTGATCGAGGCGCTGACCGCGCTGTCGAACCGGGTGACCGACGGGCTGCACAACGGTGTGATCAGCCGCTATGCGGCCATCATGGTCACCTTTACCGTGGGCATCGGCTATTACGCCTATGCCAGCGGCAACATCGGCGCACCGACCCGAGTGCCGCTACCCGCACCGATCCTGCCGATCATCGGCTGGGTCTGTCTGGTGGGAGCAACGCTTGCGATCATGTGGTTCCACCGAAACCGGCTGCTGTCGCTGGTGCTGATCGGGGTCGTCGGCCTGATCGTGTCGATGGCGTTCAACTATCTCTCGGCCCCCGACCTGGCACTGACCCAGATCTCGGTCGAGGTGGTGACGATGATCCTGCTGCTGCTCTCGCTGAACTTCATGCCGACGGAAACGCCGGTGGACAGCACCAATGGGCGCAAGTTGCGCGATGCGGCGATCTCGATCGTGGCGGGTATCGGCGCGGGCGGGCTGATCTATGCGCTGATGCTGCGCGATTTCGCCTTTCCGACGATCTCCGAGTTCCACCTGGCCAATTCCTACAAGGGCGGCGGCGGCACCAATGTGGTTAACGTGATCCTGGTGGATTTCCGGGGCTTTGATACCTTTGGCGAGATCATCGTGCTGGGCATCGCCGCACTGGTGATCTTTGCCCTGACCGAAAGCGTGCTGGCCACCAAGGTGCGGGCCTATCTGCTCAATCGCAAGCCGCATTGGCCGCAATCGGGCGACGCGCATCCGCTGATGATGGTGGTGGTGACGCGTGTGATGATGCCGATCGCGCTGATGGTGGGGGCCTATATCTTCTTCCGGGGCCACAACCAGCCGGGCGGCGGTTTCATCGCCGGTCTGGTGGTCGCCATCGCATTCTTGATGCAATACATGGCCAGCGGCTTTACCTGGGCGGCCGAGCGGCAGCGGTTCTATTACCACGCCACCATCGGCTGGGGCGTGCTGATCGCGGCGGCCACCGGTCTGGGCGCCTGGTTCAACGACATGCCCTTCCTGACCAGCGATTTCGGCTATCTGCACTGGCCCCCTCTGGAGGAGTTCGAATGGGCCACCGCGATGCTGTTTGACACCGGCGTGTTCCTGGCGGTTCTGGGCGCGGTGATGCTGACGCTGGAAAGCCTGTCGCGCTTTGCCTGGCAGCCGGGAATGACACAGGAGTTCCCGATGGATATCAACCCCGCGCGCGAGGCGCTGCGCCAGTTCGTCGAGGAGACCAAGCAGAAGATGGCCGAACAGGGAAAGACCATAGACACGGAAAAGGGGGCCTGAGATGGAAGCGCTTCTTGCATCCGCCGTGGGCGTTCTGACCGCCGCCGGCATTTTCCTGATCCTGCGCCGGCGCACCTTTCCGGTGATCCTGGGCCTGTCGCTGCTGACCTATGCGGTCAACGCCTTCCTCTTCGCCACCGGGCGGCTGGCGCTGAACGCGCCGCCGGTGCTGAACAAGTACAAGGAGGTCGCCTATACCGATCCGCTGCCGCAGGCGCTGGTGTTGACGGCCATCGTGATCTCGTTCGGGATGACGGCGGTGATCGTGATGATCGCGCTCAGCGCCTATCTGTCGTCGCGCGATGACCGGATCGACATGAGCGCGCAGGACAGTGTCGACGCGGCGGGAGAGGACGCATGAACCACTGGATCATTGCCCCGATCGTGCTGCCCGCGCTGCTGGCGCCCTTCATCATCATGGTGCTGCGCTATCACCTTGATTTGCAGCGCATCTTTTCGGTTGCAGGCACCGTCGGCCTCGTCGGCATCGCGCTGACGCTGACCGCGCAGGCCTCGGGCGGCGCGGTGCAGGTCTATGAGCTGGGCAACTGGCCCGCGCCCTTTGGCATCGTGCTGGTGCTCGACCGGATGTCGGCGCTGTTCGTGCTGCTGACATCTCTGCTGGCACTGGTCGTGGTGCTTTATGCGATGGGATCGGGCTGGGACAAGCGCGGGCGGCATTTCCACCCTCTGTTCCAGTTCCAGCTGATGGGGGTCTGCGGCGCCTTTCTGACCGGCGACGCCTTCAACCTGTTTGTGTTCTTCGAGGTGCTGCTGATCGCCTCTTACGGACTGATGACCCATGGCGGCGGCGCGGTGCGGCTCAAGGCCGGGGTGCAATATGTCACCTATAACCTGCTCGGCTCGACCCTGTTCCTGTTCGCGCTCGGCACGCTTTATGCGGTGACCGGCACGCTGAACATGGCCGATCTGGCGGTGCGGGTGGCCGAGCTGCCACCCGAGGATACCGCCCTGCTGCGCGTGGGGGCTGTCCTGCTGCTCCTGGTGTTCTGCATCAAGGCCGCGGTGCTGCCGCTGCATTTCTGGCTGCCGGCAAGCTATGCCAATGCGCCGCTGCCGGTGGCGGCGTTGTTTGCGATCATGACCAAGGTCGGCGCCTATGCCATCCTGCGCATGTATACGCTGGTCTTTGGCCCCGACCTGGCGATTGCCGAGGGGCTGGCGGGTGCTTGGCTGCTGCCCGCCGCTCTGGTCACGCTTGCGGTGGGCGCCATTGGTATCCTGGGCACCCAGCATATCGCTCGACTGGCGGCCTTTGGCGCCATCGCCTCGATGGGCACGTTGTTGATCGCGGTCTCGCTGTTCACCCCGCAGGCCACGGCGGCGGCGCTGTATTACGCGGTGCATTCGACCCTGGCGGCCGCGCTGCTGTTCCTGGTCGCCGATCTGGTGATGGAGCGTCAGGGCGGGCGCATTGACGGCATGCCGCCGATGGCGCAATCCGGCCTGATCGCGGTGCTGTTCTTTATCGGTTCGATCGCGCTGGCCGGGATGCCACCACTGTCGGGCTTCGTCGGCAAGCTGCTGGTGATGGACGCCGCGCGCGATGCGGGAGATTTCGCCGCGATCTGGGCGGTGATCCTGATCAGCTCGTTCATCACCATCGTCGGGCTGGCACGAGCGGGGTCGCTGATCTTCTGGCAAAGCCATGACGAGCGCCACAACACCGAGCCGGACCCGGAAAACGAGGATGAGGTGATCAACCTGCCCGCACCCGAGCCGATGCCCGGTCTGACCTATTCCGCCGTGTTCGGCCTGGTTGCCGGACTGGCGGCGGTCACCCTCTTTGCCGGACCGATGATGGACTATACCCGCGCCACCGCGGAACAGCTTTACGCGCCGCAGGGTTACATCGACGCCGTGCTGACGGGAGATGAAGAATGAAACTCTTGCGCCGCATCTTTCCACACCCGCATCTGACCCTGCTGTTGACGCTGGTCTGGGTGCTGCTGGCCAACGCGCCCTCGCTCAACTCGGTGCTGTTCGGGCTGATTCTGGGGATCGTGATCCCCTTCATCACCCAGCCCTACTGGCCGGACCGACCCAAGCTGCGCAACTGGCCGATGGTGGTGGAATATATTCTGGTCGTGCTGTGGGATATCGTGGTGGCCAATGTCACCGTGGCCAGCATCATCCTGTTCAAGCGCGACGCAGACCGCAAACCGGCCTGGATCTCGATCCCGCTGGAACTGCGCAGCCCCGAGGCGATCACCGTGCTCGCAGGCACCATCACCATGACCCCCGGCACCGTCAGCTGCGACCTGTCCGAGCGCGGCCTGAACCTGCTGGTGCATTGCCTGGACGCGCCCGACCCGGAGGCAGTGCGCGACGAGATCAAGCAGCGCTATGAACGCCGCCTGAAGGAGATTTTCGAATGATCCTGACCTATGCGATCTATTTCACCTTTGCCTGTTTCGGCGCGGCGATCATGATGTGCCTGTGGCGGATCATCACCGCCGACGGGGTCGGTACACGGGTGCTGGCGCTGGATACGATGGTTATCAACACCATCGCGCTGATGATCCTCTATGGCCTGGCCATCGGCAGCGAGATCTTCTTCGAGGCGGCCATGATCATCGCCATGCTGGGTTTTGTTTCAACCGTGGCCTATGCGCGCTTCATGCTGCGCGGCAATATCATCGAGTGAGGGCAGCATGGAACAATTCTGGGAAATCGCCATCGCCTTCTTCCTGATCGTGTCAGGGGTGTTCGGCTTTGTCGGCTCGTTCGGGATGATCAAACTCAAGGACCCGATGTCGCGCCTGCACGCGCCGACCAAGGCGACCACGTTGGGGGTGGGCGGGGTCCTGATCGCCTCGATCCTGCATTCTCTGACGCTCGAGGATCACATCTCGCTGCATGAATTGCTGATCACGCTGTTTCTGTTCCTGACGGCGCCGGTCACGGCGCTGTTCATTGCAAAATGGCACATTCACCGGCATGAAACGCCCGAGACCCTGCCGCCCACCGGCGGGGACGGCAAATGGGCCACCCATGCGGTCGCGCCCGACGACGACACACCAGAGCATACGGCCAACTGACATCATGCACATACCACCCCTGCCCCGCACCCGTGACCTGGTACTGATCGGCGGGGGGCACACCCATGCGCTGGTGCTGCGCAAATGGGGGATGCTACCACTGGCCGGCACACGGGTGACAGTGATCAACCCCGGCCCCACCGCGCCTTATTCGGGCATGCTGCCCGGTTTCGTCGCCGGCCACTATGACCGCGCGGCGCTGGATATCGACCTGGTGCAACTGGCGCGCTTCGCTGGCGCGCGGGTGGTGCTGGGCGCGGTCGAGGGGATCGACCTCGACCGGCGCGAGATCCATGTGCCGGACCGCCCGCCGGTCGGCTTTGACGTCGCCTCGGTCAATGTCGGCATCACCTCGGCCATGCCCGAGATGGAGGGCTTTGCCGATCACGCGATCCCGGCCAAGCCGCTGGGGCCCTTCGCTGCCCGCTGGGCCGCCTATCTTGCGGGCGAGGGCCCGGCGCGGGTGGCGGTGATCGGTGGCGGCGTCGCCGGGGCCGAACTGGTGATGGCCATGGCCCACGCCCTGCGCAGCCGGGGCCGCGCGGGTCAGGTGACATTGATCGACCGCGCGCGCGTACTGGCGGGCCTCGGCCCCCGCGCCGCCGCGCGGGTCCGCCAGGCGATGGTCGGTCTGGGCGTGACTCTGGTCGAGGGGGTCGAGATCGCCCGGATCACCGCCGAAGCGATCGAACTGGGCGATGGCCGCCAGATTGAGGCCGATTTCATCACCGGCGCTGCGGGCGCGCACGCCTATCCCTGGCTGGCCGAAACCGGGCTCGACACCCACGAAGGTTTCATCTCCGTCGATGCTTGCCTGCGCTCCAGCGACCCGGCAGTCTTTGCCGCCGGAGATTGCGCTCATCTTACCAACACGCCGCGCCCCAAGGCCGGGGTCTATGCCGTGCGCGAGGCGCCGGTCCTTTATGACAATCTGCGCGCAGCACTTGGCGCCGGGCATCCGCGCCCCTATCGCCCGCAGTCCGATTACCTCAAGCTGATCTCGCTGGGTGGCAAATCCGCCCTGGCCGAGAAATGGGGGCGCGTGTTTGCCGGCCCCGCAATGTGGCGCTGGAAGGACCGGATCGACCGGACCTTCATGGATCGGTTCCGGGACCTGCCGCAGATGGGCCAACCCGCCCTGCCCGAGCTTCACAGCGCCGGGCTGAACGAGGCGTTGGGGGACAAGCCGCTTTGCGGCGGCTGCGGCGCCAAGGTGGGGCGCGCCGCCCTGCGCGCGGCGCTGGCACCGCTGCCGGGCATGGTGCGCGACGACGTGACCCCGCTGCCCGGGGATGACGCGGCGCTGCTGACGACCGGCGGTGTCCGGCAGGCGATGACCTCGGACCACCTGCGCGCCCTGGTCGAGGATCCGGTGCTGATGACCCGCATCGCCGCACATCACGCGCTGGGCGATATCTGGGCCATGGGCGCGGCGCCGCAGGCGGCCACCGCCACGGTGATCCTGCCGCGCCTGTCACCCGAGCTGCAACAGCGCAGCCTGGCCGAGATCATGGCCGCCGCAACCGAGGTGATGCGCGCCGCCGGGGCCGAGATTGTCGGCGGCCACAGCTCGGTCGGGGACGAGCTGACCATCGGCTTCACCCTGACCGGCCTGTGCACCCAAGCGCCGATCACGCTGGGCGGCGGGCAGCCCGGCGACGTGCTGATCCTGACCAAACCACTGGGCAGCGGTGTGCTGATGGCGGCCGAGATGGCGGGGCGCGCGCCGGGCGCAGACGTGGCCGCCGCCTATGCCCTGATGACCATGGATCAGGGCCCCGCCGCCCGCATCCTGGGCGCCGCCCATGCGATGACCGATGTGACCGGCTTCGGCCTTGCCGGGCACCTGCACGGGCTGTGTGAGGCCTCGGGCACCGGGGCGGAGCTTGACCTTGCGGCGGTGCCCCTGATGACCGGCGCGCTGTCGCTGTCCGAGGCGGGTTACCGCTCGTCGATATTCGGCGAAAACCGGATGCTGGTACCGGAATTGCCCGCCACCGGCGCGGCGGCGCTGCTCTTTGACCCACAAACCGCGGGCGGCCTGCTGGCCGCTATCGCGCCCGATCAGGCCGAAGCCTGCCTCGCGGCGTTGATCCAAACATGCTACCCCGCCGCCCGGATCGGGACACTCACCGAAAAGCCCGGCCTGCGCCTCGCCCGCTGACGGGGGGCCAGCCCCCCGCCGCCCGTTGCGGGCGACTCCCCCCGGAGTATTTCCAACCAGAAAGAAGCAGCAGAGGCTCAGCCCTTCATTTCGCCCCAAATACTCCGGGGGAGTCGCGGCCCGCCGCGACGGGGGCAGCGCCCCCACTTGCAGCAGTCAGAGGTTATCCAGCGCTGCGGCCACCTGTTCCGCCAGCGCCGCAATGCCTGCATCGTCGAGTGTGTCAGACCGCAGACACGCCGCAACCTGCACCGCATGGCTGGCGCGGGATTTGCGATAGGCCGGGTCGTAATGCTGCTCCATCAGGGCGCGAGTGACCCCGTGTTTGTCACATGCCGCGACCAGGGCCAGCCAGCCCTCGACCACCGCATGCCCCCGGTGATAGCGCAGCGGGTCGAGCCGGGCGGTCAGGGTCTCGGCATCCGACAGGATATCGTCATAGGCGGCGGTGAGATAGGCGGTGCGGGCGGCAACCGGGGCCTCGATCTCGATCCGGGGCGCGGCGCAGAGCGCGGCCCAAAGGCTGGGCGGCAGGATCCGTTCGCCAATCTTGGAGCTTTCCGCCTCGACCACCACCGGGCGCGCTGGGTCGAGCCTGCACAGCGCCGCCGCCAGCGCCGATTCGAACGCCTTCTGCCCAGGTTGGCCGCCGGGACGCGCCCCCAGCAGCGAACCGCGATGATTGGCCAGCCCTTCGAGGTCCAGCATCTGGACGCCCAGCGCCGGCAGCCGGGCCAGGATTTCGGTCTTGGCGGTGCCGGTGAACCCATCAAGCGCCACCAGCCTGTGCGGCAGCGGATCGTCGTAGAGGTACCGGTTCACCAGTCGGCGATAGCTGCGGTACCCGCCCGCCACCACCTCGGCCCGCCAGCCGATCTGTTGCAACATCCAGGTGAACGAGCCGGACCGCTGCCCGCCACGCCAGCAATAGACCAGTGGTCTCCAGTTGCCCTCGTGATGGGACAGGCTCTGCTCCACATGGGTCGCGGCGTTGCGGAACACCAGCGCCGCGCCCAGCTTGCGCGCCAGAAACGGGCTTTGCTGCTTGTAGATGGTACCGACGCGGGCGCGTTCTTCGTTATCCAGCACCGGCAGGTTGATCGCGCCGGGCAGGTGATCCTCGGCAAATTCCGCCGGGCTGCGAACGTCGATGACGGCGTCATAGCCATGCGCATAGAGCTGCGGGAGCGTGGTGAATTCAAGAGCCATGCGCGCGGTGTAGCGCCCTTTGCGAACGGGCGAAAGATCACCCGTCGAAGGGTTCGATCAAATCCGGCCCACTGGCGCGGTTCGAATTCACCGCCGGGTCGACGCGGTGATAGTCCAGCACCTCCTCGGCGCCGGGATGCATCAGCCGGGCAGCGCCATGGCCCGCCTCCCCCAGCCAGAGCGGCCAGTCTTCGGTTTCCAGGATCAGCGGCATCCGGTGATGCAGCTTACCCAGATGATTGTTGGCGGCGGTGGTGACGATGGCGCAGGTGGGCTGGCGCGCGCCCTCGGGTCCCCAGTCCTGCCAGATCCCGGCAAAGGCGATCGGCGCACCGTCGCGGCGATGGATGTACCAGGGCAGGCGCACGTCTCCGCTCGGTCGCGTCCATTCATAGAATCCCGTGGCCGGGATCAGGCAGCGTCGCTGGCGGCAGGCGGCACGAAAGGCAGGTTTCTCGGCCAGCGTCTCGGCCCGGGCGTTGATCAGCAGCGGGCCATCGGTTTCGGTCTTGTACCAGTGCGGCAGGAAGCCCCAGCGCATCGCCAACAGGTGTCGCCCGCCCGGCCCCGCCCGCACCACATGCACCGGGTTGGTCGGGCAGATATTGTAGTTCGGCACCGATGGCAGGTCATTGGCCGGCTGCGCCTGAAACAGGCGCGCCATGGCGTCGCTGGGCAGGGTATTGGCGATCCGTCCGCACATGGCGGCAGGTTACGAGGCCGCCTGCACCTTGGCCAGCACCTCTTGCACCTGAGCCTCGGCGATCTGCCAGGCCGGCAGTGCTTCGACCGCAGCGATCCAGCGGTGGATATTGGCAAAGCCGTCCAGCGGATACTGGCACTGATCGCGCAGGCTGAGGATGCAGGCGACCGAGATGTCGGCCAGCGTTACCCCGCCGCCAACCAGCCAGTCGCACCCGGCCAGATGCGTATCGAGAACGGCCCCGTATCTGGCGGTCTGCGTGGTGGCGGCTTCCAGATCGGCATCCATCTGGCCAAAGATATGGTGGCTGATAAACGGCGAGAGCGCAGGCGTCCAATGCGCAGTCTCCCAGTACTGCCAGCGCAGGATATCATAGCGGATCTCGGATTTCGGCCAAAGCGCGGTTTCCGTCTCGGCACAGAGCCGGGCCATGATGGCGTTCGATTCCCAAAGCGTGCTGCCGTCATCAGATTCCAGCACCGGCACCTTGGCATTTGGGTTGAGGGCAACAAATCCCGGGACGTGCTGTTCACCAGTGGCGAGATTGACCATCTCGAGCGGCAGATTCAGGCCAAGGTGAGCGTTGACCACAAGCACCTTGCGAGAGTTCGGGGACGGAGGAAAGACATGCAATTTCATGGGGCACCCTTTATTTAACTATTACGTTAATTATATGATCTTCCCGCCCTGCGTCAACCCGCGTGTCCAAGGCCGCGGCGGTTGCGGCCCCGCGCCTTGCACCCTAAACCTGTGCTCATCTTGTAACGGAGACAGTTTAAGGTGCAGAACGACATCTCTCAGGCACAGCGCGCCGTCCAGGGCGGCGACTTCCGCACCGCTCAACGACTGGCCCGCAAGGGGTTGAAAGCCGACAAGACACATCCCGGCTGGATGAACATCGCCGGGATCGCCGAATGCGGCCTGGGCCGGCACAAGGCCGGACTGCCGCATTTCCAGCTGGCGTTGAAGCTTGCCCCCGATTTCCACGACGCCCGGCGGAACCTGGCACAAACGCTGGTGCTGTTGGGCCGCACGGACGAGGCCGACATGCATCTGCGGCGGCTGACCGATGCGAACCCGCAGGACGCTGGGGCCTGGGCGCTGCTGGCGCAGGTTGGAATGGCACGGGGCGATGACGTGGCAGCGAAAGCTGCGGTGGACCGGGTCATCGCGCTGTTTCCGGGGCAGGCGCGCGGGTATCTGCTGCGGGCACGGCTGTTGGTACAAACAGGTGACGAGGCGGGGGTACTGGCCGATCTCGAACGCGCGGCAGAGCTGGAACCAGGCAATGTCGAGGCGCTGATTGCGCTGTCGCTGCCGCTGGCGCGTGCCGACCGGCCGGAAGCGGCGCGTGCGGCGGCAGAGCAGGCGGTGGCACTGGCCCCGGACCATGTTCCGGCACGGCTGGCGCTGGCGATGCGGCTGGTGGAGCAGGGTCAGACCGAGGCCGCCAAGGAACAGTACCGGGCGGTGCTGGAGATTACGCCGGGACAACCTGAGGCGTTGGAGCAACTGGCGCAGATCAATTCAGGTGCGGAAAACGCCGCTTTGATCCCACAGGCGCTGGCGGCGCTGAAGGCCGCCGATGACAGCGGCCCGGCCAAGGGGCAGTTGCATTTCGCGTTGGCCCGGATCGCCGCGCAAGCGGAAGACGAGGACGGGTTTGCCAAACACCTGACCCGTGCCAATGCCACGATGGCACGGCTGATGCCCTATGACGCCGGGGCCGACACGCGGCTGAGCGAGGCGCTGATGGCGCGGTTTGAACCGGGCGCGGACTATGACGGACCGGGCGACGGTGTGGCGCCGGTCTATGTGCTGGGCCTGCCGCGATCCGGCACCTCTCTGACCGAGGCGATGCTGGGAGCGCATCCGGCGGTACATCCATTGGGCGAGCGCATCGCGCCGGGTCGGCTGCTGGCCCCCTTGATCAACGGCAGCCTGCCATTCGATGATCAGGCCCGCGCGACCTTCCGCCAAGGTGAGGCCGAGAGCCTGCCCGCCCTGCCCGAGGGCACCCGGTTCTATACCGACAAGATGCCCGAGAACTATCGGCTGGTGGGGTTCCTGCTGACGGCGCGGGCGGATGCGCGGGTGATCCACCTGCGGCGCGACCCGCGCGATGTGGCGCTGTCGCTGTGGCAGGCGCATCTGGCAGGCTCGGCGCTGAACTATGCCTATGACTTGAGCGCCATGGCGCATCGATTTAACCTTTATGCCCGGATGATGGCGCATTGGCATGCCGTGTTCCCGGGCCGCATTCTGGATCTGGCTTACGAGGATCTGGTGGCGGATGTGGAGGGCGCCAGCCACCGGCTGGCCGCACATCTGGGTCTGGACTGGGTGCCCGAGATGGCGCGACCCGATCAGGCGGCAGGCCAGGTGCTGACACTCAGCGCCAGCCAGTTGCGCCAGCCGGTGCATATGCGCTCGGTCGGCAAATGGCGCAAGCATGAGGCCATGCTTGCGCCCTTCATCGCGGGGCTCGACCCCCGGCTCTGGCCCGAATTGGGCTAGGTCGGGGTCTGCCGCTTACTTCTTGGTGATCCGCCCGTCCACATAGGGTTGATAAGGCGCATTGGCGGCAAGATACTCTGCTGTCACATCTGCAAGATCGGGCCCGTAGTCATAGGCGTTCTTGTCATCGCCCGAGAACATGGCATAGCCGTCGCCACCATTGCGGACATAGTTGTTGGTCACCACCAGATAGGTCCCTGCCGGGTCAAGCGGTACATACCCGTCCTCGCTGGCCACCATAACCTCGACAACGCGACTGCCCGGCGCCTGGGCACCGTCCCAGGTAAACGTGATGCCCGAGACCTGCGGGAAGCGTCCCGCGCCCTCTTCAACCTGGCTGACACCATTTTCCAGCGCCTCGACGATGAGGGCCCCGGAGGCCTCGAAGGTCGCCAGCGTATTCTGGAACGGCAGCACGGTCAGCACCTCGCCCATGGTCACGTCGCCCGCGTCGATCGATGCGCGCAGGCCGCCCGAATTGGCGATGGCGATGGTGACACCCTGATCGGCGACGCGCTCCAGCATGGCGTCAGTGACCAGATTGCCCATCTGGCATTCCTGCACCCGACAGACATCGCGGCTGCCTTCGATGGGGGCTGCGGCGTTTGCGACGACCTTGTTGCGGATCTCTTCGAGCGGCACGGCCAGTTCCTGGATGCGTGCGACGGTGGCGGCGTCCTCGGATACGGCGGCGTCCATGATCAGCGGCTCGCCCACCGCCTCGGTGACGTTTCCGGCGTCATCAAAGGTGACGTTCAGCTCGCCAAGGAACTTGCCATAGGCATAGGCCTGAACGATCTGCACCCCGTTGACCACGGTGGGATAGGGGCCCGAGGCCTTGTCCGAGACATTGGACAGGTAGGTGTTCGAATGCCCGCCCACGATCACATCGACACCACTTGTTTCCGCCGCGACGCGCTGGTCGGTGCCATACCCCGAATGGCTGAGCACGATGATCTTGTTCACGCCCTCGGCGGTCAGCCGGTCGACCTCGGCCTGCACGGCAGGCACCGGGTCCGAGAACGAAATATTCGGGCCGGGGCTGGCCAGTTCATGGGTATCCTCGGGCGTCAGGCCGATAAGGCCGATCTTTTCACCACCCTTCTCGATCACCGTCGACTTCAACAGCTTGGTGGCCAGCAGTTCCTCGCCGCTGAAATCGGCATTGGACATCAGGACCGGAAAGCTTACCGCATCCATGAAACCGCGCAGCACCTCGGGGCCGTCGTCGAATTCGTGGTTGCCCACGGTCATCGCGTCATAGCCGAGCTTGTTCATGAACTCGGCCGCAACCTTGCCCTTGTAATAGGTATAGAACAGCGTGCCCTGGAACTGGTCGCCGCCATCTACCAAGATTGCGTTTCCGGCTCGCGCGCGCGCGGCCTCGATCGCGGTGACCAGACGGGCGGTGCCACCGAAACACTTGCCTTCGGCATTGTCTTCGGCCCCGCAGCCGCTGTCATACTTGCTGATCGGCTCGAACCGGGCGTGGAAATCATTGGTGTGCAGAATGGTCAGCTTGTACTCGGCGGCGGCCATGCCCGCGGTCAGGCCCAGCGCCGCGACCGAAGTCAGAAAACGGGTGATCATCGAATTGCTCCCTGTTGTTATTGCGCGCGATGGTGCGCGCGGAATTGAGCGGAGTCAAAGGTCTCGTGAGGGAAATCGCGCTTGATTCCTCTCCCTGCCCAAGGCATCACCGGGCCATGCTGATCTACAAGATTTTTCGCGCCGACGAATGGGCGGCGCTGGAGCGTGACGGCCAGAGTGCCGGGGCGCCGGTGGACCTGGCCGACGGGTTCGTGCATTTCTCGACCGCCCAGCAGGCGGCGGAAACGGCGGCGAAACATTTCGCCGGGGCCGAGGGGCTGGTTCTGCTGGCCTGCGAGGCGGACGCCATGGACGATGCGCTGAAATGGGAAGTGTCGCGCGGCGGCGCGCTGTTTCCGCATCTTTACCGCGAATTGCGGCTCTCGGATGTGGTCTGGTCGCAGCCGCTGCCGCTGGTGGATGGAGTGCATCAGTTCCCGCAGGAGATGACATGACAGGCTATATCGACCCCGACCGCGCCCAGTTCGAGGCCTTCAAGGTGCTGGATCGCGACCACCCGATCGAGATGCTGAACCTGGTGAAGTTCCGCGACCACGCCGCCTATCCCGAGGGCCATGCGCTGGCCGGTGCCGGGCTGAGCGGGGCCGAGGCCTATCGCAATTATGGCCGCGAGACTGCGCCGATCATCGCGCGGCTGGGCGCCTCGATCGTCTGGCGCGGCGCATTCCAGTCCGTGTTGATCGGCCCCGGCGACGAGGTCTGGGACGAGATGTTCATCGCCCGCTATCCCAGCGGACATGCGTTTCTGGAGATGGTGACCGATCCCGCCTATCGTCAGGCGGTGGTCCACCGGCAGGCGGCGGTCGCAACCTCGCGCCTGATCCGCACCAAACCCGGCATAGGGGGCACAAGCTTCGGATGAAGATGATCGAGAGATTGGGGCTGGCGGCCCTGCACCGGATGGACCCAGAAACCGCGCACGGGCTGTCGATCAAGGCGCTGAAGGCGGGGCTGGTGCCCCTGCCCGGCCCGGTCACCTCACCCCGTTTACGCACCCGTGTAGCGGGGCTGGACCTGCCCAACCCGGTGGGGCTGGCGGCTGGATTCGACAAGAATGCCGAGGCGCTGGCACCGCTTTCGCGCGCAGGCTTCGGGTTTGTCGAGGTGGGGGCGGCCACGCCGCGCCCGCAGCCGGGCAACCCGCGCCCGCGCCTGTTCCGCCTGACCGAGGATCGCGCCGCGATCAACCGGTTCGGATTCAACAACCAGGGGATGGAGGCGATTGCCGCGCGGCTTGCCAAACGCCCTAGCGATGCGGTGATTGGCCTCAACCTGGGGGCCAACAAGGACAGCACCGACCGGCCCGGCGATTTCGCCCGCGTGCTGGCGCATTGCGCCGCGCATCTGGATTTCGCGACGGTCAACGTCAGCTCTCCCAACACCGAGAAGCTGCGCGACCTGCAAGGGCGCGCGGCGCTGACGGCGCTGCTTTCCGGCGTGATCGAGACGCGCGATGCGCTGGCGCGACCGATCCCGGTGTTCCTGAAGATCGCGCCGGACCTCAGCGAAGACGAGGTCGCCGATATCGCCGCCGTTGCGCGGGATACGCGCGTGGATGCGGTGATTGCCACCAACACCACCCTGTCGCGCGAGGGGCTACACAGCGCCCACAAGGATGAGGCGGGCGGGCTGTCGGGCGCGCCGCTGTTTGACAAATCGACCCGCGTTCTGGCGCGGCTGTCGGCGCTGACCGATGGGGCGATCCCGCTGATCGGCGTGGGCGGCATCAGCAATGCCGAACAGGCCTATGCCAAGATCCGCGCCGGCGCGTCGGCGGTGCAGTTCTATACCGCCATGGTCTATGGCGGTCTGGCGCTGGCGAGTGAGATCGCGCAGGGGCTTGATGCGCTTTTGGCGAGGGACGGCTTCGCCTCGGTCGCCGAGGCGGTGGGAACCGGAAGAAAGGACTGGCTGTGATCGAATACTGGCACAATCCGCGTTGTTCCAAGTCGCGGCAGGGTCTGGCGCTGTTCGAAGAGCGCGGCGCCGAGATCGAGCTGCGCCGCTATCTGGAGGATGCGCCCAGCCTTGAGGAGCTGCGCGCCACCCAGGCGGCGCTGGGGGTTGCGGCCATCGACATGATGCGCACCGGCGAGGCGCGGTTCAAGGAACTGGGCCTCAAAAAGAGCGACCCCGACGCGGTGCTGCTGGCCGCCATGGCGGAAAACCCGGTGCTGATCGAACGCCCGCTGGCGATCAAGGGCGACCGGGCGGTGATCGGGCGGCCGCCCGAGGATATGCTCAGCCTGCTGGACTGACCGCCGCGCGCTCCAGCGCCGGATAGCGAAGGCCCAGCGTGATGCCGCGCGCGATGAAGGAAATCGTCAGCGCCATCCACAGGCCGTGATTGCCGTAGGGCTCGATCAGCAGCCAGACCGCGGCAAAATAGATCGCCGCCGAGAGTGCCATCATGTTGCGCATGTCGGCCGAGCGGGTGGCGCCGATGAAGATGCCATCGAACATCACCAGCGCCAGGATCAGAAGCGGCGCCGCCACCATCCACGCCAGATAGCCGCGCGCCGCCAGTTGCACCGCCGGATCCTTGGTCATCACGTCGATCAGCCAGGGGCCAAGCGCCCAGAACACCACCGCCAGCAACAGTGCCAGCACCAGTCCCCAGAGGCTGGTCATCCACGCCGCGCGCCTGAGCCGGGCCACGGCTCCGGCGCCAAAGGCCTGACCCACCAAAGATTCGGCGGCAAAGGCAAAGCCGTCGAGAGCATAGCCGGTGATATGCACGAATTGCAGCAGCACTTGGTTGGCCGCCAGTGTCACATCTCCGAACCGCCCGCCAAGCAGCAGGAAGCTGACAAAGATCGCCTGGAGCAGCATCGAGCGGATCAGGATATCGGTATTGACCACCGCCATGCGGCGCAGACGGGCGGCCTCGAACACTCGCGCCCAGTCGCGCCAGCGCGGGTTCAGAAAGGCATCGCGGCAGAGCCAGAGGCCAAAGGCGAGCCCGGTCCACTCGGCCAGAAAGGTGGCAAAGGCAACCCCGTTGACGCCCCAGCCGAGGCCAAGCACGAACCACAGGTCCAGCCCCATGTTGAGCCCGTTCATCCACAGTTGCAGCACCAGCACCGCGCGGGTGCGCTCCAGCGCGATCAGCCAGCCGGTGATGCCGTAGATGGCGATGGCGGCAGGCGCCGACCAGATGCGGATGGACATGTAGCCACGCGCCAGCGTCTCGACCTCGGCGCTGGCCGGGCTGACGGCCAAGGCGCCCCAGTAGATCGGCAATTGCAGCAGAATGAGCACAATGCCGCCCGCCACACCGATCATCAGCGAGCGGGTCAGCAGGGCAGCAACCTCGCCCTCTTGCCCTGCCCCATGGGCCTGCGCAGTCAGCCCGGCGGTGCCCATGCGCAGAAAGCCGAAGATCCAGTAGATCGCCGACAGGATGATCGCGCCGACGCCAACGGCGGCGATGGGCGCGGCCTGAGGGATCTGCCCCACCACGGCGGTATCCACCGCGCCAAGGATCGGCACGGTCATGTTGGCCAGCATGATCGGAACGGCGATCTTCAGAACCCGCTGATGCGTGATCGGGGCCGCGTCGGACATGTACGCTCAGCTTTCGGGTTTGGGATCCTGCGGCATCAGGAAATGCCCGGTCCCCTGCGCATAGAGCTTGTCGTGGTGGTCCTGCCAGGCCTCGACCCGGACCGAGGCATAGCGCCGCCCGGCCCGGCTGATATAGGCGCGCGCATAGGCGTCGCGCGGCAGGCCCGAGCGCAGGTAGTCGATGGTAAAGTCGATGGTCTTGGGAAAGCGCATATTCTCGTCGGTCAGGATATCCTCGGGCGCCAGGTCACCGCTCTCGATCCGTTCAAACAGATGCGCCCAACTGAGGGTGATGATTGCCGTCACCTCGAGAAAAGCCGCCGTCACCCCGCCATGGATGGCAGGCAGGAACGGGTTGCCGATCAGCTTGTCATCGAAATTCAGCACCCCTGTCAGCTCGTCCCCGCGCCGGTCGAAGGTGATGCCCAGAAAGCGGATATAGGGCACCCCGCTGACAAGTGCGTTCAACGCGGCATCGCGGCGCTGCTTGACCACCTGCATCGGTTCGGGTCGCTTGCGCGTCATCTCAGCGCCCCTCCACGGTAAAGGCTCCCGCCGCGGTGGCGACGGGACGGTCGGTATCGTCATCGGTGGCGACAGCACGAACAAAAGCCACATTGCGCGTGATATGATGGCAGGTGGCGCGAGTGGTGATGGTCTGCCCCGGGGTCGCGGCCCGCATGTAGTCGATCCTGAGGTCGATTGTCGCAGTTCCGCCCGGCGCTGCGGGGTGACTCATGACTGCGGCGCCGCAGCAGGTGTCCAGCATCGCCGACACCGCGCCGCCATGAATGACGCCGGTACGCGGATCGCCCACCAGATCGGGGTTGTAGGGCATGGAAATCTCGGCCTCGCCCTGACCGATATGGGTCAACTCCAGCCCCAGCGCCTTGGCATGGGGTATCGCCTGGATGAATTGCCGGGCCAGTTTCACCTTGTCTGTCATGCGCTTGCGATCCCGCCTTAGTTCCGCTCCTTTATGAGCAGGCCGCGACACAAAGGGCAAGCCCGGCAGTTGCGCTGGAAATCGCAAGCCCCTAGGTTGCGGGCAAGGAGATTGGACATGCCCGAGACGCGTTTGTCATTCAAGGAGATGTGCGCCGAGTTCGACGTGACCCCGCGCACGCTCAGATATTACGAGTATATCGAACTCCTCCAGCCCGACCGCGAGGGGCGTGCCCGCTATTACGGCGCCCGCGAACGGGCGCGGATGAAGCTGATCATGCGCGGCCGACGCTTTGGATTTGCGCTGGAAGAAATCCGTCAGTGGCTGCTGATCTACGAAGACGAAGGCAACCAGGCGCAGATGACCGCCTTTGTCGAAATGGCCGACCGCCAGATGAACGAATTGCGCCTGCAACAGCAGCAACTGGAAGAAGCCATGAGCGAGTTGCAGCAGCTGCGCGAACAAACCGCCAAAGGCATCAAGTAAACCGCTCCTTGCCGAAAACGTGATCCGGGCGCGCGCGCCGTTGGGTTGCCTTTGATCCCTGCCTGGCGCAGGCTGGTCTCTGCCCTGCACCTGCCGGCGGGGCCTGAGCGGGAGGATCAGATGCCGAACCCTGCACTCCTTGTGACCCTGATGATCGCGGCCATTGCACTGGCGGCCTGTGATCCCGGTCCAACCGGCTACGGCACCGCGCCTGCCGGCGTCGATCAGGCGCAATGGGACCGCGAGATCGCCGCCCGCCGTCAGGCGCGCAGCGACTTCTACCGCGGGCCACGCGGCGGTGCCACCGGACGCTGATTCCGCATCTTTACCGCCCGTTCCGGCCGCGAAACGCAGCTCGGACGCGGCTTCCGCTGGGTAAGGAAATGTCGTCAAACGCGCCTTCCGCGACTTGATCTTACGTCAGCAAAAAAGTGACGTGACGTTCAGCTTACGTCAACGTCAACTGAATGTTGTAAACGGCGGGCAAGCTGATCACCTCTCTGCCATGACGCCAGCGACGAGAGATTGAGAGAATGACCGAAGACCTGATGACCATCCGCGAAATGTGCGACGCCTATGACGTGACGCCGCGCACGTTGCGGTTCTACGAATCCAAGGAGCTTCTGTTCCCGGTCCGGGAAGGTCAGAAGCGCCTGTTCACCAAACGTGACCGCGCCCGGCTCAAGCTGATCCTGCGTGGCAAACGGTTCGGCTTCAGCCTTGAGCAGATCCGCCAGCTGCTGGATCTCTATCACGTGGGCGATCAGCAGCACATGCAGCTGAACCGCACCTACGAGATCGCGCACGAGCGGCTTGCAGATATGGAAGCCCAGCGCGACGAGCTGACCCAGGCCATCGACGACCTGCGCGAACAGCTGCGCTGGGGCGAGAAGGTGCTTGCCTCGATGAAAGACACCAAGAAGGCGGCCGAATAAGCCGCCTGATCCGACACCAGACCCACGACTTCAGGGAGCCACCCATGCCCATCTATACCGCCCCCACCAAGGACACGCAGTTCATCCTGCACGACGTTCTCAAGGTCTCGCAATCCGACACCCCCGGCTATGCCGAACTGGACGCCGATTTCACCGGCGCCGTGCTGGAAGAGGCCGGCAAGATCGCGACCAACGTGCTGCACCCGCTCAACATCGTGGGCGATACCGAGGGCTGCCGGCTGGAAAACGGCGTGGTCTATACCCCGACCGGCTTCAAGGAGGCCTTTGAACAGGTCAAGGAAGGCGGCTGGACCGGGCTGGACATGCCCGAGCAATATGGCGGCCAGAACATGCCCCAGGTGATCGGCACCGCCGTGGGCGAGATGTTCTCGGCCTCCAATCAGGCCTTCACCATGTATCAGGGCCTGACCCATGGCGCCGCCTCGGCCATCCTGGCCCATGGCACCGACGCGCAGAAGGACACCTATCTGCCCAAGATGGTGTCCTGCGAATGGACCGGCACCATGAACCTGACCGAGCCCCATTGCGGCACCGATCTGGGCATGATGCGCACCAAGGCCGAGCCGCAAGGCGACGGCTCCTACAAGATCACCGGCCAGAAGATCTTCATCTCGTCGGGCGATCACGACATGGCCGACAACATCGTGCACCTGGTGCTGGCCAAGATCACCGGCGGCCCCGAGGGCATCAAGGGCGTGTCGCTGTTCATTGTCCCCAAGTTCATGGTGAACGAGGATGGCACGCTTGGCGCCCGCAACGCGGTCTCGGTCGGCAAGATCGAGGAAAAGATGGGCATCCACGGCAACTCGACCTGCGTGATGAACTATGACGGCGCCACCGGCTATCTGCTGGGCGAGGAACACAAGGGCATGCGCGCCATGTTCACCATGATGAACGAGGCCCGGCTGGGTGTCGGCATGCAGGGCCTGGCCCAGGCCGACGCCGCGTACCAGAACGCGCTGGAATATGCCAAGGACCGGCTTCAGGGCCGCGACGTGACCGGGGTCAAGAACCCCGAGGGCCCGGCCGACCCGCTGATCGTGCACCCCGACATCCGTCGCAACCTGATGGATCAGAAGAGCTTCACCGAGGGCGCCCGCGCCTTCCTGCTGTGGGGCGCAACCCTGATCGACGCCGCCCACCGCGCCGGCGACAAGGATGCGGACGGGCTGGTCTCGCTGCTGACCCCGGTGATCAAGGGTTTCCTGTCCGATCAGGGCTATGACATGACCGTGCAGGCCCAGCAGGTCTATGGCGGCCATGGCTACATCGAGGAATGGGGCATGTCGCAATACACCCGCGACGCCCGTATCGCGATGATCTACGAAGGCGCCAATGGCGTGCAGGCGCTGGATCTGGTGGGCCGCAAGCTGGCCCAGGACGGTGGCAAGCACGTGATGGCCTTCTTCGAGCTGGTCAAGAGCTTCTGCAAGCAAAACGCCGGTCAGGACGAGGCCTATGACAAGGCGTTCATCGAACCGCTGAAAGCGGCGTCCAAGGATCTTCAGGCCGCTGGCATGTACTTCATGCAGAACGGCATGAAGAACCCCAACAACGCGCTGTCGGGCTCCTATGACTTCATGCACATGTTCGGCCACGTCTGCCTGGGCCTGATGTGGGCGCAGATGGCCAAGGCCGCCCGTGCCGCGCTGGCTGGCGGCGCCTCGGACACCGCTTTCTATGAGACGAAGATCGCGACCGGGCGTTACTACATGGCCCGCCGCCTGCCCGCCACCGCCATGCACCTGACCCGCATCCAGACCGGCGCCGAAACGGTCATGGCCCTGGACGCGGCGAACTTCTAAGCTGCCGGGTGGGCAGCGATGCCCACCCACCCCAGCCCGACAGGAGAGCCCGATGCCGAAACGTTTCCGCCTGACCCGCCGCTTCCCGGTTGCGATGACCGAAGACGGCTATCGCCGCCTCAAGAGCTTCTCGCGCGAGGCCGGTCTGGACGAAGGCGAGGCGTTGTCCTTTCTGTTCGAGAATTTCAACAGCGTGATCAACGAGGAGAATCTGACCCACCGGCTGCGCCTGTTCAACGCCGAGCTCGACGACCGCAAGCGGTAAAAGGCGCCTTCGGCGAGAGTATTTGCAGCGGAATGAAGAACATGCGTGTCCACCCCGCCCTCCGGCCCGACCGCCAGGCGGAACGCAGGCGGGACGGCGGGGCTTCACTCCGCGCGGTCATCGGCTCTCCAGCCTGTACCGCAGCCAAAAACAGACCAGATTAACCTTAATGCCCGGTAAAGAGGCCCGCGCTTCATTTCGCCGGAAATACTCCACGGGGGTGCGGGGGTGTGAAACCCCCGCCGCGACATTGGCCAAGGGAGGCGACGATGACGATCAAACTCTACTGCTTCGGAGAAAGCGGCAATTCCTACAAGGCGGCGCTGGCGCTGCAACTCTCGGGTCTGGACTGGGAACCGGTCTTTGTCGACTTCTTCGGAGGTGAGACCCGAACGCCCGAGTATCGCGCCAATATCAACGCGCTGGGCGAGGCGCCGGTGCTGGTCGATGGCGATTTCAAGACCGGGCAATCTGGCGCGATCCAGGCCTATGTGACCGAGGCATCCGGCAAGTTCGGCGGCAAGACCCGTGAAGAGAATTACGAGATCCTGCGCTGGGTGCTGTGGGACAACCACAAACTCAGCTCGATGGCCGGGCTGACCCGTTTCCTGATGAACTTCCTGCCAGAGGACAAACGCCCGCAAGAGGTGATCGCGTTCAACCAGGGCCGGCTCAAGGCCGCCTATGCCACGCTGAACGCCCATCTGGAGGGCCGCGACTGGATCGTGGGCGATGGCCCCACCAATGCCGATCTCAGCTGCTGCGGCTATCTCTATTATCCCGAACCTTTCGGCTTTGACCGCGCCGACTGGCCCCATATCGACGCCTGGCTGGACCGCATCGCCGCCCTGCCCGGCTGGAAACACCCCTATGACCTGATGCCCGGCAACCCGTCGGATCGCGCTTGAGGAGACCAAGATGACCGAAGCTTATATCTATGACGCCGTGCGCACCCCGCGCGGCAAGGGCCGCAAAGACGGCAGCCTGCACGAGGTGACCTCGGTGCGCCTCAGCGCGCTGACGCTGAACGCGCTGAAAGAGCGCAACAATCTCGAAGGTCACGCGGTCGAGGACGTGATCTGGGGCAACGTGACCCAGGTGATGGAACAGGGCGGCTGCCTGGCGCGGACCGCGGTGCTGGCCTCGGATCTCGACCAGTCGATCCCGGGCCTTGCCATCAATCGGTTCTGTGCCAGCGGCATGGAGGCGGTGAACCTGGCCGCCAACCAGGTCAAGGGTGGCGCGGGCGATGCCTATATCGCCGGCGGGGTCGAGATGATGGGCCGCGTGGCCATGGGCAGCGACGGCGCCGCCATCGCCGTCGATCCCAGCATCGCGATGGAGACCTATTTCGTGCCGCAGGGTATCTCGGCGGATATCATCGCCACCGAATACGGCTTCACCCGCGACCAGGCCGACGCGCTGGCGATGGAAAGCCAGCGCCGCGCCAAGGAGGCCTGGGACGAGGGCCGCTTTTCCAAATCGGTCATCACCGTGCGCGACCAGAACGGGCTGACCATCCTGGATCATGACGAATACATGCGTCCGGGCACCGACATGCAGTCGCTGGGCGGCCTCAACCCCGCCTTCCAGATGATGGGCGAGCAGATGCCCGGCTTCGACAAGATCGCGATGCTGAAATATCCGCATCTGGAGCGGATCAACCATATCCACCATGCGGGCAATTCCTCGGGCATCGTGGATGGGGCCGCCGGCGTGCTGATCGGCAGCAAGGAATTCGGCGAGAAATACGGGCTGAAGCCGCGCGCGCGCATCAAGGCCACCGCCAAGATCGGCACCGATCCGACCATCATGCTGACCGGCCCGGTGCCGGTGACCGAGAAGATCCTGGCGGACAACGGCATGAAGATCGGCGATCTCGACCTGTTCGAGGTGAACGAGGCCTTTGCCTCGGTCGTCCTGCGCTTCCAGCAGGCGTTCGATGTCGACCCGGCGCTGGTCAACGTCAACGGCGGCTCGATTGCCATGGGTCACCCGCTGGGCGCCACCGGCGCGATCATCATCGGCACCCTGCTCGACGAGCTGGAGCGTCGTGACCTGGAAACCGGTCTGGCAACGCTCTGCATCGCGTCCGGCATGGGCGCGGCCACGATCATCGAGCGCGTGTGATGCCGAAACTGGACCTCGACAGTATCGAACGGCGTATCGGCTCGGTCTATCCGGGTCGGCTGAACGCGGCCATGGATGGCCGATCCAGCCTGCGCCTGGGCGATGCCGGCGGGCTGAGCCAGTTCGGTGTCAACCTCGTGCGGCTGGAACCCGGGGCGATGTCGTCGCTGCGCCATTACCACATGGAGCAGGACGAGTTCGTCATGGTGACCGAGGGTGCGCTGGTTCTGGTCGACGATCAGGACGAGCATCCGATGGTCCCGGGCGACTGCGCCGCCTTTCCCGCTGGCGACCCGAACGGGCACCAGTTCGTCAATCGCACCGATGCGCCCGCCACCTTCCTGGTGGTGGGCACGCGGACCCCGACCGAGACCGCTTATTACAGCGATATGGACATGATGGTGAAACAGGATGCCTCGGGCTTCGCTTTCACCCGCAAGGATGGCAGCCCGCTGACGGCTGACCAGATCGGAGACGACAATGAGTGATTTTACGCTGACCAAGGACGCCGACGGCGTCGCCTTCATCACCTGGGACGCCCAAGGCAAGTCGATGAACGTGATGACCCGCGAGGCCTTTGAACTGGTCGACAGCCTGGTCGATCAGGCGCTGGCCGATGACGAGGTCAAGGGCATCGTCATCACCAGCGGCAAGTCCGACTTTGCCGGTGGCATGGACCTGAACACGCTGGCCGTGATCCGCGAGGAAGCGGGCGAAAACCCGGCGCAGGGCCTGTTTGACTTTGTCATGGGCGGCCACCGCATCATGCGCAAGCTGGAACTGGCGGGCATGGACCCCAAGACCAAGAAGGGCGGCAAGCCGGTGGCCTGCGCCATCAACGGCACCTGCGCCGGGATCGGCACCGAGATCGCGCTGGCCTGTCATCACCGGGTGATGACCAGCAACCCCAAGGCCAAGATCGGCCTGCCCGAGATCCTGCTGGGCATCTTCCCCGGCGGCGGCGGCACCATCCGCTATTCCCGCATGGTGGGCGCCATGGCGGCGGCCCCGGTCCTCTTGGAAGGCAAGATGATGGATCCGGCCAAGGCCAAGGGCGCGCAGATGGTCGATGCCCTGTCTGACGACCCGGTTGCCGCGGCCAAGGAATGGGTGCTGAACGCCAAGGATGCCGACCTGGTGAAACCCTGGGACGCCAAGGGCTACAAGATGCCCGGCGGCGCCCCCTATCATCCGGCAGGTTTCATGACCTTTGTCGGCGCCTCGGCCATGGTCAACGGCAAGACCCAGGGCGCCTTCCCTGCCCCCAAGGCACTGCTGAGCGCCATCTACGAGGGCGCGTTGGTCGATTTCGACACCGCACTCAGGATCGAGGCGCGCTGGTTCACCCATGTGCTGATGAACCCCTCCTCCTCGGCCATGATCCGCAGCCTCTTCATCAACAAGCAGGCGCTGGAAAAAGGCGCCGTGCGGCCCAAGGACATCCCCGACCAGCGCGTGAAAAAGCTGGGCGTGCTGGGCGCGGGCATGATGGGCGCGGGCATCGCGCTGGTCAGCGCGCAGGCGGGCATGGAGGTCGTGCTGATCGACCGTGACCAGGCTGCCGCCGACAAGGGCAAGGCCTATACCGAAGCTTACCTCGACAAGGGGATGAAGCGCGGCAAGGTTACCGCCGAAAAGAAAGAGGCGATGCTGGGCCTGATCACCGCCACCCCGGATCTGGACGCGCTGAAAGGCTGTGACCTGATCATCGAGGCGGTGTTCGAGGATCCGGGTGTAAAGGCCGAGATGACCAAGAAGGTCGAGGCGATCATCCCCGAGGAGTGCATCTTTGCCTCCAACACCTCGACCCTGCCGATCACCGGTCTGGCCAAGGCAAGCGTTCGCCCCGAGCAGTTCATCGGCATCCACTTCTTCTCGCCGGTCGAAAAGATGCTGCTGGTCGAGATCATCAAGGGCAAGGAAACCGGACCGCGCGCGGTGGCCAAGGCACTGGATTACGTGCGCCAGATCAAGAAGACCCCGATCGTGGTCAATGATGCGCGCTTCTTCTACTGCAACCGCTGCATCATCCCTTATGTCAACGAAGGCGCGCGGATGATCACCGAAGGCGTGTCGCCGGTGCTGATCGACAATGCGGCGCGGCAGCTGGGTTTCCCGGTGGGTCCGATCCAGCTGACCGACGAGACGTCGATCGATCTCGGCGCCAAGATCGCGCGCGCAACCAAGGCGGCAATGGGCGATGCCTATCCCGAAAGCCCGGCGGATGACCTGATCTTCTGGATGGAAGAGTTGGGGCGGATGGGCCGCAAGGCCAACGCGGGCTTCTTCGACTATGACGACAAGGGCAAGCGCACCGGCTATTGGAAAGGCCTCCAGGACAAATACCCGCTGGCCGAGGAACAGCCCGACCTGATCGAGGTGCAGGAACGCCTGATGTTCGCCCAGGTGCTGGAAGCGGTCCGCGCGCTGGAGGAAGGCGTGCTGGAAGACATCCGCGAAGGCGACGTGGGCGCCATCCTGGCCTGGGGCTTTGCCCCCTGGTCGGGCGGCCCGCTGAGCTGGATCGACATCATCGGCACGCCCTATGCGGCGGACCGCTG
This sequence comes from Ruegeria sp. YKSD163, assembly GCF_059612905.1. Taxonomy (NCBI): domain Bacteria; kingdom Pseudomonadati; phylum Pseudomonadota; class Alphaproteobacteria; order Rhodobacterales; family Roseobacteraceae; genus Ruegeria; species Ruegeria sp. YKSD163. The sequence continues at coordinate 310,174 of NZ_JBXWRM010000002.1, forward strand.
CGACCAGCTGGCGGCGAAATACGGCGAGCGCTTCGCCTGCCCGCCGCTGCTGCGCGAAATGGCCGACAAGGGCCAGAGCTTCTATGGCCGCTTCGACCCCGAGGCGAAATCGGCCGCCTGACGCCCCCTGTCACGACAAAACGAAACGGCGCCCCTGCAAGGGGGCGCCGTTTGCGTTTGGGGGCGGGCCGGAAACGGGAGCTTACTTGCCCTTGGCGCGGGGGGCGACGGGGGCGGGTTTCGCCAGTCCGGCGGTGGCCAGGACCTTGGGCTTTTCCTTCTTGGGCTTCTTGGCCTCGCGGTTGCCGCGATTCTTTTCCTTGGACATGGGTTTTCTCCTGACGGGTCCGGCGGGCAACATGCCGGCCGGGTGGGGTCGTGTGGTCGTTGCTCTGAGTGTCAGGGTTGCCTGACCCGAGGGGATCAGGGCGATGAGACTTTCGACGCAGCAGGGGCGCGGGGCCTTGCGGTCAACCGCCGCCTGCATGGGGGAATCTATGCTTGGGTTTGGGGTGCCGCAAGAGGGGTAAAGGGGGATGGGGGTGGTATTTTTGTGGGGATGTGCGGGCGGTGGGCAGGGAGCGGTGGGCAGGACTGCCCACCCTACTTGAAACGTTCTCCAATTTAGAAAAATACTTCGGATCAGTTTCTTCTTAATATCCGAAAGCGTATCGATTCTCTTAGTGCATTCAGGTCCGAAACATCAAGTTGACAGTGTATAACTCGATGGCAAGTCGGGCAAAGGACCAAGAAATCTTCTGGGATTTTATAACGCCGACTTTCACCTTCTGCCAACTCCCTAATTGGTTTGCAGTGATGCACTTCAAGCGGTGTGTTTTTGAGTGGCCCCTTGTAACTATAGTGTTCAATTGGGTCTAGACCGCAACCTTCGCAAATGACACCTCGACGTTCCAAAACAGGGACACGTACGTTTCCTGCCCTTTCAATGCGCCTAGAAAGTACATAGGATCTTGTTTCTTGAATGTCAGTTGTTCCGGATTCCTCCATCATTGCGTCAATAGGGGTCCGTCCTCCACGGTCGACCAAGGCTTTTTAGGCGGAAAGCATTGTTTCGAAATCACGATAGAAAAGGTTTGGGTCAATATGACCTGCTAGATAGCGGCGTCCAAATGCATGGCCGGCTTCGTATCCGGCTGGAAGCTTGTCGACTGATCCTAAATCAATGCCATCCAATTCGAACTTCTTGGCGTACTCTGGAACTCTTTCCGCCAAATCAACCGCTCTTCGCTTTAGGATTTCACGCCCTTTTTCGTTTTCTCCGAACTCTCGGTATACTTCAGTAGTACCTTGATTTAGAGATAAGAATATTTCTTCGGTTTGCGCGTTAATTAAATAGACGACATAAAATCCAGTTGTCGCGGAGTTAGTAATCAAAGGATCAAAAAAAGCCAACCATGGAACTGAAGCCCAGTTTCCACTTCCAACACTTGATTTAACCTTCAAATCATAAGGGAGAAAAATGAGCCTTTTCTTGGCTTCTAGTGCGAGATCATGTCTTACATAGTTTCCGAACTCGCTTCCTGCAAAGTGCTTTCCTCTTTCAAACACATACTCACGGGCGAGTCGTGACAGCATCTCGTGAAGCATGACGCCTCCTAAACATCCAACTCCTCCACGAACCGCGCGTTCTCCTGGATGTACTGGAACCGCAATTCGGGTTTCTTGCCCATCAGCCGTTCCACCAGATCGCCGGTCTCGCCGGGTTCGTCCTCGTCGATCGTCACCCGGATCAGCTTGCGGGTCTCGGGGTTCATGGTGGTGTCCTTCAGGTCCTTGGCGTCCATTTCGCCCAGGCCCTTGAACCGGCTCACGTCGATCTTGCCCTTGCCGCCCAGACCCTTGGCCAGCCACTCATCGCGCTCGGCCTCGTCGAGGCAATAGACCCGCTTGGCGCCTTGGGTCAGGCGATAGAGCGGCGGGCAGGCCAGGTACAGGTGCCCGGTGTCGATCATCGGGCGCATCTGGGTAAAGAAGAAGGTCATCAGCAGCGAGGCGATATGGGCGCCGTCGACATCGGCGTCGGTCATGATGATGATCTTGTCATAGCGCAGGTCATCGACGTTGAACCGCGTGCCAAGCCCGACTCCAAGCGCCTGGGTCAGGTCGCTGATTTCCTGGTTGGAGCCGAGTTTCGACGACGCCGCGCCCAGCACGTTCAGGATCTTGCCCCTGAGCGGCAGGAGCGCCTGGGTCTTGCGGTCGCGCGCCATCTTGGCCGAGCCGCCGGCGCTGTCGCCTTCGACGATGAACAGTTCCGTGCCCTCGCGCGCGGTGGCCGAGCAATCGACCAGCTTGCCGGGCAGGCGGAGCTTCTTGGTGGCGGATTTGCGCTGGGTTTCCTTTTCCTGACGGCGGCGGATGCGCTCCTCGGCCCGCAGCACGAGGAAGTCGAGGATGGCGCCCGCGGATTTGGTATCGGCGGCCAGCCAGTTGTCGAAATGGTCGCGCACGGCACCTTCGACCAGGCGCTGCGCCTCGACGGTGGCAAGGCGGTCCTTGGTCTGGCCCACGAATTCCGGCTCGCGGATGAAACACGAGACCAGCGCGCAGCCGCCCGTCAGCAGATCCTCGCGGGTGATCTGGGCGGCCTTCTTGTTGTTGATCAGCTCGCCATAGGCGCGGATGCCCTTGAGGACGGCAGACCAGAACCCGGCCTCGTGCGTGCCGCCCTCGGGCGTGGGGACGGTGTTACAATAGGACTGGATGAAACCGTCGCGGGACGGGGTCCAGTTGATCGCCCATTCGACCTTGCCGGGCGTGTTGAATTTCTCGGTGAAGTCGACGGTCCCGGCAAAGGGCTGGTCGGCATAGGTGGAGGCGGCGCCCAGCGTCTCCTTGAGGTAGTCGGCGAGGCCGCCGGGGAAGTGAAAGGTGGCTTCGGTGGGCGTTTCGCCGTCGTCGATGGCGGATTTCCAGCGAATCTCGACGCCCGAGAACAGATAGGCCTTGGAGCGGATGGATTTGAACAGGCGCGCGGGCTTGAACCGGTGGTGGCCGAAGATCTCTTCGTCGGCGTGGAAGGTGACGGTGGTGCCGCGCCGGTTGGGGGCAGCGCCGATCTGCTGGATCGGGCCAAGGGGAAGGCCGCGCGAGAAGCGCTGTTCATAAAGTTGCTTGTCGCGGGCCACCTGAACGACCATGGAATCCGACAGCGCGTTGACGACCGAAGCGCCGACGCCGTGCAGGCCGCCCGAGGTCTGATAGGCTTTGCCAGAGAACTTGCCGCCCGCGTGCAGAGTGCAGAGGATGACCTCGAGCGCTGATTTTCCGGGGAATTTCGGGTGCGGGTCGACCGGGATGCCGCGGCCGTTGTCACGCACGGTCAGGGCGTAGTCGGCGTGCAGTTCCACCTCGATCCGGTTGGCGAACCCGGCCACCGCCTCGTCCATCGAGTTGTCGAGGATTTCGGCCACCATGTGATGCAGCGCCCGCTCGTCGGTGCCGCCGATATACATGCCGGGACGTTTGCGAACGGGTTCCAGCCCTTCGAGCACCTCGATCGAGGAGGCGTCGTAGGCGGCGGTGTTGGCTCCGCTGAGAAGATCTTCGGGCATGGGGCTGCTCATGTTGGTCGGCTTTTGATTGGCGACCATTATGGCAGGTGATGTGGTTGGGGGAAAGGGGAACGCGAGGTCTTGTGGAAAACACCGGCCCACGGGGCCGGTGTCGGCAATCACGAGGCGGGATCAGCTCGCCTTGGTCAACTGAATGCGGAAGTTCTCTTCGATCGAGGTGATTTCCTGTCGCCAGATGTCGACCTTCACATCAAGATCGACACCGCCGGTATCCCGGTACTCCTTGCTCCAGGCCGAAGAGCGCCCCTTGTTGAGCAGATCGAGCGTCTTTGGCTTGCCTTCGTTCTCGTAATTCGTGGTGGTGACCTCGGCCGTGTAATAGGGCATCGCGCCATCCCAATAGATCAGGTTGCCGATGACCAGATAGGCGTCGGTCTCGGTTCCCTGATCCCAGAGCTGATAGATGACCGCGCCGAAACAGCCGTCGAGCCCTTTGGACTGCATGCCCCAGACCCGCCCCCACCCCGCCAGCAGGTCGTCGGTGGGTTCCATGAAATTGCCCTGCCAGCGGTAATTGCAGACATGGCGAAGGTCATAGCCGGTTTCGTTGAGAAGTTCGACGACCACCGCTGTCGACGGGGTCTGAAATGCGGCCCAAGCGCGGCTCGCCAATTTGTCGATCTGGTCGATCGCCGTGTTGGCATCAAGCTTGACTTGCCAGTTTCCCATGAGATGCGCCTTTCCTGTTGTGCAGTGGAATGGTGGCTGCAATCACACGCGCTGGCTGTGCGCCAGATCACAACCTGTGGGCTTGTCCCGCCCGCCCCCACAGATGCAAGGTTGTCGGAGAAGAAGCAGATATCCTGGAGCACAAGGATGAGCTGGATCAAAACGGTGCCGTTCGAAGAGGCGACGGGCAAGCTGCGCAGGCTGTATGAGCGGGTGACCGGACCGGGGGGGAATGTGGACAACATCATGATGATCCACTCGCTCAGGCCGCATTCGATGGAAGGGCACATGGCGCTCTACAAGAACGTGCTGCACCATACCGGCAACAAGATCCCCAAATGGTTTCTCGAGGTGCTGGGAGTCTGGGTCAGTGCGCTCAACGGCTGCGCCTATTGCGTTGAACACCACTTTGCGGGGCTTCAGCGGCTGTTGGGTGATCCGGCGCGGAGCGATGCGATACGCGCGGCAATTTCGGCGGGCGCGCCTGAACAAGCGCCGCTTGATGCGCGCGAACGGGCCGCGATGGTCTATGTGCGAAAGCTGACCGAGACACCGGCGCTGATGGTCGAGGACGATTTTACGGCGCTGCGCGCTGTCGGATGGGAGGATGGCGAGATCCTCGAGATCAACCAGGTCTGCGCATACTTCGCCTACGCCAACCGCACGGTGCTGGGACTGGGCTGTTCGACCACGGGCGATGTTCTGGGCCTGTCACCGGGCAATTCGGAGGATCCAGACGACTGGGGCCACCGCTGAGCCAGCGGGAAAGGCAGGTCAGGAACAAGGGGCTCTGCCCGAAAATGTTATTCAGGCGGCTCCGCCAACAATTGTGTTAAAGGGGGCTCTGCCCCCCGGTGCAAAATTCGTGGAATTTTGTCACCTCCCCCCGGAGTATTTGCGGCGGAATGAAGAGGCTGGGCCCGCCTTCGCCGGATGATGTTGCCAGACCTGCAAAAAGCTGACCCGAAATTGTTGCATTTCTTGACACGGATCAACGCGCGCCCCACGCGACACGGGTAGAGTCACGCGCAAATCCGACGGAACGGCAACGAGGAGACAAGGCCCTTGGAGACAGCGAAACTTATCACCCCGCAGAAAGACAGCAAGGCCAATGGGGCGGACGCCTCGGACGCTGTGGTAAAGGTCGTCGAAACGCAGACGCCAGAGGCTGATGCCAAGGCCGAAGCGACCGCCGCAGCCTCGGTCGAGTCGGCGCCAGCGCCAGCGCCGGTTCGCAAGAACCGAATGCCGACACCGGAAACGGTGCGCCACGCGTTTGAAAGCGGCAAATATCCTTACAGGCGCAAGATGTCCCGCCGCCCCTACGAGGCGGAAAAGGCGATGTTGCAGGCCGAGCTCTTGAAGGTTCAGCTTTGGGCGCAAGAGACCGGCGAGCGGTTCGTGCTGCTGTTCGAGGGCCGCGATGCCGCTGGCAAGGGGGGCACCATCAAACGTTTCATGGAGCACCTGAACCCGCGCCAGGCCCGCGTGGTCGCCCTGAACAAGCCCACTTGGGAAGAGAAGGGGCAATGGTATTTCCAGCGTTATGTGCAGGAACTGCCCACGGTGGGGGAAATGGTGTTCTATGACCGCTCCTGGTACAACCGCGCCGGGGTCGAGCGGGTCATGGGTTTCTGTACCCCGAACGAATATCTGGAATTCATGCGCCAGACACCGGATCTGGAAAGGATGCTGGTGCGCTCGGGCATCCGGCTTTACAAATACTGGTTCTCGGTCACGCAAGAGGAACAGCAGCGCCGGTTCAAAAGCCGCGAGACCGATCCGCTGAAACAGTGGAAACTGTCACCGATCGACAAGGCGAGCCTCGACAAGTGGGATGATTATACCGAGGCCAAGGAGGCGATGTTCTTTTACACCGACACCGCTGATGCGCCCTGGACCATCATCAAGTCGAACGACAAGAAACGCGCGCGTCTGAACTGCATGCGGCATTTCCTGTCGACCATCGACTATCCCGGCAAGGACAAGGAAGTGGTGGGCGAGCCCGATCCGCTGATCGTGGGCCGCGCGCATCACGTGATCCACAAGTCCGAGCATATCCTGGGCACTGCCCTGCATCCCGACCAGCGGGCCAAGCAGGACTGATCTCAGTCGCCGCCACCTGCGGGAGCTTTAGTCGCCGCCGCCTGCGGCGAGCGCGCGCTGGAAGGCCGGGCGCGCGGCCATGGTGGCGGCGAATTCGGCGAGCCGGGGAAACTCGGCCGCACGGCCCAGTCGCGCCACCACGCCTGCGGGAAAGCTGAGCAGGATGTCAGCGGCGCTGAGCCCATCCAGCACGAAATGACCCGAGGGGCGCAAGCTGTCCTCCATGAAGCGGAAATGGCTGGTCAGTTCCGACTGGATGCGCGGATGTAGCGGCGCGCCTACTTCGCCCAGCAGCCCAACATAGAGATTGAGCAGGATCGGCGTCATCACCGAGCCTTCGGCGAAATGCATCAGTTCCAGGTGTTCGGCCCAGGCGGGGCTGTCCTGCGGCGGCATCATCTGCGGCGCGTGGCGGGCGCAGAGATAATCGACGATGGCGCCGGATTCAGCCAGCCGGATACCGTCTGCCTCGATCACCGGCGATTTGCCCAGCGGGTGGATGGCGCGCAGTTCGGGCGGGGCGAGGCGGGTCTTGGGATCACGTTCGTATCGCACGACCTTGTAGGGCAGGTCCAGTTCCTCGAGCAGCCAGAGGATGCGCAGCGAGCGGGATTGGGCCAGGTGGTGGACGGTGATCATGGGGCGGTCTCCAGTTGGGGTATCCAGTTCAGTATGGCAGCGGCGACCCGGTCGGGCGCCTGGTGGCACAGCCAGTGGTCGGTGCCGGGGATGGCGATGCGGGTGAGGTCGGGGGCGAATTCTTCAAGCCCCTCGGTCGCTTCGGGCAGGAGCGCGCGGTCGTCCGGCCCCCAGAGCAGCAGATGCGGGCAGCGCACGTGCAGCCGGTCGAGCGGCAGTGCGGGCAGGTCGGTGCGGGGCTGGCCCGGGGCGGCGATCACCAGCGGCGAGGCACGGTACCAGTTGAGCATTGCGTCGAGCCTGCCGGGGCGTGCCCATTCGGCCTTGTAATCCGCCAGCCGCGCGGGATTGAGCCAGTCATGGCCGCCCATGTGGCGGGTGAAGAAATCGGTCAGTGCCTTGTAATCATTGGCGGCGAAGTGTTGCGCTGCCTCGGGCGCGCGCAGGGCGTTCATGTATTGCGAGGCCGCCGATTGCGCGCCGCCTGCCGCCAGCGCCCGCTGGAACGGCACCGGGTGCACGCCGTTGGCGATAATCAGGCGGTCGACCAGCTCGGGGCGGAACATGGCCAGCCCATAGGCCACAGCCGCGCCCCAGTCATGCCCAAGCACGGTGAGCGGCGCGCCGAGGGTTTCGGCCAGCGCGGCCATGTCCGCGACGAGATGGGATGTGGCGTAGTGCTTGACGCCCTCGGGCGCCCAGCTCTGGCCATAGCCCCGCTGATCGGGGGCGATGCAATGGAAGCGCTGGGCCAGATATGGGGCGAGGTCGCCCCAGGCGCCGCCATATTCGGGAAAGCCGTGCAGCATCAGGAGCGGCGGCAGCGCGGGATCGCCCCAGCGGCGGAGAAAGAAGCCTTGTCCGTTGAGCGTTACGGTTTCGGTCTGCATGGCGCGCTCCGGGATCTGATCGCCCCAGTCAAGCAGGTTGCGAGCCTGCGGGAAAGGTGTGGCGTTCAGTGACCTTTCGTCAGCGTCTCGAATGTGAGGGCGCGGGCAGAGGTGGGGGCGAACCCGGTAAAGCTGTCGTCAAGGTAGCGATGCATGATCTTGTCGCCCTTCAGATGCAGCGACAGGAAGGCGGTGGCGAAATGCTGTGCGATGTTGTTCATGCGCACCGTGTCCCAGACAGGATCGGCGTAATGTTCGAACGGGACGAAGTCGAGCGCGGGGGATGCGGCCCAGCTCTCGGCCGGGGCGGGGATGGGAGCGGCGGCATTGTGGCTGGCCCCCTGAAACGTGAGCAGGTGGCGGGTGGTGCCGGTGGTCTGCTCGAAGATACCGCGCATGGCGGCATAGTCCGAGACCTCGTCAAGGTTGCCCGCCATGATCATCAGCGGTTTGTCCAGTTGGGCAAGGCCGGGAGTGTCCCAGATGCCCCTCTGATTGCCCCATGGGCCGATTGCTATGGCAGCACGCACACGCGGGTCGATCAGGGCCGCGTGGGTTTCGGAGCCTGAAACGTGGCGGGACAGCAGCCCGGCGGGCGGTGCAAAATCGGCGGTGGGGGCGGTGCGGCTGACACCGGCCCCACCAAAGACCAGCGCGCCGTAGCCGCCCATGGAATAGCCTATGATGCCGGTATGCCCGGTATCGGCCTGCGGCACGGATGCGTCGACATGGTCGATCACGGCGCGCTGGTCGAGCGGGCGGTGATAGAGCGTGGCACCAAAAGCCCCCTGGTCGGCATAGGTGCTGTCAGCGTGATCGGGGGCGGCAGCGATGAACCCGCGCGAGGCAAGCGTTTCTCCCAGATGCGACATCAGAAACCGGTTTCCCGGATAGCCATGCGAGATCACCACCAGCGGGAAGCGGCCCGGCGTCGGGGCGGCATCACGGGCAGCACGGCCAAGGAGGCGGGTGGCGGTCTGCCCGTCGCGGATCAGCGTATCATAATGGCCTCCCGGTGAAGTGTCGGGCGCGGCAGGGTACCAGAGCTCGACCGTCATGGGCCGGTCGTAGATGGGCTGGTTGCCTTCAGTGGCGCGGGCCACGTCGATCCGGCCCGGAATGTCGAATTGCAAGGTCCGCACGCCAACGGGAAAAGGGCCATACCCGGCCTGTTCCGGGGCGTCGGGGCGGACGGTGTCTATGCGGTTGGGGATATGGGACATGGGTCAGTCTGCCAAAAGGGCGGAGAGCGCCGCCTGAAGGGGTTTGAGCCGGTCGAAATCGCTGGCCAAGTGCGCCAGAACGTCTGTCAGACCGGTATCATAATCGAACCAGAGCGTCAGCGACTTGCGGCGAGCCAGATCGGCGAGCGGGTCGCCGGGCGTGATCGGCGCTGCGGGGCGCTTGAACTCGGGCTCGGACAGGCGCGCGCCTTGTCCGCCCAAGGTCTCGATTTGGGTTCGCAGCGCGGGACCGAGGCGGGCCAGGCGCTCGCGATAGCGGGCCAGCGTTTTCGCGTCGAACCCCATCCGCCCACCACCTGCGGTGACATAATCGGGCGAGACGCCAAAGAAGTATTGCGCCCCCTCCGGCGTGATCCAGAGCAGGTGCAGATGCGTGTTGTAGGGCGTCTTGTCCTTGGAAAACCGTACATCGCGCTGCGGTCGGAACAATTTGGTGGCGGTGCCCGGCCCCAGCCGCGCAGCCAGTTGATCCAACAACATCTCTGCGGGGCGTTTCAATTCGGCCTCATAACGCGGCTTTTGCGCCGCGAACCAGTCGCGGCTGTTATTGGCCGCAAGCTCTGCCAGAAAGGCCCGCGCCTCGGGGATCAGTTGATCGAACGGGTCTGACATCTCTCCCCCCCTTTGGCCAGGAACCCGGTCAGGCTATCAGTCCGAGGCAATGGTGCAACGGCGAATATGGTGCTTGCCCTCACCTCTGCCCGCACCTAAGCCTGACCGGATGACCAAGGTGATGACATATCGCGGCCATGCAAAGGCGATTGCGGTGCTGGGCCTGCCGCTGATCGGCGGGCACCTGGCGCAATTCGCGATCGGGTTGACCGATACCGTTATGTTGGGCTGGTACGGGGTCGAGGCGCTGGCGGCGGTGACGCTGGCGGGCAGCTATTTCTTTGTGCTCTTTCTGTTGGGCGCGGGCTTCGGCTGGGCCGTGATGCCAATGGTGGCCACCGCCGCCGCCGAAGAGGACGAAACCTCGATCCGCCGGGCGACGCGGATGGGGCTCTGGGCTTCGCTGATCTTTGCGGTACTGGTGCTGCCACTTCTGATCTGGTCACAGCCGATCCTGCTGGCGCTGGGGCAAGAGCCCGAGGTGGCGGCGCTGGCCGCCGAGTACCTGCGGGTGGCGGGCTGGGGCATGGTGCCGGCACTGCTGGTAATGGTGCTGAAATCCTATCTGGCGGCACTGGAGCGCACGCAGATCGTGTTCTGGAGCCTGGTCGGCGCCGCGCTTATCAACGCGCTTGTCAACTATATGCTGATCTTCGGCAATTGGGGGGCGCCCGAACTGGGACTGGTCGGCGCGGCGGTGGCCTCGGTCGCCACGCAGCTGGTCTCGTTGCTGGTGGTGGTGGCCTATGTGCTGCGGAGCCTGCCTGAACACACGCTGTTTCAACGCTTCTGGCGCCCGGATACCGAGATGTTCCGCCGCGTGCTGCGGATGGGCCTGCCGATCGGGCTGACCAATCTGGCCGAAGTCAGCCTGTTTGCCGCCTCGGCGGTGATGATGGGGTGGCTGGGAAAGGTGCCGCTGGCCGCGCATGGGATCGCGATCCAACTGGCCTCGGCTACATTCATGGTGCATCTGGGCTTGAGCAACGCGGCGACCATTCGCGCCGGAACCGCCTTTGGCCGCCGTGATCGGGCCCATCTGGCGCGCGGCGGAGTGGTGGCAATCGGCCTGTCGCTGCTCATGTCGATGGTGACCATCGCCCTGTTCCTGGGATGGGGTGCGCCGCTGGTGTCGCTGTTCATGGAACCCGACGATCCCGACCGGCCGCAAATCCTGACCATCGGCGTGGGTCTGCTGGCCATGGCAGCGCTGTTTCAACTGGTCGATGGGGCACAGGTAATGGCGTTGGGCCTCTTGCGTGGCGTGCAGGACACAACGGTGCCCATGGTCATGGCTGCGGTCAGCTATTGGCTGGTGGGAATTCCCGCATCTTATGTTCTGGGCTTCACGCTGCAATGGGAGGGGATCGGCGTCTGGGCTGGCCTGTCCGTGGGTCTGGCCTGCGCCGGAACCTTGTTGATGAGCCGGTTCTGGCGCCAGTCGATCCGCAAGGTGGAGTAACTCTCCTGTCCCGCAAACGGGCCCGTTTTCTTGCAAAGAAAATGACCAAAGAAAATTTCAATTTTCTTTGGCAGAATTTCGTTGAAATTCTGCTCCCGCCCCGGAATGGCGCCGCCCTCTCCTGATGTCGTTGCAAGGGTTCCGGTGGCATCGAGGGTTTACATCCGCGTGATAGCCGTTGCGTCGACTGACTGGGTGCTTAGTCTTTCGGCCATGAGTTTCCTTGCCGACAACCAGTTGCCGCTCATTCTGTTCTGTTTCCTTGCCGGCTGTTTTGGCACGGGATGGTTGTTGATGCGCAAGCCTGCGGGGCATCGCGCCTGGAAGACCGCTGACCTGGTCTGGGTCATTCTGGGTGGTGTCGGTGCCCTGGTGGCAGTGCTGGCAGGGCTCTACAAGACGGACCATTCCCGCCTCGACCGACAGATCGACATCGCCTATGCCGCCACCGCCGACTTTGACCGTGACGCGGCGCGGTTCCGGCTGCGGTTCTGCGACCCGTCCTATGACGACGACATCGCCGTCCTGTGCGAGAAGGTCGAGTTTCTGTCTGCCTCGACCGCCAGTAACGCCGATCTGCCGCTTTTCATCGCCGTCACCGGCGAGGTGGCGCCGCTGGCCGGTCTGCACCTTCTGTTTGGCAGCCCCGGCATGCGCGACATGTCCGATCAGGTCGATGCCTTTGCCGTCGACGAATTTCTGGTCTTTGCCACGCTCGATGCCCCGACCGAGGCGGCGCTCGAGGCGATGCGCCGCAAGGTTCCGCTGATTGCGAGCGACTTTCAGATCCTTGCCCGCGCCTATGAGGATCTGATCGCGCAGATCGGCAAGCTTAAATCGGAATGGGAGTATCTACAGGCCAATGCCCATATCCTGCTGATCCAGGTGCTGGCATTGTGCCTTGTCAGCTTTGCCGCGCCTTTCCGGCTGGGCAAATCCATCGTCGAGCTGCGCTAGCCCCGTGCAATGGTTTTCGCGATCTCATTGACCAACAGGCGCAGCGCCTCGGTCTGGGCTGCGGCAAAGGCGGGGATCGTGGCCTCGTTCATCGGCACCGAATAGGAAAACCGCCGGGCGCGCTCCAGATTGCCATGCGCGGGCGAGGTCAGGAAATACTGCCCGGAAAAGGCCAGCGCCTGCCCCGGGACGCCCGACAGGCGGTGCACCTTGACTGCGACCTGGATATCGGCCAGCCCCTCGAACGGCCAGGGATCGGCGGCGACCGAGGCGGTCAGCGCCTGATCCAGCCCCGCCGCCAGCATCTCGGTCAGGGCGCGTTCAGGCTCATCCGCCCAGAACCCGGTCTTGGTGGGCCGCAACACCCCGTCCTCGCCCAACAGCGTGATTTCGCTGTCGCTGACATAGGCGGGCAGGTCCATGCGCGTCACCTGGATGGTACGGGCGCTGCTGCGATAGGTCTCGACCCCGGTGATCTCGGGCAGCAGATAGCGTTCCTCGGGGCCGGCGCAAGCGGCCAGCGCCAGAAGAGCAAGGGCAAACAGTCGTCTCATGGGTCAGCGTCCTACGAGCAGGGAATTGGGTTTGCGCCGGATCGCCTGAACCAGCGCGTTGAGCGAGCGCACGGTGGCGCGCAGATCGCCGATGGCGGCCTGTACCTCGCGGTTGACGGGCGAACCGGGGCCATAGGCGCCGATGGTCGCCTCGGCGCTGTCGGCCAGCGCATCAAGCCGCGCCGCCAGGTCCGGCAGGGTCTGCACGGCCAGGGCCACCGAGTCAGCCGCCGTGCTGGCGGTTTGCAGCGTGCGGTTGAGGTTCTCGACCGCCCCGCCCTGCCGCAACTCTTCAAGCGCGCGCTGGGCCTCTTCCAGGGCACCGGCCAGCGCCCCGGGGACCTTGTCCATATCCTCGTTGCGCAGGAAGGCATCGGCCGATTGCAGCACCCGGTCGGCCGAGGCGGTCACATCGGCCAGCGGCAGCGCATTGGCGGTCTCGATCAGCCGGTCGATATCGGCGACCAGCTGCGGCAGCTCGGCGCTGGCGGTTTCGACATTTGCGGCGGCACTGCGCATATCGCCCAGCGCATCGACCAGTGTCTGGGCGACCTGTTTCTCTTCAAATGTCGTGAGCGTGTCGTTGACCGATCCGGCGGCTTCGCGGATCGACACCAGCGTCTGTTCGGCCTGCTCCAGCGCCGCGTTCAGCGCGGCGGGCACCCGTTCCACGTCTTCACTGCGCAACAGCGTATCGGCGGATTGCAGGACCCGGTCGGCCGAGGCCACGACCTCCTCCAGCGGCAAGGCATCGGCCTTGGCCACCAGCGCGTCGATATCGCGGACCAGCCCGGGCAAATCCGCACTCGCCGCCGAGATACCGGTGGCGGCAATCCGCAACTCCTCGAGCGCGGCAACCAGTTTCTGCGCACCCTCCTCCTCTTCGAAATGCGCCAGCACCGCATTGACCGAGGCCAGTGCCTGGCGCAGGTCCTCGGGCAGGTTCCGCAGGCTTTCCGACCCCGCCACCGCATTCACATTGCCCAACATGTCGCGCAGATCGGAGGGGATGCGCCGCGTGTCGCCGTCGGCCAGGATAACGTTGACATTTTCTAGTGTCTCGATGGCACGTTGCATCAGGTCCTCGACCGGCAGCGCCGCCACCCGGTCCAGCACGTTCTGCGAGGCTACCGCCAGCGTATCGGGTGGCGTCGGTAGCGACGGCATCGCCGGAAAAGGCGTCGACTCGCGGTCAAGCGTGGCGGCGGGCGCATCGGGGTTTTCCTGCAACTGCACCACCAGCCCGCCCGAGAAGAACGAGGCCGGCATCAGCTGTGCCCGCACGCCGCCGCGCTCGACCATCGTGGCCAGCAGGGACAGTGTATCGTCAGGGGTCGAGACATCGTGCAGGCCCAGCCGCCCCGGCTCGATCGTATAAATGACCTGCATGCGGATATCGGGCCTGCCCCCCGCACTCTCGTCGATCTCGGCCGAGAGATGACGCACCTGCCCTACCTTGACACCTCGGAACATCACTTCGGACCCGATCTTGAGCCCACGTACCGACCCTTCGAAACTCGACATCACCTCGACGGTGGCTTGCAAGCTGTCACCCAGCAGGCTGTCGCGGGCGGAGTCCTCGGTGGCATAGAGGTCGAAGATCGGGCGCTTGCCCAGCGCCTCGCCGCCCGACATGGCGGTGTCGAAGGCGACGCCCCCCTGCAAGAGCGAGGCAAGGCTGTCGACCTTGAGCTGGATGCCGCCCTCGCCCAGTTCCAGTCCGGCGCCCGACACGTTCCAGAACCGGGTCGCCGAGTTAATCAGCTTGTCATGCGGTGCCTCGATGAAGCCGGTCAGCAGGACCGAACCGCTGAGCGCGTCATAGCGCACGGCGGCGATCTTGCCCATCTGCACCCCCTTGTGCAGTATCGGCGCTCCCACCGAAACCGACCCGCTGTCGGGCGCGATAAGCACCACAGCCAGCCCCTTGGTGCCCGGCGGCACCGCCGGCGCTTCGGCCTCGGCGACGAAATCGCGGGCCGCCTCGCCCTCGACCGCGTCCCAGTCGGCGGCGATATAGGCACCCGAGAGCAGCGTGTTCAGCCCGCTGATACCGCCCGGCCCCACCCGGGCCGTGACCCGCCAGAACCTTGCATCGCTGTCCAGATAGCGTTCCAGTTCGCGGTGAATCTCTGCCTCGACGATGACGCGGCTCAAATCCTCGCTGAACCGCATGCCACTGACCCGCCCCACCGAGACCTCGCGAAAGCGGATTTCGGTCTTGTCGACCTCGATCCCTGTGGCGTCGGCAAACTCGATGCGGATGGGAATGTCGCGGTTCGCATAGTTCTGCCAGACCAGCGCCAGCGCGCCGGCCACGGCGGCCACCGGCACCAGCCACACCAGCGACAGGCCGCGCCAGCCGCGCGCCACGCGCGTTTCGATATCCGGTTGCCGCAGCTGCGGAGCGTCACTCATCCCGATCGTCATCCCAAATCAATTTGGCGTCCATGGCCTGCGCCGACAGCATGGTACATATCACGGAGAAGGCGAAACACACCGCTCCCAATCCCGGCAGGAACGACAGGATCGCCCCCAGATGAACCAACCCGGTCAAGAGCGCCACCACAAACACGTCGATCATCGACCAGCGGCCGATGAATTCGACGAATTCATAAAGCAACAGCCGCCTGCGCCGGTCCATCTGCCAGTCGAAATGCACCGACCACGCCAACAGCGCAATCACCACCACCTTGACCACCGGGATCACGAAACTGGCCAAAAAGATCACCCCGGCCACCAGCAGATCCCCCGAGCGGGCAAACAGGACGATGCCTTCGAGGATGGTATGCCCCTCTTCATGGCCGAAAATCTCGTTGCTGAGCAGCGGATAGAGATTGGCGGGGATCAGGAACAGCACCCCGGTCAGCAGCCAGGCCCACACCTTTTGCAGGCTGTTGGGCAGGCGTGCATGCAGCACCGCGCCGCAGGTCCGGCAGCGGGATGGCCCGGGCGCGTGCACCGCGCCGCAGTTGTGGCAGCCGATCCAGCCCATGTCGGCGGCGCGGGTCATCGGCTTTTCTCGCGCATCAGCGCCCAGATGGTCCAGCGGCAGACCGAGGCGTTCTTCAGCGCCAGCACCAGCACCATGACGCAGAAGAGCCAGAAGGCGGTGCCGAAATCGACCCGTGCCAGGCCCGCCACCTTGACCAGTGCCACCCCGGTCCCAATGATGAACACCTCGGTCATCGCCCAGGGCGCCACCGCCTCGGCCAGGCGGAAGATGCGGCGCGAGGCAGGCGCCAGCCGGGGACGGCGGAGTGACCAGACCACATAGACCAGCGCCGCCGCCCGCAGCATCGGCAAGGCGATCACAAACAGTCCCACCACCAGCGCCAGCAACAGGTACCAGCCATGGGCCAGTCCAGTGACCATGCCCAGGATCGAGACCTCGTGGCTCAGCCCCTGCCGCGACAGGGTCAGAAAGGGAAAGCTCAGCATGGCCAGCATCAGCACCGCGGAGGTCAGCGCCAGCGCCAACGTGCGGTTCAGCGTGTCACGGCGCGGCGCGATCAGGGTGAAATGGCAGCGCGTGCAGCGCGCGATCTGGCCCGGCGCCACAGGTGCCGCCACATGTAGTCGGTCGCAGGCGGGACAGGCGATCACCGCATCCGGGTCGCGCGCGAACAGCGCCGCCCAGGCGGCCTGTTCCTCTGATTTCCTGTCCGTTTCAGTCATCCCGTCCGGTCCCGGCGTTGCATCGGCATTGTTGCCCATACCACGGCGAGGGCAAGTGCTATCTCCGGTAAGCCCGCGCCAGAACCTCGGGATCGACGCCGGCGAAATAACGTATCAGGGTCCAGAGGTTGCGCGCACCCCGGCGCAGCCAGCCGCCGTGCAGATAGCGTTCGGCCCCGGTCACTGCCCGATGTGGCAACAGTACGGGCGCGCGGGCCAGCGCGCGCACCAGATGCACGTCCTCCATCAGCGGCTGGTCGGGATAGCCGCCCGCCGCCCGGTAATCGCGTCGCCGTATCAGCAGACCCTGATCGCCATAGGGCAGACCAAACAGCCGCGTGCGCAGATTGGCCCAGCCCGCCACCCAGGTCGCCCCCGGCCCGCTGGCGCGAAAGGCAAGCCGGAAACAGGCCGGAGCATCGCTGGCCGCGATGTGACCCGCCACCACCTCGGCCCAGCCGGGATCGGGCAGCGTGTCGGCATGCAGCACCAACAGCCAGTCGCCCCGCGCCGCGTCACAGCCGCGCCGCAACTGCCCCCCGCGAGAGGGTGGGCCGGTCAGCACCTCCGCCCCCGCCGCCTCGGCAATCGCGCGGGTCGCGTCCTGCGAGCCGCCATCGCTGACGATCACCTCGCGGATCAGGCCGCTTGGCAGCCCCTCGATCAGCGCTTCCAGCAGGCGCGGCAGGCCGCTTTCGGCCTCTAGGGTCGGGATCACGATGCTGAGCGGTGCGGGCACGGGTGGTCTCCTACGGCCTCTGGTCAGGCGGTGCGCTTCTCCTATATCACGGGGTCGAACATGATGACGAGGACCCCCAGATGCCCAGCCGCCGCATCCTGCGCCTGACCGGTGCCGACACCGACAGTTTCCTTCAGGGGCTGGTCAGCAATGACATCCGCAAGCTGGATCAGGGGCTGGTCTATGCCGCGCTGCTGACGCCGCAGGGCAAGTATCTGGCCGATTTCTTTCTGTGCCGCGATGGCGATGGCGTCCTGCTCGACATCGCCGAGAGCCTGGCCGACGCAACCCTCAAGCGCCTGAGCATGTACAAGCTGCGCGCCGCGGTCGAGATCGGCGACAGCGGGCTGAACCTGCAACGCGGCACCGGTCCCGCCCCGGCGGGTGCCCTGCCCGACCCGCGCCATCCGGCGCTGGGCTGGCGCGCTTATACAGCAGCCCCCGAGAACGATGACGGCAGTGACTGGGACGCGATCCGGGTCGCCCATTGCATCCCAGAGACCGGAATCGAGCTGACCCCCGACAGCTATCTGCTGGAATCCGGGTTCGAGGCGCTGAACGGCGTCGATTTCCGCAAGGGCTGCTATGTCGGTCAGGAAGTGACCGCGCGGATGAAACACAAGACCGAGCTGCGCAAGGGTCTCGCCCGTGTCGCGATCGAGGGCGACGCCGAGCCGGGCACCGAAATCACCGCCGATGGTAAGCCGGTCGGCACGCTGCATACCCGCGCTGGTGATCACGCTATCGCCTACTTACGCTTTGACCGGGCAAGCGGCGAAATGCAGGCGGGAGAGGCACGCTTGCGCATGCTCTGATTGATCTTGTCCCGGCGGCAAGGCAGTCTTGCCGCAAAATCATGAGGAACGGGACATGCTGCAACTCTATGCCGCGATCTGGCGGGTCAGCGGGCGCAGGCAGGTGATGCTGATCGTGCTGTCGCTGGCGATTGCCACTCTGGCGGCGGTGCCGCTGGAGTTTCAGCGCAACATCGTCAACCTGCTGACCGACGAGGCGATCGACGCTGGAAACCTGTTCCTGCTGGGCGCCGGTATGGGCGTCGCCATCCTGGCCAGCCTGGTGCTGAAATTTCTGACCGGTTTCCTGTCCGGAACCCTGGGTGAGCATGTCATCCGCCTGATCCGCATGCGTCTGGTCACCCGCGCCGCCGAAGGGGGGCACAACCTGCATCAGGGCACGCTGACCACCGCTGTCAGCGCCGAGGCCGAGGAACTGGGCAAATTCGCAGGCGGCGCCTTTGCCGATCCGGTGGTGCAGATTGGAACTCTGGTCAGCGTGATCGGCTATATCTCGTCAACCCAACCGGGCCTGGGCCTGATCGCCCTGTTGATGATCCTGCCACAGATCGCCATCGTGCTGCTGTCTCAACGCCAGGTGAACCGTTATGTGGCGCGGCGGGTGAAGCTTTTACGCGCCGCCGGCAACCGGCTGAGCGAGGAGGACATCGCTGCGGCGGTCACAGAGGTCGAGCAGACCTTTGACGAGATCTATGCCACTCGCCGCAATATGTTTCTGTGGAAACTCTCGACCAAATTCGTGATCAGCGCCATCAACGGCGCCGGTACGGTGGCGGTGCTGATGCTGGGCGGCTGGCTGGTGCTGCATGGACGCACGGATGTGGGTACCGTGGTCGCGGCGGTCAGCGGGCTGGGCCGCATTCAGGCGCCCACCGCCTTTCTGATCGCCTTTTACCGGCAGGTCAGCGCCAACCGGATCAAGTTCGAACTGCTGCGCGAGTTGTTCGCGGAGCGCGCATGAGCCCCAAAAAGCAGCGGGCCGCCCTCTTGGGACGGCCCGCATCGTGCAAACGACGTGACGTCACGCGCGTTCGGAATATTCCATCGTTTCGGTGTTCACCACGATCATTTCATCCTGCCCGATGAAGGGCGGCACCATCACCTTGACCCCGTTGTCCAGCAGCGCCGGCTTGAACGAGTTGGCAGCGGTCTGACCCTTTACCACCGGCTCGGTCTCGACGATCTTGCAGGTGACCTTTTGCGGCAGCGTGGCGTTCAGTGCCTCGCTCTCGTAGAACTCGACCAGGATGGTCATGCCGTCCTGAAGGAAGGGGCGACGTTCGCCCAGCAGGTCAGCGGGCAGTTCGATCTGCTCGTAAGTCTCTGCATCCATAAAGACCAGCATCCCATCGGATTCATAGAGAAATTGCTGATCCTTCTGCTCCAGCCGCACGCGCTCGACCTTGTCGGCGCTGCGAAAGCGTTCGTTCAGTTTCGAACCGTTGCGCAGGTTGCGCAGCTCGACCTGAGCAAAGGCGCCGCCCTTGCCGGGCTTGACGTGATCGACTTTCACAGCCGCCCAAAGCCCACCATTATGCTCCAGCACATTGCCGGGGCGAATTTCATTTCCGTTGATCTTGGGCATGACATAATTCCTTCACACGACGGTTGATGCACCCATTTGCGCCCCTATATCTGGCGGGACGGCCCCAGGCAAGACAACGAAACCTAGTGCTGCATCCGCAGCGAGCCATGCAAAATTTGCAGCACACCCATGCAAATTAAAGGTACCCGAATCGTGCCCGATCCGTCATAAGGAACGCCACGCCGAAAATTGCAAGAGCAAGAACAACAAGGAAGACGAGATGAAAGATTTCGTTGACGGCACCGCCTTTAACAACGAGCAAGGCAACCGTGCACGTAAACTCTTCGCGGCCGTTGTGTTGGCTGCACTCGACGATGCCATCGCCGACGACAAGAAATATGGCAACGGCCCCGAGCAGATCGCCCGCTGGGCCCGGTCGCGCGACGGGCGCGAAGTGCTGAGCTGCGCCGGCATCGACCCGAACGAGCGGGTTGTGCGCGGCCTGATGGAATTCGTGGGGCGCGGTGTGCGCACCTCGGTCGCGCTGTCGCGCGAGGAAAGCGAGCGTCGCAACGCCGCCCAGGCCGAAGCCGCCTGAGACCGGCCTTGCCACATGCAAAGACGCGCCCCGCTGCCGGGCGCGTTTTTTGTTGCCCGACCCCGGGCACGTCTGTTGATGTTTTCATGCGCGCCGCAGACCGGCCACGACCTGCCGCGCGGGGACTATCCAGCCGACCCGGATTCGGGTCATCTGAGCCAAACGGAAAGGGCCGCACATGGTTCGGGCGATCATGATCCAGGGCACCGGCAGCAATGTCGGCAAGTCGATGCTGGTGGCGGGGCTGGCCCGCGCGTTCACGCGGCGCGGGCTGCGGGTGGCGCCGTTCAAGCCACAGAACATGTCCAACAACGCCGCCGCCACTGAAAACGGTGGCGAGATCGGGCGCGCGCAGGCGCTTCAGGCCCGCGCCGCACGACGGGCACCCCATACCGACATGAACCCGATCCTGCTGAAACCCGAGACCGATACCGGCGCGCAGATCGTGGTCCAGGGCAAGCGCGCGGGCACCATGCGCGCGGGCGATTACCGCAAGAACAAGGCGCATCTGCTGGAAAAGGCACTGGAAAGTTTTGACCGGCTTTGCGGCGATGCCGATCTGGTGCTGGTCGAGGGCGCCGGCAGCCCGGCAGAAACCAACCTGCGCGCGGGCGACATCGCCAATATGGGCTTTGCCTGTGCGGCGGGGGTGCCCGTGGTGCTCGTGGGCGACATCCATCGCGGCGGCGTGATCGCCCAGATCGTCGGCACCCAGGCGGTGCTGGAACCGGGCGACCTGGCCCAGATTCGCGGCTTTGCGGTGAATCGCTTCAAGGGCGATATCACGCTGTTTGACGAGGGCCGCGACGACATCGCCCGGCGCACCGGCTGGCCCTGTCTGGGCGTGGTGCCCTGGTTCAACGACGCCTGGCGCCTGCCTGCCGAAGACATGATGGACATTCGCTCGGCCCCCGGAGGCGCCTGCAAGGTGGTGGTACCACAGCTTGAGCGGATGGCGAATTTCGACGATCTCGACCCGCTGGCGGCCGAACCGGGGGTCAGTGTCGAGATCATACCGGCGGGCCGCCCCCTGCCCGGCGACGCCGATCTGGTCCTGCTGCCCGGCAGCAAGTCCACCGTGGGCGACCTGGCCTATTTCCGCGCCCAAGGCTGGGATATCGACCTCTACGCCCATGTGAGGCGTGGCGGCCATGTTCTAGGCCTGTGCGGCGGCTATCAAATGCTGGGGCAGAGCATCGACGACCCCGACGGGATCGAGGGCCATCCGGGCCGGACCGAGGGGCTGGGCCTGCTCGACGTGCATACGGTGATGACCGGCGACAAGCAGGTCACGCTGCGCCATGCCACCGCCCTGCCCGGTCGCGAACCGGTCACAGGCTATGAGATCCATATCGGCCGCACCGATGGGCCCGACTGCGCCCGCGCCTGGCTTGAGATCGACGACAGGCCCGAAGGGGCCGCATCGCCCGACGGGCGCATTCGCGGCAGCTATCTGCATGGTCTCTTCGCCTCGGATGCGTTCCGCGCCCGCTATCTGGGCGAGTTGGGGTACGAGGCGCTTGTGGGTTATGAGGATGGGGTCGAACAGGTGTTGGACGCTCTGGCCGACCATGTCGAGGCCCATCTGGACCTTGACCTGCTCTTGTCCCTGGCCGAACCGCCGCGGCGGCGCTGATCAGTCCAGTTCCTGCGCGGTCAGCGCCCGGTGGATCTCTCGGCGGACCAGTTTGCGCACGTTGCGGGTGATCCGCTCGCCCAAGGCACCCTGCAACTCCTCGCGCACGATATCGGCGACCAACTCGCGCAGGCTTTCCTCGTCCAGGAAGGCCTCGTCGGACGACAGGACCGAGGTATCGTCGGACAAGACCTCTTCCTCCGGCTCCGGGTTGATGCGGGATGCCGAGGCATCGCCTTGGGCCTGCGGTTCGTGATCCTGCCACGCCATTGCCGCGCCGCTGGTGCCTGAATAGGCGTCCGCGCTAAGCCCATCGGGCTCCCAATCCTCATCGACCTGGCTGATCATGGTTTCCAGCACCTCGATTCGCGCGGTCAGGCTGTCTTCGGTCGGGCCGTCCGCATCCGGGTCAGCCCACGGATCGCTTACTGCCTCCTCGTCCTCGACCGCCTCCTCGTCCTTGAACGCCTCGGGCATCATCTCGTCGGCCTCAGCGTCCCACTCGGTCAAATGATGGTTCTCTCCCCCGTCGAGCTCGTCGACCAGATCTTCGGGCGTAAGCACGATCGGCTCTGGCGCCGGTTCCTGTTCGCTCGCCTCCTCCGTTTCCGCTGCGACAGGACGTCCACCGGCCGCCGCCGCGGCAGAAAACAGGGTGGCGTCAGGATCGGTCCAGGGAGCGCGCCCCTCCGGCTCGGACACCGGGTCAGGCTCGGGTGCCGTTTCGCTTGTGTCCGGTTCAGTCGCTTCGGCGACCCGCAAAGCCGGCGTCAACACCAGCTTTCCCGGTTTCGGAGCGACCGCCGCGACCTTGGATCGCGCACCTGCACGCCCCTCTTCGCTTACCAATCGCCGGATCGAAGACAGAACATCTTCGATCTCTACATGCTTCGCAGGATCAGACATCTGGTTTTACCACTCTTGGCCTCGAGCAAGAGTGTAGCGAAATTCCGCCGGTCCGACAACAGACGGTACGAATTGTCACTTCTTCCCCAGTGCTTGCAGAACACGGTCCAGATCGCGGCTGCGTTTCGAGATCGCGGCCGGCGCATCCTTCACCATGTTGTAATAAAGCGTCGGGTCATAAATCTGCACTGCCAACCCGAGCCGTTCGGCGGTCAGAAGCCCCTGCGAGGCCAGCAGCTGATAGGCCGCCAACGAGCGTTCGGTGCGGGCCGAGATACGGGCCAGCTGCGCATCCAGAAGGTCCTGTTCGGCAGTCAGAACGTCGAGCGTTGTTCGGGCGCCCAGCGTGGCCTCTTCGCGAATACCGTCAAACGCCACCTGGGCCGCGCGGACCCGCTCGTCCGAGGCGGTGAGACTGGCGTTGGCGGTCTGGAACCGCACATAAGCGTTGCTCACGTCCTGGATAACGTCGCGCTGCACGTTCAGCAGGTTGGCCCGCGACGCGTCGCGCTGCGCCATGACCCGGCGAAGGACCGAGGTCAGGCGACCACCGGCATAGATTGGCTGCGAATAAATCACGCTCGCGCTGGCAGAATCGTTGAATGCGGTGCCGCCGAAATCATCGGTAAAGCCCAGTTCCGCCTGAAACCGCACATTGGGACCCAGATTGGCACGCTGCTGTTCGACAGTGAGGTCGAGTGCGCGCACCTGATGCTGCGCCGAGATGAGCGAAGGATGATTGCGCAATGCCAGCGCGGCGGCGTCGTCCTCGCTGCGCGGCAGGCCCGGCATTGCAGGCTGGCCGGAGGTGCGACCCGGATGGCGCCCGACGGCATTTATGTACTCGGCATGGGCCGTGGTAAGCGCGCCATTGGCATCGGCCAGATTGGCACGGGCGTTCGCCAAGCGGGATTCAGAAAGGGCCACGTCGGTACGGGTGACCTCACCCACCTCGAACCGGTCCTGCGACGCGCGCAGTTCCTCGCCCAGCAGCCGCACGTTGTTCTGGCGGATGCCGACCGTCTCTTCTTGCAGCAGCACGCTGAGATAGGCGGTGACCGCGCGAAACAGAACCTGCTGCTCGATCTGGATCAACGCCTGCCGCGTGGCCAGCACGGTTTCCTGCGCCGCCTGCTTGCCCAACCGCGCAGCGCCCCCGTCATAGATCAGCTGCGTCAGGTCGAGGCCGGCAAAGAATGTGTCGGGTGTGGACGTGGTCGAAACAAGCGCATTACCGCTGCGCGAGTAGCTGGACTGTAGACGCACGGTCCAGTTCACGATCGGGCGCAGGGCGGAAAGCGCGATGGCCACATCCTCGTCCGCGGCCCTCAGCAGGGCCCGATTCTGCTCCAGCAAACCGCTTGTATTATAGGCCCCGATCAGCGCATCAGCGAGATTGTCCGCAGCCGCCGGTCTGGGTGCGATGGCAAGGACCGCGACCCCAGCCGCCAGCACCGCCACTTTCGACAGTCGTCCCGTAAGCGTCCGCAACATGTTCTCCTGCCTCCAAATGCTCAAATCAGTCTTTGCCCCTTGCAGAAGACGCGCATCCCCGATGAAACGCAAGCGCTCACCTCGTGCTGCCCCTGTTCAGAGGCTGAATGCGCGCTCCCGTGCGAACCCCGGCAGAACAGGCGCGGTGGCGTTGAATACCTGCCGCCATGACAGGCCCGACGCGGATTTGCGGCCGACCCGGACCGTGCCCAAAGCACCATCCATGAACACCGCGACAATTCGCCCGCCCTCTTTCAACTGGTCGGTCAGCGCATCCGGCACCTGCTCGACACCGCCCTGGATCAGGATCACGTCATAGGGACCATGTTCAGCGGCTCCCGCTGCCAGCGCCCCATGGTGAAGGACCGCATTATCCGCACCATGATCCATCAGCAGGGTCTGCGCCTCTTCGGCAAGGTCCGGGTCCTCTTCGACCGCGACGACCAACTCACCCATCCGCGCCGCAACAGCAGCCGAATAGCCCAGGCCCGATCCTATATCGAGTACCATCTCATCCCCGTCAATTGCCGCAGCATCGAGCATTTTGGCAAGCGTCCGAGGCTCAAGCATGGCACGCCCCTCGCCCAGGTCGATCATCGCGTCGGCATAGGCCACATCGCGCTGCACATCCGGAACGAAAAGCTCGCGCGGGACGGTCAGCATGGCCTCGATGATCGGAAACTTGGTGACGTCCGATGGGCGGACCTGGGTGTCCACCATCATACGGCGGCGGGTGGCGAAATCGGTCATAGTCTGGCTCACTTGTAGATCGCTTACCGGCTTTTGCCATAATGGCACGGCCCCGGCAACGTCCCATCGCGGCAAAACCCCGCCCCGACGCCCAATTGCATGACGAGAATTGACGCCGAGCCCGCAGCTGCGACCCGGACGCGCCCCAATCCCTTAAGCCCACCGATGCTGCCGCGCGCCGGAATCTGCGCAGGCAACAGGGAAGCGCAGGAAAGTAAGGCGATCGGCAAAATCAGTGTGGCGACAGTCTTGCGCTTCACGCGCGCCAGTGCTAGATCGCCGCTACACCGCAAGGGCTTATGCCCTGCCGAGGCGAGTTGGCGGAGTGGTGACGCAGCGGATTGCAAATCCGTGTACACCGGTTCGATTCCGGTACTCGCCTCCATTTCTCCGAAAGCCGTTCCCCGAGAAGCGCTGACACTATCCTCAACGAGGTTCTCGGCGAGTGCCCCGCTTGTCAGGAATGCTCCTCGGCGGCGGTGGCGGCGAGCGCGCGATTATAGGCCTTGAGCGCGTCTATGTGATAGAGTGCACCGACCGGGGTTTCGGCACCGTCCTCTTCGCGGACCACAACCGGGATACAGGCATGTTCGTCGCGGTCGAACCAGGGCATTGCCGCTTCGAGCGTGGCGCTTGCGGGCACACATACGCCCTCGGCAATCAGCGCCTCGCAGCCCGCGCGGTCCAGGCAGCGCGGGTCACCCAAGGGCCGCATCACCGCGCCTGCGCGCAGCATCGCCAGCAGATAGGCCTGGGGCCCCGCCGCCAGATGCACGTCGCGCCGCTCCAGCTGGGTCAGAAAGAAGGACCGGTCCACCAGTCGCGACGCCAGCGCCGTCGACATGCTGACCGAGGCCATCACCGCCAGGCCGATCTGCCAGTCGCCGGTCAGTTCGAACACGATCATCGTGGTCGAGATCGGCGCCCCCAGAACCGCCGCCGCCACCGCCCCCATGCCGGCAAAGGCATAGAGCACATGGGTGCCCGACACATCCGGCAGCATCCGCGTGGCGATCAGGCCAAAGGCCAACCCGGTCAACGCCCCGATCATCAGCGAGGGCGAGAACACGCCGCCCCCCATGCGCCCCCCCATGGTGAGCGCCAGTGCAACCGTCTTGATCACCGCGAACAGGATTGCGGTGCCAAGCGCCAGTTCGCCGCTCAACGCCAGCAGCGTCGTTTCATATCCAACCCCGATGATATGCGGAAACCAGATCGCCAGCAGCCCCAGCAACGCGCCCGATACCGCCGGGCGCAACCAACGCGGCATGTGCAGGCGGTTCTGCACATGGGTGCCCAGGTCCTCGGCCAGAAAGACGGACCGCATCATCAATAGCGACACCAGCCCACAAACCAGCCCAAGCAACAGAAATGCCGGCAGTTCGACATAGAATTGCAGCGCTCCGGGCGTATTGAGGATGAATTCTGTCACATCGCCCCGGTCCAAGCGGTTGATCACCGTCCCGGCGATCGAGGCGATGACGATCGGGGCAAAGGCATGGACCGCGAAATGCCGCAACACCACCTCAAGCGCAAAAAGCGCACCGGCGATGGGGGCATTGAAACTGGCCGAAACCGCAGCCGCCACGGCACAGCCAAGCAGGTCGCGCCCAGTGATGCCGTCGGCGTTGATGCGCTGGCAGACCCAGGTCGAAATCACCCCGGCAAGATGCACCACCGGCCCCTCTCGTCCGCTTGAGCCGCCGGAGCTGAGCGTGACCAGAGAGGCCAGCATCGAGCCGATCCCGGCCCGCATCTCGACCCGGCCATCGGTCAGCGCTGCCCCCTCGATCACGTCGGCGACCGAGCGGACGCGGCCATCAGGCGTAGTCTTGTGCAGGATCAGACCAACGACAAGCCCGCCGATAATGGGGATCACCAACAACCAGTACCAGGGCAGGTTCGCGGCATGGCTGTGCAGGAAACGCACATCTTCATTTCCATAAAGAACCGATTGCAGGGCGTTGATTCCCTTACGAAAAGCAACCGCCGCAATCCCCGCCGCAATGCCGATCGCAAGGGCGATGAACCAGAACTGCACCTGACTGGGACCGCGATGGCGCAGCACATGCCAGGCATCGACAATCTCGGCCTTGGCCTGAAGAAACTGCTGCACCAGAACAGTGCGGGTGGATTGGGTCATCACGCACTCGCGAAGGTCTTTTAACCTTACTAGGACACCGGGGACCGTCAGGAAAGGTAAAACCCGTTGAGTCTCACAGGCTTGTGCGCCGGTGTTGCCGTCAGGCGTCGAGCAGGGCGCGGGCGGCGGCGCGGGCGGCCTCGGTCACGGTATCGCCCGACAGCATGCGGGCGATCTCGTCCTCGCGCTCGGGGTCCGAAAGCGCCACCACCGTGGACAGCGTCGCACCGGCCTCAACCCGCTTCTGCACCCTCCAGTGATGAGCGCCGCGCGCGGCCACCTGCGGCGAGTGGGTCACCACCAGCACCTGCCCCGCGCCTGCCAGCGCTTCGAGCCGTCGGCCCACCGCATCGGCGGTGGCGCCGCCGACGCCGCGGTCGATCTCGTCAAAGATCATCGTCTTGCCGCCATCATCGCCGCGCAGACAGACCTTGAGCGCCAGCAGAAAGCGGCTGAGTTCACCGCCCGAGGCGATGCGGTTCAGCGGCCCGGCGGGCGTGCCGGGATTGGTGGCCACCTCGAATGCGACCACGTCACGCCCCTCGGGGCCGGTCTCGCCCTCGGTGATCCGGGTCTGAAACACTGCACGCTCCATCTTGAGCGGGGCCAGTTCGCGCATCACCGCCGCGTCCAGTTCCCCGGCCGAGGCCTGGCGGGCCTGTGACAGAGCCGCCGCCGCCGCCTCATAGGCGGCCTCGGCCTTGGCCAGCGCCGCGCGTTGCGCCGCCAGATCGGCATCGCCCGCATCCAGTGCTGCCAGCTTGCCGCGCAGGGTGTCTGCAAACGGGCCCAACTCGTCCGGGGCAACGCCATGTTTGCGCGCCAGCGCCCGGATCGCGAACAGACGTTCCTCCAGTTCTTCCAGCTCCGCCGGATTGAACTGGAGCGCATCCAGACAGTCTTCGACCCCCGACTGCGCCTCTCCCAGCTCGATCAGCGCCCGGCCCAGCGCCGCAACGGCGGCCTCCAGCCGGCCCTCGGCCCTATCGGCGACCCCGTCGAGCCAGCGGATCGCGTCGCTCATGGCGCCCTCGGCCCCATCGCTGCCGATCAGGGCAAAGGCACGGGCGACATCGTCGCGGATGCGTTCGGCCCCCTGCATCAGGCGTCGGCGGGCGTCCAACTCGGCCTCTTCTCCCGGCTGCGGGTCGAGCGTGTCTAGCTCTCCGACCGCGTGGCGCAGATATTCCTCTTCGGCGCGTACCGCCTCCAGCGCCGCCTCGGTGGCGGCAACCGTCTTGCGGGCTTTGACCTGGGCGGTCCAAGCCGCGCGAACCGCCTCAAGCTCGGCCGTCAGACCGGCATAGGTATCCAGCATCGCCCGGTGGCCGCGCGGGTTCAGCAGGCCTCGGTCGTCATGCTGGCCATGCAGCTCGATCAGCGTCTCGGAAAGCGCCCGCAGCACCTCGCCCGAACAGCGGCGGTCATTGACCCATGCGGTCTTGCGTCCGTCGGCGGTGTTGACCCGGCGCAGCAGCAGCGTTTCGGCGCTGGGCAGACCGGCCTCGGCCAGTACCGCATGCGCTGCATGACCGGGAGCCAGATCGAACTCGGCCGTCACCTCGCCCTGTTCTGCGCCCTGACGCACCAGCTCGGCCCGGCCCCGCCAACCAAGGACAAAACCCAGACTGTCGAGCAGGATTGACTTGCCCGCCCCGGTTTCACCCGTCAGCACGTTGAGACCAGGCCGGAAGTCCAACTCCAGTCGGTCGATGATCAGCATGTCCCGGATTTCAAGCGCCCGCAGCATCGTAAGCCCCGCAGGACGGGCCGATGGCCCGTCGCCCTGTTACAACCACTGCCCCTTGATCGACTGCCGGTACACCTGGCTCAGCCAGTTGTTGCCGACATCGCGCATCTTCAGCCCGCGCGCGGTCAAGAGCTTGTAGCTCGCCTCGTACCATTCCGAGGACTGGTAGTTGTGGCCCAGGATCGCGCCCGCCGTCTGCGCCTCTTCAACCAGGCCCAGTGACAAATAGGCCTCGACCAGACGGTGAAGCGCCTCGGCGGTGTGGGTCGTGGTCTGGAAGTCCTCGACCACAACGCGGAACCTGTTGATCGCGGCCGAATAATGTTGGCGGCGCAGGTAATAGCGGCCGATCTCCATCTCCTTGGCGGCAAGATGATCAAAAGCCAGATCGAATTTCAGGATCGCCGAAGTGGCATATTCGCTGTCGGGATAGACCTCGATCACCGTGCGCAGCGCCTGGAGCGCCTGAAAGGTCAGGCCCTGATCGCGTCCGACCTCGTCGATCTGGTCGTAATAGCTGAGCGCCAGCAGATACTGGGCATAGGCCGCGTCCTCATCCGCCGGGTAAAAGTCGATATAGCGCTGCGCGGCGGCGCGGCTTTCGGGATAATCCTTGCCGGAATGATAGGCAAAGGCCTGCATGATCAGCGCGCGCTTGGCCCAGTTCGAATAGGGATAAAGCCGCTCGACCTCGGAGAAGTAATAGGCCGCGTCATCCGTCCGCTTGACCGACAGTTCATATTCTCCGCGCTCGAATATCTGCTCCGGCGTATAGCCGTCCAGATTCTGGCTGCGATCAGCCGCGGTGCGAAAACCACCGCCGTCGCAGGCTGCCAGGAGCGTCGCCAAAAGAAGTGCGCCAACCAGTCTGGTACCTGCCCTGCTGCCAATCATACCGCTAGTCCTTGTCGTCTTGCGTGCGAGGTGTATCCCCCGATTGCGCCTTGGTCTAGCACATTAAATTCCTCTGCAAAACGCCTTAAAAGCGTCGCCCGGCACAGGGCCAGGCGACGAAAGGCAAAGCAAGGGTTCATCTGACCGTTTCAGGCAACCTGAGGGATTTCCGCCCAGATCAGCCCCTGGCCGGGCAGACGCGCGGCCTGTTCCGGGGTGCACAACACGGGGCGCACTGCACCCGGCGTTTCAAACAGCGCGCGCAGCAGCGCATTGGTCAGGGCATGGCCGGCCTTTTCGCCGACATAGCAGCCGAGAATCGGGCCACCCGCCATGTAGAGATCGCCCAGCGCATCCAGCATCTTGTGGCGCACCGCCTCGTCGGCGTGGCGCAGACCGCCCGGCGTCAGGATCTCGTCGCCATCAACGACCACGGCATTTTCCAGCGTACCCCCCAGGGCCAGCCCGTTGGCGCGCATCGCCTCGACATCGCCGCGCCGACAAAAGGTGCGGCTGTCGCTCAACTCGCGTGCAAAGCTGCCGTTGCGCATGTCCATGCGACGGGTCTGGCGCCCGATCGCGCTGTCTTCGAAATCAATGGTGAACTCGATCTCCAGCCCGTCCGACGGCATCAGGGTGGCGCGCGCTCCGTCCTTTTCCACAGTGATGGGCTTGAGCACTTCATAGGCCAGCACCGGCGAGGCCTGCTGGCGTACACCGCGCGCCATGATGCCGCGCACAAACTCGACCGAGGAGCCGTCCATGATCGGCACTTCGGGCCCGTCCAGTTCGATCAGCGCGTTATGCACGCCACAACCGGCCAGCGCCGCCATGATGTGTTCGACCGTCGACACCGACACACCGGCGGCGTTCACCAGACGGGTGCACAGCGGGGTGCGGTCGACCAAATCATAGATCGCAGGGATCATGGCATCGCCGATCTCGATATCCGTCCGTTTGAACCAGATGCCGTATCCGGCTGCGGCTGGGCGAAGGGTCATGCGGACGGGTTTACCCCCATGCAGACCAATGCCCTGGAAGGTGACCGAGGATTTCAGCGTATGTTGCAAGATAGGCCTCTGACGGTTGCCTACAGCCTCTGCGAGCTGTGTTGACAATCAGGTAAGTGAGGGGGGCTGCTGGCTCAACTCAATCTTTGCAACGGTTTGAAACATCCGCGAAACAGATCGGCAATTCCCTGCCGCTTTAGACCTATATCATTGATTTAAAACGAAAAAGGGTCGCCATCCGGCGACCCTTTGTAACCATTTTGTGACCGCTATCAGTTGGCTTGACGGCGCAGGAAGGCGGGAATTTCGATCCGCTCCTGATCGGGGTCGGCCTCGGCCTGCGCGGGTGCCGTAGCGTCATTCGGGCGCATCACGGGCTGCTTGCGGGCCACGGCAGGACCACGATCCGCCGGGGTGTCCGGAGCATGTCCAGTCATCCGGTCGATCAGACGATTAAAGCCGAAACGCGGCTTGTCTCCGGCTGGCTGCTGGGGCGCGCGATGGCCCTGCTGCGGCGCCGAGGGCACCTTTTGCGCGGCGGCCTGAAGGCGACGCATCGCTTCGGGCGACGGCGTGCCGGGGGCCGGGGCGCGCGGCGCGACAAAGGTTTCGACCGGCGCTTCTTCCTCTTCGACATATGCGCGCGGTTCAAAGGCGGGAACCTGCGGCTGATAGGCCGGCGGCGGCAGGCCGTCATCGTCCAGCAGTTCGGGCTCGTCGCCCGTATCCAGAATGTCCTCGCCCAGATCATGCGCGGCCACCTGCTCGACATCCATGCCCTCGAACAGGCTGGGTTCCTCGGCAGCTTCGGCGACGGTCTCGCGTGCCGCGGGCTGCTCCAGCGTCAGCGGCGCCGGCTTCTCTTCGGCGGCCACCTTCTGCTTGAGCGGCGCATTCATCGGACGGCGCGGTACAGGCATGTCGTGTTGCACATCCACCGCGTCGATGCCGGTCGCCACGACCGAAACCCGCATTGCGCCATCCATCGAGGTATCCAGCGTCGAACCGACGATGATATTCGCATCGGGGTCGACTTTCTCGCGAATGATATTGGCCGCCTCGTCCAGTTCGAACAGGGTCAGGTCATGGCCACCGGTGATGTTGATCAGCACACCTTTGGCGCCGTTCAGGCTGATCTCGTCCAGCAGCGGGTTGGCAATCGCCTTCTCGGCGGCCTGCACGGCGCGATCCTCGCCTGCGGCTTCGCCGGTACCCATCATCGCCTTGCCCATCTCGTCCATCACGGCGCGCACGTCGGCAAAGTCGAGGTTGATCAGGCCGGGCCGCACCATCAGGTCGGTCACGCCCTTGACGCCCTGATAGAGCACATCGTCGGCCATGCTGAAAGCTTCGGTAAAGGTGGTCTTTTCGTTGGCCAGGCGGAACAGGTTCTGGTTCGGGATGATGATCAGCGTGTCGACCACCTTTTGCAGCGCGTCGACGCCATCCTCGGCCTGACGCATGCGCTTGGCGCCCTCGAACTGGAACGGCTTGGTCACCACGCCCACGGTCAGCACGCCCAGCTCGCGCGCGGCCTGCGCAATGATCGGCGCCGCGCCGGTGCCGGTACCGCCCCCCATGCCAGCGGTGATGAAGCACATATGCGCCCCGGCCAGGTGGTCGACGATCTGCTCGATGCTCTCTTCGGCGGCTGCGGCCCCAACGGTGGCGCGCGCGCCGGCGCCCAAGCCTTCGGTCACCTTGACGCCCAGCTGGATGCGTGAGGGCGCATGGCTCTGCTGCAGCGCCTGTGCATCCGTATTGGCAACGACGAAATCGACGCCTTCCAGCTGTTTTTCAATCATGTTGTTGACGGCATTGCCGCCAGCGCCCCCGACCCCGAAAACGGTGATCCGCGGCTTCAACTCGTCCTGTCCGGGCATCGAAAGGTTCAGTGTCATGCTCTGTCCGCCTGTTTTACCCCCGCCTTGCGCGGGGTTTTTCTTACCTATCTACAGATAATCCTACTGATATTGCGGCGGCTCGTCACGCCCAAATCGCAAAAAAGCCACAAAATATGGAAAGATTCTGCACTGGGACGCGGTATTTCGCCGATCAATGCAGATATAGCGGTTCGACATCCACCGGACACAACGAACCATTGGCCCGCACGCGTGGCGCCACGGGACAAGCATCAGACTCTGGCGGGACCTGCTCGTCCCTCTGCGGTACCGCTTTTCGGGTACCTTGACTCTTTTCTAACATGGCGAACGGTCGATGTCATCCGCATCCTGAAGGAGAGCGCGGATTTCTTCGGGATGGATCAAGGGCTTGTCCGGCCGGCAAGACCGCTCTTACCAGTTGTCGCGGAACCATTTGACCGCCCGGCGCAGCGACCGGGCCGGATAGCGGTCGACAGGGACCTCGAAATCCCACCATTCGTCCTGCGGATGCGCGGCAAACAGGCTGAGGCCCACCGCCGAGGAGAACCCCGGCCCGGTGGCCGATTGCGGCAGGCCATGCACCCGCAAGGGACGGCCCAGGCGCACGCGCTGTCCCAGAATGCGGCTGGCCAGCCCATCAAGCCCCATGATCTGGCTGCCGCCGCCGGTCAGCACGATCTGCTGGCTTGGCAGATGTTCGAACCCGGCCGCATCCAGCCGCGCCCGCACCTCCTCGAGGATTTCTTCGACCCGCGGCCGCATGATGCCGATCAGCTCGGCCCGGCTGACGGTGCGGCGGTCATGCTCCCAGTCGCCGGTATCGCCACCGATGTCGATCATTTCGCGGTCATCGGCCCCGGTGGCATGTACACCGCCGGAAAAGGTCTTGATCCGCTCGGCATTGGCGGTGGGCACGCCCAGCCCCATCGAGATATCGCCGGTCACGTGATCGCCGCCCATGCGCACGCAATCGGCATAGATCATGTGTTTCTTGAGAAAGATCGAAATGCTCGTGGTGCCGCCGCCCATGTCGATACAGGCGGCCCCCAGTTCCTGCTCGTCCTCGACCAGCGCCGAAACACCTGAAACATAGGCAGAGTTGGCGACGCCAGCCAGTTCCAGGTCACATCGCTTGATGCAGTGGGCCAGGTTGCGGATCGCGGTGGCGTCCACCGTCAGCATATGCATGTCCACCGCCAGGCTCTGACCCAGTTGCCCGCGCGGGTCGATCAGGCCCGAGCGGTTGTCGAGCGCGAAATTCACCGGCTGGGCATGCAGTACCTCGCGCCCGGCGCCGTATTCGGGCACCTCGCAGGCATTCAGCACCCGACCGATCTCAGCCTCGGTCACCACCTGGGTTTCCAGTTCCACCTTGGCATCCAGCCCATAGGAGCGCGGGTTCGCCCCCGAGAAACAGGCGATCACGTGATCGACCCGGATATCGGCCATCTTCTGCGCCGCCTGCAATGCGGTGCGGATCGCGCGCTCGGTCTCCTGCATGGCGGTGATCTCGCCGAACTGCACCCCGCGCGAACGGGTGGTGGCTGCACCAATAACCCGAAAGCCGGTTTGGCCCGCCATCGAGCCGATGGCACTGTCATCAGACAGGCGGCTGCTGCCGTCAAAGCGCAGGATCAGGCAGGAAATCTTGGAACTGCCCACATCCAGAATGGCCACCACGCCCCGCTGTATCGCCTGTTGGCGCATCTGACGCATTGCCCGCTGCGACTGATAGAGATCCGTCATCATCTGTCTTACTGCCCGTTTCCGCCCGTATTCCTGACCCGCAACCACTCTGCCGAGGCCGCCTCTGTCATGCGGATCGTGGGGCGTGTGCCCAGCCGCATGTCCACGACCGCGATATCGCGATCCAGCAATTCCTGCACTTCGTTCACCGCCAGCACCCGTTCCAGCGCCTGCACCGGGCGCTTGGCGGGCAACTGAATCGCCTGCCCGCGGTCCAGCACCAGATCCCAGCGCCGTTCGCCCACCCAGACCAGGCCGCGCAACCGGTCGCCCAGCGGTTGGGCGGTCTGGATCAGGCGCAGCGCTTCGGCGACATTGGCATCGGCCCCCTCGCCCGCGATCAGCGGCAGGTCGGGGCGAGCCCCCCGTTCGGGCAGGTCACCCACATGGGCGCCGGTCTCGTCGAGCATCTCGACACCGGCACGGGTGCGCCAGACAACCGCTGGCTGCCGCTCGACCACGTCGACCTGCAACACGCCGCCGGGACGGATGCGCACCGTGGCGCTCTTGACCGGGTCCAGCCCCGCGATCACCTCACGGATTTGCTCGACATCCAGTTCGAACGAGCTGATCGGAAAATCGATCGGCACCACCTCGCGAATATCTGCCGCCAGATGGGTTCCGGCACCGTCGATGGCCATCAGGTTGACCATGAATTCGGGACGCTCCTGGATCGAGGCGCGAATATCGGCGACAAAGGCATTGAGCGCGTCGCGCCGCTGTTCGCTGGCCAGAAACGCACTGCCCAGCGCAAAGATGAGGCAGAAAGGCACCCCGATCCGCAGGCCAAGGCGGATGCCCGGCGTCAGCATCCAGCGCTGTACCCGATAGCTCAGCCGTGACGGGGCCGGGTCCGAGCGTTTCGGCGTCGGCTTGAGCCGCGCCAAGCCGTCCAGCCGCATCGCCCCTGCCAGCGGTGCCGCATCGCCCGCGCCGCTGTCAAAGTCGGCGTCCTGCCCGGCGGGCAGTTGCGGGCGAAACCGGACCGGCAGCAGGGTGCGGCTCAGCGATCGCACGAAGCATCCTCCACCATCCAGGCGCAGAGCTGGCCAAAACTCATGCCGGCGGCAATCGCCTGCTCGGGCGCCAGCGAGGTGGGCGTCATACCCGGTTGGGTGTTGGTCTCCAGCAGGAACAGCCCATTGGCGCCGCGGCTTTCGTCCCAGCGAAAATCGGTGCGGCTGAGGCCACGGCAGCCCAGCGCCTTGTGCGCGCGCAGGGCATAATCCAGGCACAGGTCGAAGATTTCACGCGGCAGGTCAGCGGGGATCACATGACGCGATCCGCCGGGGCTGTATTTGGCGTGGTAGTCATACCAGCCATCGGTCAGGATATCGGTGACGCTCAGCGCCCGGTCGCCCAGAACCGTTGTCGACAGCTCGCGGCCCGGTACATATTCCTCGACCATCAGCGTCGCGGGCAGGTCAGGCGCCAGCACGGGCGGGCCATTGGCTGCCTCGGTCACGATATAGACCCCGACCGAGCTGCCTTCGTTATAGGGTTTGACCACATAGGGCGGTTGCATCAGATGGGCCGCCTCGATGGCGCCGCGCTCGGCCAGAAGGCTGGCGGCGACCGGCAGTCCGGCGGCGCGATAGGCTTCCTTGCTGCGCTCCTTGTCCATCGCCAGGGCCGAGGCCAGAACGCCCGAGCTGGTATAGGGGATGCGCAGCCATTCCAGCAGGCCCTGAACGCAGCCATCTTCGCCCCAGCGACCATGCAATGCGTTAAATACGACATCGGGCGCGATCGCGCGCAACCGGTCGCAGAGGTCGGGGCCGGCATCCAGCTCCACCACCTCGAAACCTTCTCCCCGCAGGGCGGCGGCGCATTCACGCCCCGATACAAGCGACACCTCGCGCTCGGCCGAGGGTCCGCCCATCAATACCGCCACCTTGGGGTTTGTCCTGCTCGACATACCCAATTCAGTGCCTCTATGTCATCCGGGCCTTATTTGGCGACCCGCTTTTGCCCCGGACTCCGCCCCCTGTTTTGGCCTGAAAGGGTTCGCGGTTTCGGGATGTTAGCCGTCTTACGGATCTCCGACCCGCATGATTTCCCACTCTAGCGTTATGCCGCTGGTGTCGTAAACCTTTTTTCGCACCTCTTCGCCCAGACCTTCGAGATCCGCCGCCGTGGCGCCACCGGTGTTGATCAGGAAATTCGAGTGCATCTCGCTCATCTGCGCGCCGCCGCGCCGGGCGCCGCGCATACCGGCCTCGTCGATCACCTTCCACGCCTTCAGCTCATGGGTATCATCCGCCCTCCCGGTCGAGGAAAACCCGGCCGGGTTGCGAAAGGTCGATCCGGCGCTGCGTTCCTTGGTGGGCTGGGTCTGGTCGCGCTTGTCCAGCTGCGCCTGCATCTGGGCATGCAGCGCCTCGGGGTCGCCCGGAGCGCCTTGCAGACTGGCCGAGACCAGCACCGCGCCCTCGGGCAGGTCGCTCTGCCGGTAGCGAAAGTTCAGATCAGCAGCGTTCAGCGTCACCAGCTCACCCGAGCGCAGCACCACCTGGGCCGAGCGGAACACATCCGCAGTATAGCTGCCATAGCAGCCCGCGTTCATCCGCACCGCACCGCCAATGGACCCGGGAATGGTGCGCAAAAAGGTCAGATCAACACCCGCATCCGCCGCCCGCCTGGCTACATGCGCATCCAGCGCGGCGGCACCAGCGGTGACCGTGCCGCCCGTCACATCGATAGCGTTAAAGCCACGCCCGAGCCGGATCACCACCGCGCGCAGACCGCCATCGCGCACGATCAGGTTCGACCCGACCCCCATGGGGAACACTGCCACTTCGGCAGGAAGCATGCGCAGGAAAGCTTGCAGATCGGCGATATCGGCGGGCTGGAACAGCCAGTCCGCCGGCCCACCCACCCTGAGCCAGGTCAGCTCGGACAGGTCCCGGTTCGGCGTCAGCTTGCCGCGAATTGCGCTTGTGTCGATCATGTCCGCCCGTCTTTTCGTCACGTCGGGGGGATGTAACCCGGAAGCACCGGTCGGGACAACGCCAAAGCTCAGCTGCCGCGGCGCCAGCCGACCCAGCCGACAAATCCCCCCAGCACAAGGCCCAGGATCACCGGCCCCACCCCCAGCGCCGACAACGCCGCAATGCCGATTGCGGCCCAAGGGTCATCGAGGCTCTGAGCATAGAGCATCAGCCCCGCCAATGCGCCGCTGGCGATCATCGCAAGGCTGAGCACCCGGCGCCAGCCACCGGCGCGGGCGAGCCGACGCCCCAGATAGGCGCCCCCCAGCCCCAGCAGCGTGGGCACGACATAGAGCAGCAGATTATCCATCGCTACGGCGCCTCAGGCATCCGATCCCGGCGCCCAGCAACAGGCCCAGCCCGATCGGCGCGCAGAAAAGCATGGCGACGATGCCGGGGCCCATCCCCTCCCATCCGAAGTGTTGCGACTGAAAGATCAGCAGCCAGACTGCAATCGCTGCGAGCAACGCCCCCAACAAGGCCCAGACGGCGGCGCCGATCCGGGCGAGGAGCGCCCCCACCACCAGTCCAAGGGCCAATAGCGCAAGCGGTATGGCGAACTCGGCCTCCATCCCCGGTCAGGCGCGCGGTCGCCGCAGCCAGCGCCCCAGATAGATAACCGGCCAGCGCAGCACCGACATGCCCGCCGCCAGCACCACCAGCCCGATCCAGGGACCATTCTCATAGGTCACATAGCCCAACAGCGGAATGCCCAGCGCGATCAGCGCATAGGCCCGGCGCCAGTGGTGATCACGGCTGGGAAGCATCGCCAACACATTGGCGGCCACCGCCCAGAGACAAGCCAGGATCAGCGACAGGGTCATTCCGCGCGCTCCGCCGGACCAAAGGCCTTGCGCCAGAAATAGCGCAGCGGATTTCGGAACATCGACACAAAACCCGCCAGCGCCAGCAGGCCGGCCAGCAAACCATGCTCATACCCGATGGCAACGATCAGCACGGGCGCCAGGATCAACAGCATCAGCCCCGGCGCATATTGGCGGCGCATGGGCAAAAGCGCGACCACGGTCGCGGCGATCACCCACAAGGCCCCCAACAGGATTGTCCAACTCATAGAATTCCCCTTACCGCAACCGACAGCGCCCCCAGCGACAACACCAGCCCCAGAACGGGTACCACCATCGGAACGCGGAACCGCGCCTCGGGCGCGCGTCTTTTTTGAACGATCAAGGCGCCGTTGACCAGCGCAAACACCGCCAGCAGGATCGAGGATGTGGTCTCGGCCAGCGTCTCGACCGGCACATAGAGCGCGCAAAAGATCACCGCCGCCCCCACCATAAGCGTTGCCAGCACCGGCGTGCCGAACCGCGGATGGGCATTGTGAAAGAGCGCCAACGCCGGGTTGCGCCCGCCCAGTCCGTAAAGCACACGGGTGGCCATGACGATCTGCGCCAGGATACCGTTCAGCGCCGCAAACACCGCGATGGCCGACAGAAAGCCCGCACCGCTGCCACGCCCATATTGCCAGACCAGCGCCAGCGGGCTTTCGGACAGGCCCAACACGTCAAGCGGCACCGCGCGCACCGCCGCCCAGGCCACCAGCGCATAGAGCACCGAGGTCACCACCAGCGAGATCAGGATGGCGCGCGGCAGGGTACGCTCGGGCGCCTCGACCTCCTCGGCCATGTTGACGATATCCTCGAAGCCGATAAAGGCGAAGAAAGCCAGCACGCCGCCCAGCCCGATGCCGGTCCAGACCGGCGGCGCCGGGGCGACCCAGTCGGGCGAGGGGTCGGCGCCCAGCCCGGCCCAGACCACCAGTGCCAGCCCGGCCAGTTCGACCACGGTGAAAACCGCTGCCAGCGCCAGGCTTTCCAGCACTCCGACGATGGCCACCAGCGTCAGCGCGCCGCCGATGCCGATCATCGCCCAGACCGGGTCGATCTCGGTCACGGCGGTCAGATAACCGACCCCGCCGCGCAGCACCGCTCCGGCCGAAACCGTGCCCGCCACCACCACGGCAAGACCCACCAACAGCGCCAGCGTCTGGCTGTTCAGCCCGGTTCCCACATAGGCGGCCTCGCCCGCCGCTTCTGGCAGGCGGGTCGAGAACTCAGCATAGCTGAGCGCGGTGGGCGCCGCGATGAGACCGGCCAAGAGAAAAGCGACCGGCGCCCAGACACCGGCATCGCCCGCCACGGCCCCCACCAGAACATATATTCCCGCGCCTACCATGACACCGATGCCATAGGCGGTCAGCAGGCCCAAACCGATCCGTCGTTTCAGTGGCGCGGCCATGATCCCTTCTCCTGCCCTCTGTCGGCCCGATCCTGCCGGTCCGGTCCCTACCCTACAGTGCTTGAGGAGAATGACAGCCCGACCCGTCGCCGCATGAGCGGCGCGAGCGCGGGCCTATCCCTTCAGCCGGTCGGGCAGACCGTTGGCCCAGGCGCTGATCGTGCCGGCACCCAGACAGACCACCATGTCGCCCGGACGTGCCTGTTCGCGCACCAGCCGTTCCAGGTCATCCTCGCTGAGGATGGCGCGGGCATGGCGATGGCCATGCCGGATCAGCCCGGCGACCAGCGAGTCGCGGTCGGCGCCGGCGATCGGCGTCTCGCCCGCGGCATAGACCTCTGCGATAGCGACCACATCGGCCTCGTTGAAACAGGCACAGAAATCGTCGAACAGGTTGGACAGGCGCGAATAGCGGTGCGGCTGATGCACGGCGATGACCCGGCCCTCGCTGGCCTGGCGCGCCGCTTTCAGCACGGCCGCGATCTCGACCGGGTGATGGCCGTAATCGTCGATGATGGTGACGCCGTCCACCTCGCCCACCTTGGTAAAGCGGCGGTTGACGCCACCAAAGGCGGCCAATGCGGCGCGGATCTCGTCGGCCTTCATGCCCAGATGGCGGGCCACGGCCACCGCGCTCAGCGCGTTCGATACGTTGTGATCGCCCGGCATCGGCAGGGTGCAGCCCTCGATCACCATCTCTTCATGCTGAAGCTGGATGTCGAAATGCGCCACCCCGCCCTTGTAGGTCAGGTTGATCGCACGCACATCAGCCTGGGCGTTGAAGCCGTAGGTGCGCACGCGGCGGTCGGTGATCCGACCTACCAGTGATTGAACCTCGGCATGATCGGTGCAGCAGACGGCGATGCCATAGAACGGAATGTTCGAGACAAAGTCATAGAACCCCTGCCGCAGACCCTCGATAGAGCCCCAGTGCTCCATATGCTCGGGGTCGATATTGGTGACGATGGCCACGGTGGCGGGCAGCCGGTTGAACGAACCGTCGCTTTCATCGGCCTCGACCACCATCCATTCGCCCTGCCCCATCCGCGCGTTCGAGCCATAGGCATGGATGATGCCGCCATTGATCACGGTCGGATCAAATCCTCCTGCCACCATCAGTTCCGCCATCATGGTGGTCGTGGTTGTCTTGCCGTGGGTGCCAGCAATGGCGATGTTGGATTTCAGCCGCATCAGCTCGGCCAGCATGTCCGCGCGACGCACCACCGGTAGGCCCTGCGCGCGGGCACCATCCAGCTCGGGATTGCCGGGCTTGATCGCTGAAGAGATCACCACCACGGCAGCGCCGTCCAGGTTCTCGGCACTCTGTCCCACGAAGATTTCGGCGCCCAGCCCAGCCAAACGCTCGGTTATCTTCGAGCCCTTGAGGTCGGAGCCCTGCACCCGGTACCCTAGGTTCAACAAGACCTCAGCGATGCCCGACATGCCGATGCCGCCGATGCCGACAAAATGGATCGGGCCGACATCCTGCGGCAGTTTGGTGGCAGCGGTCATGGTGTCTCCTTCTCGGCCAGCTGTTCGACCAGTCCGACCAGACGTTCGGTTGCATCGGGGGCGCCGGTGGACAGGGCCGCGTTGGCCATCTGCAGCGCCGCGTCCGGATTGGTCAAGACCGCCACGATCTGCTCTGCCAGCGCGGCGCTGTCAAGGGCGCGTTCCGGGATCAGGATCGCCGCATTGGCGCCGGTCAGCGCGCGGGCATTGGCAGTCTGGTGATCGCCAGTGGCCGCCGCATAGGGGATCAGGATCGAGGGTCGCCCGATCACGCTGATATCGGCAACGCTCGAGGCGCCCGCGCGGCTGATCACCAGCTGCGCCTCGGACATCCGCCGGGGCACATCGTGAAAGAAGGGTTCGACCTCGGCGTCGATACCATGGGCGGCGTAGAATTCGGTGACGCGCGCACCATCCTCGTCGCGGGCCTGATGGGCGACGCGGATATACTGACGCAGCTCTTCGGGCAGGGCGGCGATGGCACCGGGCACCACATCGCTGAGGATGCGGGCGCCCTGGCTGCCGCCCATCACCAGGATCGACATCGGATAGGGTCCGGGCGGGATATAAGCGGCACCGGCCCGTTCCAGCACGGCGGCCCGAACAGGATTGCCCACATGCACGCCTTGGGCGCCCTCGGGCAGGTCGGTGGGCCAGACGCCGCAGGCAACGCAGGCAACCCGGCGGGCAAACACCTGGTTGACCCGGCCCAGCACACCGTTCTGTTCATGGATCATGCGCGGCAGCCTGAGCAGCGTTGCCGCCGCCAGCGCCGGGATCGAAGGATAGCCGCCAAAACCCACCACCACATCAGGGCGGTCGCGGCGCATCTGCATCGCGGTCGAGGCGATGCCCGCCGCGATGCGGGGCGCCACCATCGCCTTGGCCAGAACCCCGCCGCGGGCGAAGGTCGCGCTGGACACTTGCGTGATCTCGGTGGTGTGCGGGAACCCCCCGGTATAGCGTGCACCACGGGCGTCGGTGGACAGGCGCACCCGCCAGCCCTTGCGCAGCATCGCCTCGGCCAGGGCCTGGGCGGGGAACATGTGCCCCCCGGTCCCACCCGCCGCGATCATCAGGTATTTCCGCGTCATCCCAACCGCCTGTCTATCCGCGCCCGCGCAACAGGTCGCCAAGCTCTCCTTGCGGGCGGGTGCGGGTGAAACACAGAAGCATGCCCACCGCAATACCGCCCGCGATGAGCGAAGAGCCACCATAGCTGACAAAGGGCAGGGTCATTCCCTTGGCCGGCAGCAGGCGCACGGCCACCCCCATGTTGATCATCGCCTGCACGCCAAAGGTACAGGCAAGGCCGGTGCCTGCAAGGCGCAGGAACATGTCCCGTTCACGCATCAGTCGCAGCAGCGAGCGTACCACGATCGAGGCATAGAGCGCGATAATGATCAGAACCAGAACCAGCCCGTATTCCTCGGCCGCCACCGCGATGATGAAATCGGTATGGGCATCGGGCAGCGACCATTTCAC
Source organism: Ruegeria sp. YKSD163 (assembly GCF_059612905.1). Lineage (NCBI taxonomy): Bacteria > Pseudomonadati > Pseudomonadota > Alphaproteobacteria > Rhodobacterales > Roseobacteraceae > Ruegeria > Ruegeria sp. YKSD163. The sequence goes on from NZ_JBXWRM010000002.1 coordinate 352,713, forward strand.
CTGCCCCTCGCCAACACCGACGCCGAACAACCCGCCCTCGCGAATGGCGTTGGTGGCATAGCCCAGCTGTGTGGTGGGATCGACATCGGGGTTCAGGAACCCGTCGATGCGGCGGGCAAAATGTTCGGAACTGGAATAGGCGACCATGCCGCCCAGCACCACGACGCCGGCCATCGCCATCAGCAGCAGCATCGGCGCACCGGCCACGAAATACATAACGCCCCAGCCAAACAGGACCAGACAGGCCTGCCCGAAATCGGGCTGCATCACCAGCATCAGCACGATCGCAACGCAGAGCGAAAAGGACCAGAGCCGCCCCGGCGGCCCGTTGATTTCTTGCGAGGCCGCAAACAGCCATGCGGCGACCACCATGAACCCGGGCTTGAGAAACTCGGAAGGCTGCACCGAGGCGAAGCCCAGCGAATACCAGCGCACCGCGCCCTTGCCGAAATCGGTGCCGAACACCGGTAGCAGGGCCAGCGCCACAAACGACCCCAGAAACCCCAGCACCGCAAGGCGCCGTACCAGCGTCGGCGACATCATCGAGGTGAGCAGCATCGCCAAGATGGCCAACCCGCCGAAAAATGCCTGTCGCTGCACGTAGTGAAAGGGTTCGAACCCGTTGCGCTCGGCCAGCGGTGGCGAGGCCGCCAGGCCCAACAGCAGCCCGATCCCGAACAGGATCAGCACGCAGGACATCGACCATTTGTCGAGCGTCCGCCACCATTTAGGAAGAACTGGTTCGCCGCCCCGCTCGGGGACCGCGCCATATACCATCTCGGTCATGACACCACTGCCGCTTGCTGCCTCGTTCGCGCCCCTGTTCGGGGTCTTGATGTCCGGTTCGTGCCGGATCTGGACACAGACTACTGCAAAGGCGTCCATCCTGCCAGAGGCTTTGTCTCGTGCAGGCATTTCTCCGCCCCGGTGAACACGAGGCGGAGAAGCGGGTTCAGTCGGCCTTGCGCCTGCGGTATTCGGCAACCGGCAGACCGCCAATCCCCCAATGATCCATCTCGACCTCGTCAATGACGACAAATGTGGTCTCGGGATCCTTGTTCAGCACCTGTTTCAGCAGGTCGGTGACACCTGCGATAAGTTCGACTTTCTGCGCGGGCGTCGCCCCCTCGCGGGTGATCTTGATATTGACATAGGGCATGCCGGGTTCGTGTCCTTTCACAAGCAAGCGTCCGGCGCGCGGCAGGCCGCGCGCCGGATCGGGTTACAGCGGTTCCGAATGGAACACCTTGGCCAGGATCTGCCAGCGTCCGTCCTGCCGCACAAAGGTCAGGAAGTCGGTGAAATAGCTGTCACCGATGGCGCAGTTCACCACCGCCCGCGCCGTATCCGGCCCGGCAAAGTCGATCGACTGGATACGATCCCGCCGCGCCTCGCCCTTGCTGGCGGGCGATACCCGCTGGTCGACCACCGCGAAATAGGTCTCCATATCGCGATAGAGCCAGTCACCATCGGTCGCACAGGCATAGATCGCCTGCGGATGGAACACCTGCCGCAACCGGGCGCTGTCGGCATGGTGCAGCCCGTCGAAATAGGTCCCGATCACCGCCTGAACAGCGGCAAAGGGCGCCTCTTCGGTCGTCATGCTCATCCCAACAGCCCCTCGGCCTGCATCGCGGCGCGGGTCGCGGGGCGCTCGGCCACCCGGGCGACCAGCGCCTTGAGGTTGGGCACCGCGTCCAGCGACAGGCCCAGGAAATTGGCCCAGTTGGTAACCACGAACAGATAAGCATCGGCCACGCTGAACTGCGCCCCATTCAGATAGTCGCGGCCATCCGCCAGCATCGCCTCGACGATCTGCATCCGGCCATTGACCCGCTCGACCGCCACGTCGCGCGCCTCGCCTTCCAGCGGCTTGCCCGAGAAGAATGGCCCAAACGCCTTGTGCAATTCCGAGGCGACGAAATTCAGCTGCTCCTGAACCCGGGTCCGGCCCAGGCCACCGCCCTGCGGCACCAGCCCGGCATCGGGGTTGCGCTCGGCGATCAGCTGCAGGATGGCGGCGCCCTCGGTCACGGTCTCGCCCCCGTCCAGCACCAGCGCGGGCACATATCCCTTGGGGTTGATGGCGCGGAAATCGCCACCCGAAGCGGTGGTGCCGGCGGCAGTGTCCACCTGCTCCAGTTCAAAGCTTTCGCCCGCTTCGATCAACGCGATGTGACTGGCCAGCGAACAGGCACCGGGTTTGTAATAGAGTTTCATCCGTTCCATCTCCTTTTGTCGGATTGCTCTGATGGGCTGGAAGTAATCACCCAGTTACCGAAGTAAACTTGATTTCCTTTTGTTACTGCTTTATCCGGTTACCCCACGGTTACCAGGTGAGAATCCAATGGCGCTCAAGATCACCCGCAACAAGGCCGCCCCCCTGCCCGGCCGCTGCCCGCTGAGCGAATGCATGAAGCTGCTGGGCGGCGCCTGGACCCCGAACGTGATCTGGTATCTCAGCGGCGGAGCACGGCGGTTCAACGAGCTGCGGGTCGATATCCCCGGCATCTCGGCCAAGATGCTGACCACCCGCCTGCGCGAGCTGGAGCACAAGGGCGTGGTCCAGCGCGAGGTGCGCCCGACCTCGCCGCCCTCGGTCGAATACAGCCTTACGGATCTAGGGCAAGATCTGGTTCCCGCCATCCTGGCGATCGTCGATGTGGGCCATCGGCTCAAGAACCGGGATCAGTGCCCCGCAACCCCCTGACGCACCAGCCTTTTGCGGCGCGTCACGTCGCGAACGGAACAGACGCGCCCCCGACCCGCCGCCACCATCGCCCCGTTACCGGGGCAAGGGGCAAAGGGCATGCGCTATTCGACAGGGGTCATTCTGGTGGCAACCGCCGCGCTGCTCTGGTCGCTGATGGGCCTTGCCATCCGCGAAATCGAAGTGGCCGGAACCTGGGCGATCCTGTTCTGGCGTTCGGCGGCGATGGTGCCCGCCCTGCTTGCCTTTTTTGTCTGGCGCAAACGCAAGCCGATCCTGCCCGCCCTGCGCGCCACCGGCCGGGCCGGGCTGATGGCGGGCTTTGGCCTGGTGGTCGCCTTTGCGGGCGCGATCTTTGCCATCCAGTCCACCACCGTGGCCAATGCGGTGTTCCTGTTCGCCGCCTCCCCCTTTCTGGCCGCAGCCCTCAGTTGGGTCGTGCTGCGCGAAACCGTGCGCCCCGCCACCTGGGCCGCCATCGCCATCGCCCTGGTCGGCCTGGTGGTGATGGTGCGCGAGGGGCTGGCGCTGGGGGCGCTGGCGGGCAATCTGGCCGCGCTCGCCTCGGCCATGGGGTTTGCGCTTTTCACCCTGTCGCTGCGCTGGGGACGGCTGGGCGACATGATGCCCGCCGTTGCCATCGGCGGCATGCTGTCGATGATGGTGGCGCTGGGAATGCTCGGGCTCAGCGGCGAGCCGCTTTTGGTGCCCGCGCGCGACATCGCCATCGCCATGGCGATGGGCGCGGGGCTGCTGGCGGTGGGCATGGCGCTCTATACGATGGGCAGCCAGGTGGTGCCCGCAGCCGAACTGACGCTGATCACCATGATCGAGTCCATGCTGGCGCCGGTCTGGGTCTGGCTGATCCTGGGGGAAGAGGCCAGCGCAGGTACCCTCTGGGGCGGCGCGATCATTCTCGCCGCTGTGGCATTGAACGCGCTCAGCGGCATGCGGCGCAAGCCGGTGATGCCGCCGATGGCCTGACCCCCGATCACCTGACCCCCTTGCCAAATCGCGCGCGGTACGGCACCCCCGGCAGATGCAGTTGAACACGATCATCCTGGGCGCCGGTGCCGCCGGCATGATGTGCGCGGCCCATGCGGGACCGGGCACGCTGGTGCTCGACCACGCCCGCGCGCCGGGGGAAAAGATCCGCATCTCAGGCGGCGGCCGCTGCAACTTCACCAATATGTATGCAGGCCCCGAGAACTTCCTGTCGCAGAACCCGCATTTCTGCAAATCGGCGCTGGCCCGCTATACCCAGTGGGATTTCATTGACCTGGTGAACCGCCACGGTATCGCCTGGCACGAGAAAACGCTGGGCCAGCTGTTCTGCGACGGTTCGGCCAAACAGGTCGTCTCGATGCTGCTCTCGGAGATGGAACGCGCGGGCGCGACCCTCTGGCTCAACACCAGCCTGAGGGAGCTGTCCCATGCCGACGGGCGGTTCGCGCTGACGGTCGAACGCGAGGGCCGGACGGAACGCCTCACCGCCCGCAATCTCGTGCTGGCCACCGGCGGCAAGTCGATCCCCAAGATGGGCGCCACGGGCCTGGCCTATGACATCGCCCGGCAATTCGGCCTGCCGGTGACCGAGACCCGCGCGGGCCTTGTTCCTTTCACCTTCCCTGAAGGTCGTTTTGCACCCCTCGCCGGTGTCGCCCTGCCCGCCCGCCTGTCGAACGCGCGCGCCTCGTTTGACGAGGCGCTGCTCTTCACCCATCGCGGCCTCAGCGGCCCGGCGGTGCTGCAACTCTCCTCCTACTGGCATGAGGGAGAGGAGATCCGCATCGACCTCGCCCCCGACCGCGACCTCTACACAACTCTGCGCGACCAGCGGCAGACGGCGGGCCGCCGCGACCTGACAACCGAACTGGCCCGCCTGCTGCCCGCAAGGCTGATCGAGGCGCTGGCGCCGCAACTGGACCTGTCAGGCCGCCTCGCCGATCAGTCCGACAGCGCGCTCCGCGCGCTCTCCGAGGCGCTGCACGACTGGCGCCTGACCCCCTCGGGCAACGAAGGTTATCGCACCGCCGAGGTCACGCTCGGCGGCATCGACACAGACGCGCTCGACGCCCGCACCATGGCGGCAAAATCCCTCCCCGGCCTCTACGCCATCGGCGAGGCGGTGGATGTCACCGGCTGGCTCGGCGGCTACAACTTCCAATGGGCCTGGTCCTCGGGCCACGCCGCCGGCACCGCGATTGCCAAGGCACAGCGCTGACCGCAAGCGCAGATGCGAGGCGCTGCCTCGCGCTCCGGAGTATTTGAGGCGAAATGAAGGAGCAGGCCTGCGCTCATTCCTCTTGCTCGAAATATCCCGGGGGAGTCACCGCAGGTGACGGGGGCAGCGCCCCCTACCCGGCCAGACGCCTTTGCACTTCGGCCATGAAATCTTCGCCGCGGCGTTCAAAATTGTTGTACTGGTCGAAACTCGCCGCCGCCGGGGCCAAGAGCACCGTATCGCCAGGCTCCGCTTCGGCCATGGCGCGGGCGACCGCCTCGTCCATGGTGGTGCAGACCTCGCTCTCGACCTCCAGTTGCAACGCGAAACCGGCCGCCTCGCGTCCGATCACATAGGCCTTCAGCACCTCGCCCAAGCCACCGTTCAGCGCCGCGATGCCGCCCTCCTTCTGCAACCCGCCACAGATCCAGCGGATCCGCTTGAACGCGCCCAGCGCCTTCAGCGCCGCGTCCACATTGGTGGCCTTGCTGTCGTTGACATAGGTGACCCCGCCCGCCTCGGCCACGATCTGGCTACGGTGCGGCAGGCCGGGATAGCTGCGCATCCCCATCTCGATCGCCTTCGGGCTCAGCCCCAGCGCCCGGCAGGCGGCATAGGCCGCGCAGGCGTTCTGGTGGTTATGCGCCCCCGGCAGCCCGCGAATATCGCGCAGGTCGATGGACCCTGCCTGCCGCCCCTTGCGGTACTCGCTCAGATACCCCTTGCGCGCAAACACCTGCCAGCCCGGCCCGGTCAGCTTGCGGCTGACCGAGACCCGGATCACCCGGTCATCGCCCGGTCCTTCGGACATCTGGCCCGCCAGATACATCCCCTCGGACTCGTCCACCCCGATCACCGCCCGATCCGGCCCGCCCTCGGCAAAGAGTCGGCGCTTGGCCGCGAAATACCCGCCCATGCCGCCATGCCGGTCCAGATGATCGGGCGACAGATTGGTGAACACCGCCACATCCGGCGTCAACGCGCGGGCCAGGTCGGTCTGATAGCTGGACAGCTCCAGCACCACGACCGAGCCCTCTTCTCCCGGTTCGATATCCAGCACCCCGCGCCCGATATTGCCCGCCAGTTGCGCGGGCCGCCCGGCCTCGGTCAGGATGTGATGGATCAGCGCCGAGGTGGTCGACTTGCCGTTCGACCCGGTCACCGCCACCACACGGGGCAGTGTGTCCATGCTGTTCCACTCGGGTCCTGCGAAGGAGCGGAAGAAGAGGCCGATATCATTGTCGACCGGCACCCCTGCCTCCAAAGCAGCGGCGATTACCGGGTTGGGTTCGGGGTAAAGGTGAGGGATGCCCGGCGACACGACCAGACAGGCGGTATCGTCCCAGACGCCCTGTTTGCGCAGGTCGCGGATGGTGAACCCCTCGCCCTCGGCCGCCTCGCGCGCGGCCGGGTTGTCATCCCAACACAGCGCCTCTGCGCCCCCCGCGCGCAAGGCCCGCGCCGTGGCCAAACCCGAACGGCCCAGACCCAGAACCGCCACCTTGGCGCCCGCAAACCCTTTGACCGGGATCATGCCTGCTCTCCCTCAAACCCATCCGCCGCCACCCTGTACCGAGGCTCTGGCGGATTGCAAGCGGCGCAAGGGAGGGGAAAGGAACATATCGGTTCCTTGGCGCGGTTCGCGAAACTTGCCCCCCTCGCCATCGAAATCCGCGCTGCCAACTGGGCACGTCACCGCTCTACCGGCGACACGGCTCGCAGATAGAGGTGCCAAGTCGTATGGCCGAGTATCGGCAGGGTAAAGATCAGGCCCAGGAATGCCGGAACCATCGACAACAGCATGGTGACCAAAATGATCGCCGCCCAGCCGAGCATCACCACCGGGTTCTCCCGCACCACGCGAACCGAGGTGAGCATAGCGGTGATGAAATCGACCTCGCGGTCCAGCAGCATGGGCATGGCAACGACCGTCACCGAGAACAGCACCGCCGACAGGAACGCGCCGACACAGGCGCCGATCGCAAGGAAGATCCAGCCCTCCGGGGTGAAGAAAACCGTGTTCAAAAACCCGTCCAGATCCGAGAAGGACGAGTTCTGCAGGGTGATCACCAGAACGGTCCGGAACTGGTAGAACCACACCCAGAAGATGAACAGCGTGACAAAGGCCATCCAGCCCATTTCGCGCCTGCTCTGGCTACTCATGACGTTAAGGATGTCCGACCAGCCAAACTCCTCCCCGCGCGCCAGTCGGCGGGACATCTCATAGAGCCCGGCGGCGGCAAAGGGTGCAACCAGCGGAAAACCGATCGCGGCGGGAATGACCATCCAGACCGCGCCGAGCCAGACCAGGCACCAGACGAACAGGAGCCCGAACACCGCATAGAACAGGCCAAAGAACCCGCTCATCATAGGCCGCGCAAGAAAGTCGGCGAAGCCTGCCTTCAGTGACGCCCGGATATCATCCACCGTCAGCCCGTTGACCTCGGGCATTCCCTGCTGCGGCGTCGCATGGTCCGACGGTGCGGGGTCCGAGCCACTGGATGTCATGTCTCCCTCCCTCCAAAGTATGCCACAGCCCGGGTCCGTTCGACCTTGAGACCCCGCAGTGAAACACTGCATCCCTTCTCTGAGCCAAAGTCTGCAACAGCTTGGGACACCGGGCAAGGAGGGAGTGTGGCGACAGGTACCGGGGAAATGCCCCTAAGCCTCCGCATCCTTGGCGTCGCCATTAAGAGTCCGCTCTTCCTCGAAAGGCATGTTTGGCGGTCAGCGAACGTCGAAAACGAGGTTTGCCCGACCCCTATGAAACGGTCAATTCGGTGTACGAAAGGCCCGCCTCAGCGGACCTTGAGTGTGGCCAGCCCGATCATCGCCAGGATCAGCGAGATGATCCAGAAGCGGATCACGATGGTGGGTTCGGCCCAGCCCTTTTTCTCGTAATGGTGATGGATCGGGGCCATCAGGAACACCCGCTTGCCGGTGCGCTTGAAATAGAGCACCTGGATGATGACACTCAGCGCCTCGACCACAAATAGCCCGCCGACGATTGCCAGCACCAACTCGTGCTTGGTCGCCACCGCGATCGCACCCAGCGCGCCGCCCAGTGCCAGCGAACCGGTATCGCCCATGAACACCGCCGCAGGCGGCGCGTTATACCACAGGAACCCCAACCCGGCGCCAAACAGGGCGGCGGTGAAGATCAGGATCTCTCCGGTTCCCGGCACGTAATGCACGTCGAGATATTCGGTAAAGTCGACCCGGCCCACCGCATAGGCGATGACGCCCAGGGTCGAGGCCGCGATCATCGCGGGCATGATCGCCAGACCGTCCAGCCCGTCGGTCAGGTTGACCGCATTGGCCGAGCCGACGATGACGCAGATCGCGAAGGGCACATAGAGCAGGCCCAGATTGATCAGCGTGTCCTTGAACACCGGCAGCGCCAGCTGGTTCTGCAATTCGGCCGGGTGGTTGTAGCTGGCCCAGAGCGCGGCGATCACCGCGATGATGATGCCCAGCGCCAGCCGCATCTTGCCCGACACGCCCTTGGTGTTCTGTTTCGACACCTTGGCATAGTCGTCGGCAAAGCCGATCAGCGCATAGGCCAGCGTCACGAACAGCACCATCCAGACAAACGGGTTGTCCCAGCGCGCCCAGAGCAGCGTCGAGGTCAACAGCGCCCCCACGATCAGCAGCCCGCCCATGGTCGGCGTGCCCGCCTTGGAAAAATGCCCCTCGGGGCCGTCGTCGCGGATCGGCTGGCCCTTGCCCTGCTTGCGGCGCAGCACATTGATCAGCGGGCGCCCGAACAGGAACCCGAAGATCAACGCCGTCATGAAGGCCCCGCCCGCGCGGAAGGTGATGTAGCGGAAGAGGTTCCAGACATCCCCCCCGTCCGACAGGGCGGTCAACCAATAAAGCATGCGACGGCGTCCTTGTTACGTTTCCGACTGTTTCGATCCGGCCCCATGGCCCATTTCGCGCAGCCCGTCAACAAGACGGGCCAATCCCATGCTGAGCGAGCCCTTGACCAGCACTGCATCGCCCGGCGCGACCAATGCGGGCAGTTCGGCCAGCATTTGCGCGCCGGTCTCGGTCCAACGCCCACGTTTGGCCTCGGGCAAAGCATCAAACAGGTCGCGCATCAGCGGCCCGATGCAATGGACCCGGTCGATCATTTCCATCGCCGGCAGCACGGCCAGCCCGGCATGCAGCGGCAGTTCCTCGGGACCAAGCTCCTTCATGTCGCCCAGAAAGGCGACCCGGCGGGTGCTCGGAGCAGCTGCCAGCACCTCAAGCGCAGCACCGACCGACGTGGGATTGGCGTTATAGCTGTCGTCGAACAGGGTCAGCGTCCCGCCCGCGAGAGATATCGTTTCCCGCGCGCCGCGCCCTTTGTAGGGCGTCCAGCGCTCCAGCCCTTGCAGCGACAACTCCGCATCGGCGCCCAGTGCATCGCAGCAGGCCAGGGCGCCCAGCGCGTTCATCGCGAAATGCGTTCCCGCCGATTGCAGGGAGAAGCGGACAGGGCCGGCCGGTGTGTCGGCGCGGGCATGGGTCACCCCATCCGCCACCTCGACCCCGGTCAGGCGATAGTCTTGCGCGGCACGCCCGAACGAGAGTTGCCGGGCACCCTGCGCCGCGGCGCGCAGGATATCCGCCTCGGCGATATCGGCGTTCAGAACCGCCACACCGCCGGGCTCCAGCCCCTCCATGATCGCGGCCTTCTCGCGCGCGATACCTGCCACGTCGTCAAACGCCTCCAGATGAACCGCCGCGACGGTGGTGACCATTGCCACATGCGGGCGGGCCTGGCGGGCCAGCGGCGCGATCTCGCCGGGATGGTTCATGCCGATCTCGATCACCGCAAATTCGGTGTCGCGCGGCATCCGCGCCAGTGTCAGCGGCACGCCCCAGTGGTTGTTATAGCTGGCGACACTGGCATGGGTGCGGCCCTGAACGCCCAGCATGGCGGCCAGCATTTCCTTGGTCGAGGTCTTGCCGACACTGCCGGTCACCGACACCACCCGCGCCTGTGTACGGGCGCGACCGGCGCGGCCCAAGGCCTCGAGCCCGGTTTGCACGTCATCGACCAGCAACAGCGGCGCGTCCGGGGCCACCCCCTCGGGGATGCGCGAGACCAGCGCGGCGCCCGCGCCCTTCTCAAGCGCCTGCGCCACAAAGTCATGCCCGTCGCGGGCGGCGGTCAGTGCGACGAAGAGGTCGCCCGGCGCAATGGTGCGGGTGTCGATCGAGATACCGGAGACCTGCCAGTCGCCCAGGGCGCGCCCCCCGGTGGCCTCGGCGGCTTCGGCTGCGGTCCAGAGGGTCATGCCAGCCTTCCTTCCAGTGCGGCCACCGCGATGCTGGCCTGTTCCACATCGTCAAAAGGCAGCACCTGATCGCTCACAACCTGCCCGGTCTCATGTCCCTTGCCGCAGATCAGCAAGGCATCGCCCGGTTCCAGCGTGTCGACCCCTCGCAGGATCGCCTCGGCCCGGTCGCCCACTTCGGTGGCGCCGGGGGCGCCCTGCATCACGGCGGCGCGGATCAGGGCGGGGTCCTCGCTGCGCGGATTGTCATCGGTGATGATGACGATATCGGCGTTTTCCACCGCCGCCTTGCCCATCAGCGGGCGCTTGTACGGGTCGCGGTCGCCTCCGGCGCCGACGATAGCCACCAGACGCCCCATCACATGCGGGCGCAACGCCTTGAGCGCGGTGGCCACCGCATCGGGGGTATGAGAGTAATCGACAAAGACCGCAGCACCATTGGCGCGGGTCGCGGCCAGTTGCATCCGGCCCCGGACCGTGCCCAGATGCGGAAGGGTTTCGAACACGCGTTCGGGCGCGTCGCCGCTGGCGATGACAAGCCCGCAGGCCAAAAGGATGTTTTCCGCCTGAAAACCGCCGATCAGGTCAAGCCGCGCCTGATAGGCCTTGCCCCGCCAGGAAAACAGCAGGTCCTGCCCGGTGGCGTCGAACCGCTGGTTGGTCAGGCTCAGATCGCAGGGGCCGCGCCCAACGGTCAGCACGTTCTGGCCACGCGCGGCGGCAATGGCGCGCATCTCGGCGCCTTTGGGGTCATCCATGTTGATCACCGCCACCCCATCAGGCGGCAGCACACGGCGGAACAGCCCCGCCTTGGCGGCGAAATAGGCCTCGAAGGTTTCGTGGTAATCCAGATGGTCCTGGGTGAAATTGGTGAAACCGGCAGCCTTGAGCACCACCCCATCGAGCCGCCGCTGTTCCAGCCCGTGGCTGGAGGCCTCCATCGCCGCATGGGTGACGCCGTTTGCCGCCGCCTCGGCCAGACAGCGGTGCAGGGTGATCGGCTCGGGCGTTGTATGGGCCAGCGGCGCGGTCCAGGCGCCCTCGACCCCGGTGGTGCCAAGGTTGACGGCATCATGGCCCAGCTCGGTCCAGATCTGACGCACAAAGGTCGAGACCGAGGTCTTGCCGTTGGTGCCGGTGACCGCGACCATGGTGGCGGGCTGCGCCCCGAACCACAGCGCCGCCGTCAGGGCCAGCGTCTGGCGCGGATCCTCGACCACCACCAGCGCGGCCTGCGAGGCGTCCAGTTCGGCAGCCGCGATGCGGGCGCCCTCGGCATCGGTCAGGATGGTGCTGGCGCCCATGCGCAGCGCATACTGGATGAACTCGCCGCCATGCACCCGACTGCCGGGCAGCGCCGCGAACAGGAACCCGTCGCGCACCTGACGACTGTCGACGGCCAGCCCGGTGATTTCAGGGTCACGCCCGCCCCGGGCGGTCAGCGCCAGATGGCTTAGTCTTCGTGCCGTGTCACCCATGGCGCCCTCACCTCATGTTCAGTTCGAGGTGAGCGTATAGCCAGCCCCCTGCCCGGGCTCAAGCTGTGGCCTGAGACCCAGAAGCGGCGCCACCCGACCGATCAGTTCGGCAGCGACCGGCACCGCGGTCCAACCGGCGGTACGGCGCTTTTCGCCATAGGCCAGGATCGACGGCTCATCCAGCGTCACGACCAGCACGTATTTCGGGTCCGAGGCCGGGAACAGGCTGGCGAATGTGGCGATCACCTTGTCCTCGTAATAGCCGCCGCGCGGTTTGGGCTTGTCGGCAGTGCCGGTCTTGCCGCCCACCTGATAGCCCGGCACCTCGCCAAAGCTGGCGGTGCCGCTGGTGACCACCTTGCGCAGCATCGCCCGCGCCTGACGCGCGGCATTTTCCGACATCACCCGGGGGCCATATTGCGGGCCTTTCTGTTTCAGCACCGTGGGGCTGACATATTGCCCGCCATTGGCGATGGCGGCATAGCCCGCCGCCAGATGCATCGGGCTGGTCGACAGGCCATGGCCATAGGAAATGGTGACAGTGCTCAGCTCGCCCCAGGTCTTGGGCTTGAGCGGCTGCCCGCCCGAGGCCTCGACGATCTCGAACGGGGTCGGGTCGAACATGCCGAGACTGTTCAGGAAGGCCTGCTGCCGTTCGGCCCCGATCTGCAGCGCCAGCCGCCCGGTGCCCCGGTTCGAACTGTGCACGATCACGTCGGCGATGCTGATCTTGCCGTAATTCTTGTTGTTGAACTCGCCGATCGGGAACTTGCCGATCCGCATCGGCCCCGAGGTGTCGATGATGGTATCGGAATTGACCAGACCCAGATCGACCGCCTGCGCGGCGGTGAAGATCTTGAAGACCGAACCCAGCTCGTACACCCCTTGTACATAGCGGTTGAACAGCGGGCTGTCCGATGGATCGAACCCGCTGGTGGGCGGGCGTGGCCGGTCATTGGGATCGAAAGAGGGCAAGGACGAAGCGGCCACCACCTCGCCCGTATGCACATCCATCAGGACGGCCGAGGCGCCCTTGGCGCTCATGATCTTCATTCCGCCGTCCAGCACTTGCTCCATCGCCGCCTGCACAGTCAGGTCCAGCGACAGTTGCAGGGGCTTGGCGCCATTGGCCGGATCGCGCAGATAGCCGTCGAATTGCTTTTCCACGCCCGCAACGCCGATCACCTCGGCGGCGTCGACGCCCTCGCGACCAAAGCCCGCACCGCCCAGGACATGCGCGGCCAGCCGGCCATTGGGATAAAGCCGCATCTCGCGCGGGCCAAACAGCAGACCGGGGTCTCCGATATCATGCACCGCCTGCTTCTGTTCGGGGCTGATGCGTTTCTTGATCCAGATGAACTTGCGCTTGCCGGTAAAGTCGCGCACCAGCCGATCCTTGTCCAGATCGGGGAAGATGCTGACCAGCCCCTCGGCGGCGGCGACGGGGTCGACCATCTGCGGCGGCTGGGCATAAAGCGAATGGGTCTCGAAATTGGTGGCCAAGAGCCGCCCTTCGCGATCAACGATATCGGCCCGTTGGGCGGCAATGGAGGCGCCCGGAGCACTGGCCAGCGGCTCCTGAGCCTCGGAAGAGGCCAGCATGCCCATACGGGCGCCAACCACCGAAAATGCACAGAAGAAAAAGACGCCCAGCACGAGCAGCCGCCCCTCGGCCCGGGCGCGCGAACGGTCCTGCATCTCTTCATGGCGCAGGCGGATGTTCTCGCGTTCGATCAGATCCGGATTCTCACCCTTGGCACGGGCATGCAGGACTCGGGCGAGCGGGCGCAGAGGGGTGCGGATCATGGCTGTTGCTCCGGCGGCAGGGTTCCGGCGTCCGAGAAATTCGACACGTCGATCCCGTTGATGATCGGCAGGGCGGGATCCTCGGCATACATGATTTCCGAGACCCGCCCGAACTGGTCGGCACGCATGGGCAACAGGCCCAGACGCTCGAAATTCAGGTCAGCAAGCTCGCGCAGGCGGTCGGGACGGTTGAGATAGGCCCATTCGGCACGCAGCACGCTCAGCCGGACCTGGGCCTCGCCGATCTGGCGTTGCAGGCGCTGGGTGTCTTTCAGCACTTCCTGGGTGCGGTAATTCTCCTGATAGGCCCAAAGCGCCAGTCCCAGAACCGCCAGCGCCGTCAGCACATAGAACACACTTTTCACCGCGATCCCCCCTTGAGTTGCGGCATGCCGATGGACTTGGCATCGACCGCGCCCGCCGGCGCGTCGGTGCGCACCGCCACCCTCAGCTTGGCGGAGCGCGCGCGCGGGTTCTCGGCCAGTTCCTGATCGTCGGGCCCGATGGCCTTGCGCGTCAGCAGCTCGAACTGCGGCGCGTCCTCGACTGTTTCGGGCGCATAGCGATTGGCCCGCCCGCTGCGCCCGGCCCGCGCCTGAAGGAAACGCTTGACCATCCGGTCCTCGATCGAATGAAAGGTGACAACCGCCAGCTTGCCGCCGGGCTTCAGCGCCCGCTCGGCCGCCATCATCCCTTCGAACAATTCGTCGTATTCGGCATTCACCGCGATGCGCAGCGCCTGAAAGCTGCGGGTGGCGGGATGCGACTGGCCCGGCTTGGGGCGGGGCAGACAACTTTCGACGAGAGCAGCCAGTTGCAGCGTCGTCTCGATCGGCGCCTCGGTCCGCGCCTTGACGATGGCCCGCGCGATGCGACGGCTGGCGCGTTCTTCGCCATAATGAAACAGGATATCGGCCAGTTCGGCCTCGGTCGCGGTATTGACCAGATCGGCAGCACTCGGCCCCTCCTGGCTCATCCGCATGTCGAGCGGGCCATCCTTCATGAAGGAAAACCCGCGCTCGGCGAGGTCAAGCTGCATCGAGGAGACCCCGAGATCGAGCACGACTCCATCCAGATCGCTGGCATATTCATCCATGCGGGAAAACACGCCCTGCTGCATCACCAGCCGGTCGCCATAGTCTTTGGCCCAACCCGCCGCCAGTTCAAAGGCCAGCGGGTCGCGGTCCACCGCGATCACCCGCTCGGCCCCGGCGGCCAGCAGGCCACGGGTATAGCCACCAGCGCCGAATGTACCGTCCAGCCAGACCCCCGACACCGGCGCAACCGCCGCCAGAAGCGGGCGCAGCAGAACGGGAATGTGGGGATCGTCGGGAGAGGGGGCAGCGGTTCCGGACATGACCTCAGCTGCCCCCGGCCCCGTCGAGATACTGCATCGGATCGAAATCCTCGGGCAGCTCGTCCAGCCATTCCTCGGCGGCGGCCAGCTCTTCCTCTTCATAGGTGGCCGGATTCCAGATCTGGAACGTATCACCCGCCGCGATAAAGAAGGCCTCGTCGCCAAGCGCGATCTTGGTACGCAGCTTCGCAGGCAACACCAGGCGCCCGGTCTCGTCGACGCTGGTGGGAAAGGACTGACCGTGGAACATGCGCTGAAGCATCTTGCGCTCCATCGAGCCGCGCGGCAGCGCGTCGATCTTGGCATCGACCTCGTCGATCGCCTCCATCGTGTAGCATTCGAGGAACTTGCGACGGTGGTCGCCGTAAACGATCACCAGCTCGGGGTTGCCGCCGGATTGCCAGTTCGGGTCGCCCGCCTCCAGAACACGGCGAAACGAGGCGGGAATGGACACCCGCCCCTTGCTGTCAACCTTATGGTTGCTTTCGCCTCTGAACCTGCGCGCCAAGCTGACTGTCCCTTTCGCCTGCGCCCCCGTTGAATTTCCGCCCCCAGAAACGTGAAAACGGCGGGTTGATCTGCTGCCACTGATCAACCCGCCGCCTTAGCCCGCTTTGCGGGGTGTCCGACTGCGCGCGCCACCTGGGGGGATGTCTGCTCGCTCGCGCGCCGGATCTCTTGGTTCGATGAAAGCGAAGTGCCTGTATGAAACCTTGTTATTCTTGGTTGGGGTCGTTTGGTGCCCCTGTCGCCTCGTCCTCATCGGATGAACAAGGGATGCCATGGGAAATTATGGAAATCAACACCAATCTATGGACATACAGCAGGGCACCATCTGAACGAAGCAAGAACACATCAAAAGGATCGAGCGACCGCACACGAGATACAGACAAATATTTACATTGAGCAACTATATATGGGCATACTTGCTCCATCCCAAAATTTCCCTCGATTTCCCAAAAAAATTCTACATCTAGCGATACTCATCCTAATGTTTTCTTTTTGTTCTCAAATCTGACGCGAATCACACCCCGCTTCCCATGAAATGGAGATCGCGTCGGCGACCAGATACATCCGTCCCACGATTTCCCATATCCGCCGGTCAAATTGGCAACCATGCAAGATCGCCCAGTCGCGAGTCAGCGCGGCAGCGGCCGCGTCCGTTTTTTTCGTGCTCAAAATAAAATCACGTCGCGTAAGTCTCAGACGCTCGCTCTTGAGTGGTTCTCGACCGAAAAAAAGCGGCCAAATGCGTCGGATCAGAAAACCTCAATAAAATATGGCGCTTTTAGAGATTCTCGAACTTATCCAAGTAATCTATGCACTTGCTGCATAGCAGCATTGAATCGAAGGGCTATTGTGCACCTGCAGCAATCGCCTATCTTCAGCCTCAAGCAAGCGCCACAACACGGTGCGGACGAAACGGATACGGATAAGAACGATGGCTGTGACAAGCGAACATAGCACCCTGAAAGGCCACCACGGTCTTGGCGTTCTGGCGCTGATCGAGATCGCGCGGAGCCGGTTTGCCGAGCACCGCATCTATCGCCAGACGGTGAACGAACTGTCGGCGCTGTCGGGACGGGAACTGGCCGATCTGGGCCTGCACCGGTCGATGATCAAGCGTGTCGCCATGCAGGCGGCCAAGGACTACACGGCGCGCTGAGCGCCACGAATTTTCGGGATCAGGCCCTTCTCCTCCTCCCTAGGGCCTGAGACGACGCGGCGGCATCCTCCTCCTCCCTGATGCCGCCGCAACAATACCGGCAAAGAAAGCCGGACGCGGATACACCGGGCTCTCCTCCTCCCTGTCCGGTGTAGAAAGCGCGCGGCGGTGCTCTCCTCCTCCCTGCACCGCCGCGACCCCATAACCGGACGATGGTTCGGACAGGATACATTCGGGCTCTCCTCCTCCCTGCCTGGATGTTGCAATGAACGGCGGTGCCCCTCCTCCTCCCTGGGCGCCGCCGTTTTTGTCTTGTGGCAAGGGAAAAGGGATCGGGGGCGCTGCCCCCGCCGCCGGTGGCGGCTCCCCCGGAGTATTTTTGACCAGAAAGAAGCCGCACGCGCACCTAGAACGGCACGTCGTCCTTTGCGGAGAGGAAGCGGGCAACGACCTTCTTGAGTCCGGCCTTGTCGAAATCGACTTCGACCTTGTCGCCCTCGATGCCGATCACCTGTCCATAGCCGAATTTCTGATGAAAGACGCGCTCGCCCAGTGTGAAACTGGCCACCGCGTTGAGATCGATCACCGCGGTGCGGCTTTCGCGGGGTTGTGAAAGCCCATGTTGCCCCTGACGCGCCTGAAGTCGCTTCCACCCTGGGGAGTTATAGCCATCCGCCGCCGCCGCGCGGCTTTCGATGCCGGGGGTGGACATGCCACCGCCATAAAGGCCGGGCGGGGTCAGCACCTCGACATGATCCTCGGGCAATTCGTCGATGAACCGCGAGGGCAGCGCGTTCTGCCATTGGCCGAACACCCGCCGGTTGGCGGCAAAGGAGATGGTACAGACCTCTTCGGCACGGGTGATGCCCACATAGGCCAGCCGCCGCTCCTCTTCGAGCCCCTTGAGGCCGCTTTCATCCATCGATCGCTGGGATGGGAACAGGCCGTCCTCCCATCCCGGCAGGAAGACAGCGGGAAACTCCAGCCCCTTGGCCGCGTGCAGCGTCATGATCGAGACCTTGGCGCCGCCACTGTCCTGTTCGTTGTCCATGACAAGGCTGACATGTTCCAGAAACCCTTGCAGGTTCTCGAAATTGTCCAGCTGATTGACCAGTTCCTTGAGGTTTTCCAACCGCCCCGGCGCCTCTGGCGTCTTGTCGTTCTGCCACATGGCGGTATAGCCGGACTCGTCCAGGATCACCTGCGCCAGCTCGATATGCGACATCTCGGGCGCGCCGAACTGCATCGGGGCAGCACCGTCCTCGATCACAGAATCGTCGTCAAATTCAATCCGGGGTCCGCGCGTCAGTGCGGCCCAGCGGGTCAGCCCATCGGTCAACTCGCCCAACGCCTTGCCGCCCTTGCCCTTGATCAGGCCGCGGTCCACCGCGATCCGCGCACCCTCGACCAACGGCACCCCGTTTTCGCGCGCGACCGCGCGAATGGCCTGCTGCGCCTTGTCGCCCAAGCCACGCTTGGGCGTGTTCACGATCCGCTCAAAGGCGAGGTCGTCATCGGGGCTGGTGACCAGCCGGAAATAGGCCATGGCATCGCGGATCTCCATCCGCTCGTAAAAACGCGGGCCGCCGATCACCTTGTACGGCAGGCCGATGGTCAGGAACCGGTCCTCGAACGCGCGCATCTGATGCGCCGCGCGCACCAGGATGGCGATCTCATCGAGATAAAATCTTGGGAAAGCCGCTTCTAAAGAACGTCCTTCTTGTTGCCTCATTGATAATTCCCAAATGAGACTTTTCCTGCCGTCATCTGCCAAGAAACTTTCGTGCTTCTTTAACTCGTCAAACAAATCCTCTCTTCGATTGAACCCTTTTAATGCACCCAGTTCATCAAGACGCTCTACTTCCCTCATCATCTGATCGGATCGAGAATTTTGCCTTCGCTTGGCAACAGGCGAACTACCATCAACAAGATCTTCGATCTGCTCTCCGATCCAACGGGCCTCTTCTTCGCCATCCCAGTGACCGATCAGACGGACCTCTTCACCATCTCGCGCGGCCGTCCACAGCGCCTTGCCCAACCGCCCCTCGTTGCCACGTATGACGTTGGACGCCGCCGCAAGGATATGCGGGGTCGAGCGGTAATTCTGTTCCAGCCTCACCACATGAGCGCCCGGAAAATCCTTTTCGAACCGCAGGATATTGCCCACTTCGGCGCCGCGCCAGCCATAGATCGACTGGTCGTCATCGCCCACGCAGCAGATGTTGCGATGCCCGCCCGCCAGCAGCCGCAGCCACAGGTATTGGGCGATATTGGTATCCTGGTATTCGTCCACCAGCACATAGCGGAACCAGCGCTGATATTGTTCCAGCACATCCGGGTGGGTCTGGAAAATGGTCACCATGTGCAACAGCAGGTCGCCGAAATCGACCGCATTCAACTCGCGCAGGCGGGTCTGGTACTGGGCATACAGCTCGGGCCCGCGATGGTTATAGGCGCCAGCCTCGGCGGCGGGCAGCTTGTCGGGCGTCAGCGCCTTGTTCTTCCAGCCGTCGATGATATTGGCGAGCAACCGCGCGGGCCAGCGCTTGTCGTCGATATTGGCGGCCTGCACCAGCTGCTTGAGCAGGCGCAGCTGGTCGTCGGTGTCGAGAATGGTGAAGTTCGATTTCAGATCGACCAGTTCCGCATGCCGGCGCAGCAGCTTGACACAGATCGAATGGAAGGTGCCCAGCCAGGGCATGCCCTCGGCAGGCTGGCCCAGCAGACGGCCGACGCGGTTCTTCATCTCGCGCGCGGCCTTGTTGGTAAAGGTCACCGCCAGGATCTCGTTGGGCCGGGCCCGCCCCGTCATCAGCAGATGCACGATGCGCGCGGTCAGCGCCTTGGTCTTGCCGGTGCCCGCGCCCGCCAGCATCAGGACAGGACCATCCAGACGCTCCACCGCCTCGCGCTGAGCGGGGTTGAGGTCATCCAGATACGGCGTGGGGCGCGCCGCCATGGCGCGAGCGGAAAGCGAGACGCCCTCGAAGGCGTCCATGTCGTCATAGCTGCTCATGGGGGCAAATTACGCCGGAACGCGATCGAGGGAAAGGGTTTGTTCACGGCTTGTTCACAGGTTATTTCGGTTCTCCATCGCGTTTTGCAGCAAGTTTAACGATTTTGGCGGAGCGCCGGGGGAATCTGTTAACGGCTTTGTAAACTCGCGCACCCAGCCTTGAGACGGTTTGGGCGAGCGCGGGAGAGAAGCTTGGGACATAGGGCCTCCGTCAGTTGGCAACTAAGATGGGTCGGCCTGGCCCTGTTTCTGAGCACGATGGTGGGCGTCGCCGCCTGGTCGGTGTTTCGCCTGCCCACCCCGGTGGTCGACCGGATGATCGAGTCCGATATCCGCAAACAGGCGCAGCTGTGGACCCGCGGGATCACGATGCATCTGGAGCATCTGCCCGAGATCTTTGCCACCGGCGAGCTTGACGAACATGACATCGAATTCCTGATGTTGATGCCCAGTACCTCGGATGCCTACCGGCTCAAGCTGCTGAACGCAGAGGGGCGGGTGATCTGGTCTACCCGCGGCTCCGAGGTCGGCACGCTTACCCCGGATGCCCCATTCTTTGACGTGGTGGCACGCGGAGGAACCCACTATTCTCTTTTCGAGCGACCGATCACCGAAGTTGACGGCGCCATGCCCGCCGCGCGGGAGGGACAGCAGGACGACGCGCGTTGTATCGCCGAGGTCTATACCCCGGTGATCGTGGACGGCCAGTTTCTGGGGGCCCTGAAATTCTATGCCGATGTCAGCGAGCGCCGACAAACCTTTGCCAAGCGGTTGCAGCTGGTGCTGGCGGCGCTCAGCAGCTTTGCCCTGTTGACCATGTGCGCAACGATGCTGGTGATCTACCGCACCAACCGCGCCCGTTTCGCGGCGCTGCAATCGCGGTCCGAAACCGAACGCACGTTGATGGACGAACAATTGCGGCTGGCGCGCGAGGTGCGGCTGCTGGGCGAGTTGAACGAATGGCTGCAATCCTGCCGCTCGCTGGAGGAGCTGTTCGCGATGGTGTCGCGCTTCATGGAACATATCCTGCCGCATGCCGAGGGCAGTCTTTATGTCTACTCCAACTCTCGTGATGTGCTGGATGGCAGCGCCGGCTGGAACGGCGGCGCATTCAAGGATCATATCCACCCCGAAGCCTGCTGGGGCCTGCGCCGCGGGCGCTCTTATGAATATGGCGCATCCGAGGTGGATTTCGTCTGCGACCATGCCGAACCGCATGACAGGCGACCCTATTTCTGCTTTCCGATCCTGGCTCATGGCGAAACCGTCGGGCTGATGCATCTGCGGGCGCGGGCCGAGGCCGAGGCGGATTTCTCGGCCAGCAAGCGGTTGGCACAGATGTGCGCCGAACAGATCAGTATGGCGATTGCAAACGTGCGAATGCGCGACCAGTTGCACGACCAGTCGGTGCGCGACCCGCTGACGGGCCTGTTCAACCGGCGCCACCTGACCGAGACCCTGCGCAAGCAGCTGCTGCATTGCCAGACCCGTGGTGGCAGGCTCAGCCTGATCGCGGTCGACGTGGATCATTTCAAGAAGTTCAACGATATTCATGGCCACGATGCCGGCGACATGGTGCTGCGCGCGGTCGGCGCAGCGTTGGAACAGGCCTGCGACCGGGACGAGGTGGCCTGTCGCATCGGCGGTGAGGAGTTCATGCTGGTGCTTCCTGACTGCACACCCGACGATGTGATGACACGCGCCGAGTTGCTGCGTCAGTCGGTCGAAGAGGTCACGGTCCGCTATGGCGAAAAGACCCTGCCGCGTGTGACTATCTCGGCCGGGGTAGCGCATTACCCCCGCCACGGAACCATGCCACAGGACCTGATGCGCGCCGCGGACGACGCGCTGTACGAGGCCAAGGGAATGGGGCGCAATCAGGTTCGGGTGGCGCAATCCGCCGGCGCCGATCAGCGCGAACCGTCCGAACCGGAACCTGCGAAAACATCCGTGCCCTCTGACGATCCAGCTCGGGCAGAGGGGAGCTTTGCCGCAGAATAGGCCGGGGCAGGTGACCACCCGCCCCGCCGCAGCGCAGAAAAATCTTGGGCAAATGGCATATCCGGGACTAGACTTTTCCCCAACGTCACCCATTAATGCGCCGCATGGATTTGCACAGTGCGTTTCCCGGTATCATGGACCTGAAATGGCGTGCCCAGCGGCGCCTGCCTCGCTTCGTCTGGGAGTATCTGGACAGCGGTACCGGGGTCGAGGCCACCAAGGCCCGCAACCGGGCGGCGCTTGATCGCATCGGGTTTCTGCCCTCGGTCCTGCATGGCCCGCTCGAACATGATCTGACCACGACGCTCCTCGGCATTGCCTACGCCCTGCCCTTTGGCATCGCACCCGTGGGCATGTCCGGCCTGATCTGGCCCGATGCCGAAGGCCATCTGGCCCGTGCCGCCGCCCGCGCCAACATTCCCTATTGCCTGTCCACCGTCGCGGCACAAAGCCCCGAGGACCTCGCCCCCCATATCGGGCCGCAGGCCTGGTTCCAGCTCTACCCGCCCAAGGACCCGGATATCCGCCGCGATCTGGTCGAGCGGGCGCGGCAGGCCGGGTTCAAGACGCTGGTCCTGACAGTGGATGTGCCAGTCGCCTCCCGCCGCGAGCGGCAGGTCCGTTCGGGCCTGACCCAGCCACCGAAACTGACCCCGCGCCTGCTGGCGCAGGTGGCCATGCGCCCGGCCTGGGCGTTGGGCATGGCCCGCAGCCGCATGCCGCATATGCGCACGCTGGACAAATACAGCCGGGGTCTGACCAATCTGCCACCCACCGCGCATATCGGCTATCTGTTGCGCACCTCACCCACCCAGGATTACGTGGCCTGGCTGCGCGATGCCTGGCAGGGTCCGTTTGTCGTCAAAGGCGTCCTGCGCCCAGAGGATGGCGAACGGATGGAGCGTCTGGGCGTCGATGCGCTCTGGGTTTCGAACCATGCGGGGCGCCAGTTCGACGGTGCCCCGGGCGCGGCCGAGATGTTGCCGCAGATCCGCGCCGCGACCAATCTACCGCTGATCTTTGACAGCGGCGTCGAGGGTGGGCTCGATATCTTGCGCGCGCTGGCGCTGGGAGCCGATTTCGTGATGCTGGGCCGGGCCTTCCACTTCGGGTTGGCCGCGCTGGGCCCGCGCGGTGCCGCCCATGCCATCGACATCCTGCAAAAGGATATCGAATCGAACCTGGGCCAGCTGGGCGCCGCCCGCCTCACCGACCTGCCGCCGACCCGCCCCCTGAGCATCGCACAGTGACCCCATTCGGACCGGGTCATATCGAAATGCGGCGGATGCGAGCGATAACATGCCGGTTCTACCCAGAACTACCAATATCACTGCGGCTATTGTCCGCGTAAATCCCACTGCCAACTAACCAATAACCGGGACCTGCCATGACCGATTTCAAGAAGATCCTGATTGCCAACCGTGGCGAGATCGCCATCCGCGTGATGCGCGCCGCCAACGAGATGGGCAAGAAGACGGTTGCCGTCTATGCCGAAGAGGACAAGCTGGGCTTGCACCGATTCAAGGCCGACGAGGCCTATCGCATCGGCGAGGGCATGGGCCCGGTTGCTGCCTATCTGTCGATCCCCGAAATCATCCGGGTCGCCAAGGAAAGCGGCGCTGACGCGATCCACCCGGGTTATGGCCTGCTGAGCGAGAACCCAGATTTCGTCGATGCCTGTGTCCAGAACGGCATCACCTTCATCGGACCGCGCGCCGAGACCATGCGGTCGCTGGGGGACAAGGCCAGCGCCCGCAAGGTGGCCATCGCCGCCGGTGTTCCGGTGATCCCGGCGACCGAGGTTCTGGGCGACGACATGGACGCCATCCGCAAGGAGGCCGCCGAGATCGGCTATCCGCTGATGCTCAAGGCCTCCTGGGGCGGTGGCGGGCGCGGCATGCGCCCGATCCACAGCGAAAAGGAACTGGCCGAAAAGGTGATGGAAGGCCGCCGCGAGGCCGAGGCCGCATTCGGCAATGGCGAGGGGTATCTGGAAAAGATGATCATCCGCGCCCGCCATGTCGAGGTTCAGATCTTGGGCGACAAACATGGCGAGATCTATCACCTGTGGGAGCGCGACTGCTCGGTCCAGCGCCGCAACCAGAAGGTGGTCGAACGCGCCCCCGCCCCTTATCTGAGCCAGGCCCAGCGCGAGGAACTTTGCGATCTCGGCCGCCGCATCTGCGCCCATGTGAACTATGAATGCGCCGGTACCGTTGAATTCCTGATGGATATGGACAGCGGCAATTTCTACTTCATCGAGGTCAACCCGCGTGTGCAGGTCGAACATACGGTGACCGAAGAGGTGACCGGTATCGACATCGTGCAGGCCCAGATCCTGATCGCCGAGGGCAAACCCTTGGCCGAGGCCACCGGCAAGGCCAGCCAGGACGAGATCGCACTGAACGGCCACGCGTTGCAAACCCGGATCACCACCGAGGATCCGCTCAACAACTTCATTCCCGATTATGGCCGCATCACCGCCTATCGCTCTGCCACCGGCATGGGCATCCGCCTTGATGGCGGCACGGCCTATGCGGGGGGCGTGATCACGCGCTATTACGACTCGCTCTTGACCAAGGTTACCGCCTGGGCGCCGACGCCTGAAAAGGCCATCGCCCGGATGGACCGCGCCCTGCGCGAATTCCGCATCCGCGGGGTCAGTACCAATATCGCCTTTGTCGAGAACCTGCTGAAACACCCGACCTTCCTGTCGAACGAATACACCACCAAGTTCATCGACACGACGCCGGATCTGTTCCAGTTCAAGAAGCGGCGCGACCGGGGCACCAAGGTGTTGACCTATATCGCCGACATCACCGTGAACGGGCATCCCGAAACCCGCGACCGTCCGATGCCCGCCGCCGAGGCCCGCATTCCGAAGCCGCCCGCCAAGCGGGGCGAACCCCGCATGGGCACCCGCAACCTGCTGGAGCAGAAGGGCCCGCAGGCGGTGGCCGACTGGATGAAGGCGCAGCGCCAGCTGCTGATCACCGACACAACCATGCGTGACGGCCACCAGTCGCTGCTGGCAACCCGGATGCGTTCGATCGACATGATCCGGGTGGCACCCGCCTATGCCGCCAACCTGCCGCAACTGTTCAGCGTCGAATGCTGGGGCGGCGCGACCTTTGACGTGGCCTACCGCTTCCTTCAGGAATGCCCGTGGCAGCGTCTGCGCGACCTGCGCGAGGCGATGCCCAACCTGATGACCCAGATGCTGCTGCGCGGCGCCAACGGGGTGGGGTACACCAACTATCCCGACAACGTGGTGCGCGAATTCGTGCGTCAGGCCGCCAAGGGCATCGACGTGTTTCGCGTCTTCGACAGCCTGAACTGGGTCGAAAACATGCGCGTCGCCATGGATGCGGTGGTCGAGCAGAACAAGATCTGCGAAGGCACGATCTGTTACACCGGCGATATCCTGAACCCCGACCGCGCCAAGTATGACCTGAAATACTATGTGGCCATGGGCAAGGAACTGCGCAACGCGGGCGCCCATGTGCTGGGGCTCAAGGACATGGCGGGCCTGTTGAAACCCGCCGCGGCCAAGGTGCTGATCCGCGCCCTCAAGGAAGAGGTGGGCCTGCCCATCCACTTCCACACCCATGACACCGCCGGCATTGCCAGCGCCACCATCCTCGCCGCTTCCGAGGCCGGGGTGGACGCGGTCGATTGCGCGATGGACAGCTTCTCGGGCAATACCAGCCAGGCGACGCTGGGTACCGTCGTCGAGGCGCTGCGCCATACCGACCGCGACACCGGGCTGGACATCAAAGCGATCCGCGAGATCAGCGATTACTTCGAAGCGGTGCGCGGACAATACGCGGCCTTTGAAAGCGGGCTTCAGGCCCCTGCCTCCGAGGTCTATCTGCACGAGATGCCCGGCGGCCAGTTCACCAACCTCAAGGCGCAGGCGCGCTCGATGGGGCTGGAGGAGCGTTGGCATGAGGTGGCGCAGATGTATGCCGACGTGAACCAGATGTTCGGCGATATCGTCAAGGTCACGCCCAGCTCCAAGGTTGTGGGCGACATGGCGCTGATGATGGTCAGCCAGGGCCTGACCCGCGCCCAGGTCGAGGACCCGAAGAGCGACGTGGCCTTCCCGGATTCGGTCATCGACATGATGCGCGGCAATCTGGGCCAGCCCCCGGGCGGTTTCCCCACGACGATCCTGACCAAGGTGCTGAAGGGCGAGGCGCCCAATACCGAGCGCCCCGGCGCCCATCTGCCGCCCGTCGATCTGGAAGCGGTGCGGGCCAAGGTCTCGGCCGAGCTTGAGGGCAAGGAGGTCGATGACGAGGACCTGAACGGCTATCTCATGTATCCCAAGGTGTTCATGGATTACATGGGCCGGCATCGCCAATACGGCCCCGTCCGCACCCTGCCCACCCGCACCTTCTTTTACGGGATGGAACCGGGCGAAGAGATCACTGCCGAGATCGACCCCGGCAAGACGCTGGAAATCCGCTGCCAGGCCATCGGCGAGACCGACGAAAATGGCGAGGTCAAGGTGTTCTTTGAACTCAACGGTCAGCCCCGGGTGATCCGGGTGCCGAACCGGCTGGTGAAGTCCACCACCATGCAGCGCCCCAAGGCCGAGCCGGGCAATGCCAACCACCTGGGCGCACCGATGCCCGGCGTGGTGGCCACCGTCGCGGTGCAGGCCGGACAACAGGTCAAGGCAGGCGATCTGCTGCTGACCATCGAAGCGATGAAGATGGAAACCGGCATCCACGCCGAGCGCGACGCCACCGTCAAGGCGGTGCATGTCCAGCCCGGCGGCCAGATCGATGCCAAGGACCTGCTGGTCGAGCTGGAATAAGCGGAAACCCACCGCCAGAGACAGGCCGCGCCCCCACCCGGGGCGCGGCCTTTTTCATGTCCGCACAACTCGACGGAGACCCCGTAAACCGGGTGAAGAATTTTCTCTCCAGCCCGCATTTTCCACTTGCAGGCCCCGGCAGTAGTTTATATCTCCCTCCTCACTCAAACGGGGCGGGCGTAGCTCAGGGGTAGAGCATTACCTTGCCAAGGTAAGGGTCGTGAGTTCGAATCTCATCGCCCGCTCCAGATTGAGACCTCAGGCCGGATGGCCAAACGGATGCGGGCGTAGCTCAGGGGTAGAGCATTACCTTGCCAAGGTAAGGGTCGTGAGTTCGAATCTCATCGCCCGCTCCAGATACTCGAACAGGCCGCCCAATGGGCGGTCTTTCGCGTTTCGGGAGGGTTATCCGTCGCACCCTCATTTTGATCAAAAATTTTGACGCCGCCTGCGATCTGCGGCAATGCTTGGCGCAACTGACTCGCCGCCCCGTGCGGCTAACCGGAGGTATCTGGCCATGGCCCCTGTGATCTATCCCACCACCAACCTTGCCGCCACCGAACAGCTTGTGCTGGACCATGGCAAGGGCATCTATGTCTACGATGCGGACGGCAACGAGTATATCGAGGGGCTGGCCAGTCTCTGGTGCACCTCGCTGGGCTATGACAATGCAGAGGTGATCGGCGCGATCACCGATCAGCTGAACAAGCTGCCCTTCTCACACACCTTTGGCGGCAAGACCCATGAGCCGATCATGAAGCTTGCCGAAAAGCTCAAGGCGATGGTGCCGGTCGAGGATGCCTATTTCTTCTTCGGCAACTCAGGTTCGGATGCCAACGACACCCATTACAAGATGCTGCGCTATTACTTCAACGCTATCGGTAAGCCGGAAAAGCGCAAGATCATCACCCGCGAGCGCGGCTATCACGGGGTGACCGTGGCCGCAGGCTCTCTGACCTCGCTGCCTGCGAACCTGGCGCATTTCGATGCGCCCGTCGAGGCGCTGCATATCCTGCGCTCGGACGCGCCGCATTACTATACCGGGCGTCAGGGCAACGAGACCGAGGCGCAGTTCGTCGACCGTATCCTCGACAATCTAGAGAAACAGATCCTGGCCGAAGGCGCCGATACCATCGCCGCGATGATCGTCGAGCCGATCACCGGCGCTTCGGGTGTGATCGTGCCGCCCGAAGGCTATTACGAGAAACTCCAGGCCCTTCTGCGCAAGCATGACATTCTGGTCTGGGCGGATGAGGTGATCTGTGGCTTTGGCCGCACCGGCGCCGATTTCGGCTGCACCACCATGGGGATCAAGCCCGACCTGATGACCTTTGCCAAGCAACTCAGCTCGGCCTATTTCCCGATCTCGGCCTCGGTCATCCCGGGCTGGATGTATGAAAAGATGATCGCGCCTTCGGCGGCGGTCGGCGTGTTCGGCCATGGCTATACCTATTCCGGGCATCCGGTGGCCTGCGCCGCGGCGCTGAAAACGCTGGAGATCTACGAGCGCGACAAGATCTTCGAGCATGCGGCCGATGTGGGCGCTCATATGCAGGAGCAGCTGCGCGCCGTTTTCACCGATCACCCGCTGGTGGGCGAGGTGCGCGGCAAAGGACTGATCGCGGCGCTGGAGCTGGTGTCGAACAAGACCACCGGTGCCACCATCGAAAAAGGCGCGGGCGGCGCCACCGTTCAGCGGCTGGCACAGGAAAACGGTCTGCTGATCCGTGCGGTCGCGGGCAATTCCGCCGCGCTCTGCCCGCCGTTGATCATCACCAAGGAAGAGGTGGACGAGATGCTGCGCCGCCTCAAGAAAGCCGTCGACGCCGCCTATGCCGAGTTGAAGGACAAAGGGCTGCTCGCCGCCTGACCCTTCGACCTTTGGCGCATGGACAGATCGCCGGTGCCTCGGCCAAGCTGGGGCATGGAGCGCGACTCTGACATCCCGGCATCCGGTCGATCCGGACGCGCCGCCCGTGTGGCGGCGCTTCTTGTTGCGGGTCTCGCTCCTGCGCCCGCAATCGGCGAGGCCGACTGCACCAGCGATGCGATGATCGTGTTCGATGCCTCCGGCTCGATGGCCGAGATGGGGTATAATGGCCTCGACCGGCCGCGTATCCTGGACGCGCGTGAGGCGATGCATGACACCCTGCCCCGGATTGCCACCCTGCGCCGGCTGGGTCTGGTCACATATGGTGCCGCCATGGACGGCGCAGCGGACGCTGATCTGTGCAAGAGGGTCTCGATGCCCTTTGCCCCAAGCCCCGATGCAGCGGGGCCAATCCTGAATCTCATCGACGGGATCGAGCCCGATGGCAACACCGCGCTGACCGATGCCGTCGACCTGGCCGCCCGCGTGTTTGACCAGCCCCCCCGTCCCGGCGTCATTGTGCTGGTCACAGATGGCGAAGAAACCTGCGGCGGCGCACCCTGCGCCCTGGCCACCGATCTGGCCCGCACCGCACCCGGCCTGACCGTGCATGTGATCGGGTTCCGGGTGCGTTCGCAATTCTTCGGCTGGGAAGGGGGCGACGGCAACCCCACCGTCCCCGAGACGATCAGCCCGGCCGAATGCCTGGCCCAGGCCACCGGCGGGGAATATGTCTCGACCGAGACCGTCGAAGAGTTGATCCGCGCCCTGAACCAGACGCTGGGCTGTCCTCTGTACGGGGCGCTGGCTCCGCTCAGAACGCCTTGAACGTCATCGTGGTCAGCGAGCGTTCGATATTGGGGATCACCAGCAGATGGTCGTTGATATACTTGCCCACATCCGCGCCCGCCGGGATGTAGAGCTTCATCAACAGATCATATTCGCCGCTGGTGGAATAAAGCTCGGAATGAATTTCGCGCAGCGCGATGTCTTCGGCCACCTTGTAGGTGCTGCCGGGCTTGCAGCGGATCTGGATGAATACGCAGGTGGTCATGCCGCCTCTCTCATGCTGGTTCGACCAAAGGCTGACACGCGCCGAAGCCGGGTGCAATCCCCTGTTTTCGCGCAACAGATTGGTACGTGCGTGTTGCGGCGCTCTGGCTTTTGCACGCGCCCCATGCCAAAAGCCAGCCAAGATCAGAAGGAACCCGCCCATGCGCCGTGCCAGCATCAGCCGCCAGACCGCCGAGACCGAGATCTCGGTCGATATCAATCTCGACGGGACCGGAGCCTATGACAACCAGACCGGCGTCGGCTTCTTCGACCATATGCTGGACCAACTGGCGCGCCATTCGCTGATCGACATGACGATCAGCGCCAAGGGCGACTATCACATCGACGATCACCACACGGTCGAGGATACCGGCATCGCGCTGGGTCAGGCGCTGAGCGCCGCGCTTGGCGACAAGCGGGGCATCCGCCGCTATGGCGAATGCCACCTGCCGATGGATGACGCGCAGGTGCGCTGCGCGCTCGACCTGTCGGGGCGGCCCTTCCTGGTGTGGAACGTGGACCTGCCGACGGCCAAGATCGGCACGTTCGACACAGAGCTGGTGCGCGAGTTCTTTCAGGCACTCAGCACCCATGGCGGCATGACCTTGCATGTCGACCAGCTGCACGGGCTGAACAGCCACCACATCGCCGAGGCCGCGTTCAAGGCGGTGGCCCGTGCCCTGCGTCAGGCGGTGGAGGCGGACCCGCGCAAGGGCGACGCCATCCCCTCGACCAAGGGCACGCTCTGATGCTCACCGCCATCATCGACTACGAATCGGGCAACCTGCACTCGGCCGAAAAGGCGTTTCAGCGCATGGCGCGCGAGACCGGCGCGGGCGAGGTGGTGGTGACTTCGGACGCCGATGTGGTGGCCGGGGCCGACCGGCTGGTGCTGCCGGGCGACGGCGCCTTTCCCGCCTGCGCCGCCGAGTTGCGCGGGCACAAGGGCCTATATGACGCGATGGTCGAGGCGGTGGAGCAGAAGGGTCGCCCCTTTCTGGGCATCTGCGTCGGCATGCAACTGATGGCCACCACCGGTCACGAGTATGAAGAGACCCCCGGTCTGGGCTGGGTCGCGGGCGACGTGGTGCGGATTACGCCTGCGGATGCGGCGCTGAAAGTGCCACATATGGGTTGGAACGATCTGGTGCTCGAGGCGGCGCATCCGATCTTTGACGGGATCACCAGTGGCGATCACGTCTATTTCGTGCATTCCTATCACTTCCGGGTGACAAACCCCGCCGAACGGCTGGCGCATGTGGACTATGGCGGGCCGGTCACTGCGGTGGTCGGGCGCGACACCATGGTTGGCTTGCAGTTCCACCCCGAGAAAAGCCAGGTCATCGGCCTGCGCATGATCGGCAATTTCCTGACCTGGACCCCCTGAAAGGGGGGCCGTTTTCCGGCACGGAAAACGGCTCGGAAAACAGATGTTTTCCGGGCCGGAGTTCTTGCAGAACTCCGGCGTCCCGGCTTCACCCGGCGCGCAGCGACATCGGCGCCACCCCATGGGCGCGGCGGAAGGCGCGGGCAAAGGCCTCGGGCGAGCCATAGGCATAGCGACGTGCCACCCGGTCTACCCGGTCGCCGCGACCGAGATCCTGCGCGGCAAGGATCAGCCGCCAGCGCCTGAGATATCCCATCGGGCTCTCGCCCACCTGCGCAGCGAAAAGCTCGGCAAAGCGCGACAGCGACAGCCCCGCCTCGGCCGCCAGATCGCCATTGGTCCAAACCCGGCCCGGACGGTCATGCATCGCCACGATTGCCCGGCTGAGGCGCGGGTCGGCGAGCCCGGCCAACAGGCCTGGGCGGGTCGCGCCCTGCGCGATCTGGTCCCGCAAGAGCCGCACCATCAGCACCTCGGCCAGCCGGTTGACCACCGATTGCGCCCCGCAGCGCTGTGCCGCGACCTCGACACGGATCAACTCGACCACCGCGCGCGCCTCGGGATCCGCGCTCAGATCGAAGCGCACCACTTCGGGCAGCGCGGCCAGAAACGGGTTGCTCTCGCCCGACCAACTGACCCGCGCCGCGAAAAGCGGATCGCCCACCTGCCCCGTGCCCGCAGGATAGAGCAGCAATTCAACCGGCGCCCCGTCAGCCCCAGCCAGGGCCAGCAGATTGGCTTTCTCCGGCGCGGCGGCCTCGACCCGCAGCTGGAACCGCTCCATCAATGTTGTCAGCCTGTCCATGCCAATATCGGAGCCTTTGTCAGGAATTTCGGGTTTCTCGAACACTAAGCCCTGCGACAAGGCGGGACAACTCACATCCCAAGGAGATCTCCGATGCTGATGCCCCGCCAGACCACCCCGCCCCTGTCGCTGCCGCTGGTGGGCGGTGGCCGGTTCGATCTAAGTGCCGAAACCTCGACACGCGGCACGCTGATCTGTTTCTATCGCGGCCTGCATTGCCCTATCTGCGCCACCTATCTGAAAGAGCTCGAGAAGCGGGTGGCGGATTTCGCCGAACGCGGCGTGTCCTGCGTCGCGGTCAGCTCGGACAGCGAGGAGCGGGCGCAGGCGATGGCAGACAAGGTCGGAGGCGAGCGCGCTTTGCGCTTTGCCTATGACCTGCCTTTGGCTGAGGCGCGCGACTGGGGGCTCTATATCTCGACCTCGCGCGGCAAGACCTCAATCGGGATCGAGGAGCCGGCGCTGTTCTCGGAGCCGGGCCTGTTCCTGGTCACGCCCGAACGCACGCTCTATTACGGCGCGGTGCAGACCATGCCCTTTGTGCGTCCGCATTTCGCGGAATTGGTGGCGGCGCTGGATTTCGCGATCCCAAACAACTATCCCGCGCGCGGTGAATATACCGGCGCTGTCTGAGCGCGGGGACAGGCGGCAGGGGTCAGCGCCCCTGCCCCATCTGGCTTAGTTGACGCGTTTCCAGGCCTGCCCACGGCAGATCAGGCCACCGGCGACGCAGCCCTTGACGGTCAGCGTATTGCCCGCAAGCGACATTTTCGAGCCATAGGTCTTGCCAGAATCCGGGGCCCAGATCTGGCCCCCGGAATAGGAACCGTCGCCACCGGGCTGCATGTCCCACAACATGCGCTTGCCGGCATGTTCGTAATCGCTCTGCTTGGCCCCGTTCTTGTCATAGGCGGCCTTGATGGTACCGCAGACCTGTGCGCCGCAGGGCGCGATGGCCACATGCAGGTAACCGCCAGTATCGCCCGGCTCGGTCTGCCAGGTACCCGCGGCAGGATCTGCCACCGCCATGCCGGCCAGAGCCAGGGTCGCACTTGCGGCCAGAATTAATCTCTTCATCCGATATCCTCCCACTTTTGCGCCACTGTGACGCGGGCTGCGCATTTGGGGCAAGCCTGACCTTGGGTCGCGTTGCGCAGCAGGGCGCAACATGCGATATCGCGCCCGACTGTCAGCAGAAAGCCGCTCAACATGATCCTCTATCCCGCAATCGACCTCAAGGATGGCCAGGCCGTGCGTCTCGTGCATGGCGAGATGGACCAGGTCACGGTGTTCAACGACAACCCCGCCGCGCAGGCGCTGGAGTTTGTCGCGGCGGGCTGCGAATGGCTGCATCTGGTCGATCTCAACGGCGCCTTTGCCGGAGAGCCGGTCAATGCCGCCCCGGTCGAGGCGATCCTGGAGCAGTGCAAGGTGCCTGCTCAGCTGGGCGGCGGCATCCGCGACATGGCCACCATTGAACGCTGGCTGGACAAGGGGCTGGCCCGGGTGATCCTGGGCACCGTGGCGGTCGAAAACCCCGATCTGGTGCGCGAGGCGGCGCGGGCTTTCCCCGGCAAGGTGGCCGTGGGCATCGACGCCCGCAACGGCCGCGTCGCCACCAAGGGCTGGGCCGAAGAGACCGACGTGATGGTCACCGACTTGGCCAAATCCTTCGAGGATGCGGGCGTGGCCGCGATCATCTATACCGACATCCTGCGCGACGGCGCCATGAAGGGACCGAATATCGAGGCAACTGCCGATCTGGCGCGCGCCGTGTCGATCCCGGTCATCGCCTCGGGCGGGGTCTCCTCGCTGGAGGATCTGATTGCGCTGCGCGACTGCGGAGCTTCGCTGAACGGCGCGATTTCGGGCCGGGCGCTCTATGACGGGGCGCTGGATCTGAAGCAGGCGCTGGCGGCGCTGAAGGGCTGAGGACTGCGACACCGCGCCCGGTTCCGATGCCGGGCGCTTTGCGATGTGATCCGGGCAAACCGCAAGGGAAACGCCCATGACCCGATCCGGCCCTCTCGTTGTCAAGGCACCGCTGCCCGCGACCGCGCAACTTTGGCAGGCAGTGCAGCCTGGCGATTTCACCGACGGCTATGCGGTCGAGAGCCGGATATCACCGCGCGAAGCCGCCGAGATCGGGCTGGCCCTGCCCGGCTGGGCCAATACTCTCTTGCGGCTGCGCAACTGGATCGTGCGGCCACTTGGCCTCAAGACCGAGATGTCCGACAGCGGTGACAAGGCGATTTTTCCGGTGACCTACGAAGATGCGGAAGAGTTGATCATCGGTACCGATGACAGCCACCTGAACTTTCGCATCTCGTTGGTGCAACGGGCCGGGCGGCTGCACATGGCGACCTGGGTGCACCGCAACAACCTGCTGGGGCGGGTCTATCTGGCGGTGGTGATGCCGTTTCACATCCTGATCGTGCGCGGGGCCATGCGCCGCATCGCCCGGCACGGCGGCGCGATTGCATCCGCGCCGGGGGCACAGTAAAGACGGGCGACCCCGGCAACCCGCGAGCCCGCCATGCTGAAAACCCGCATCATCCCCTGTCTCGACGTGGCCGATGGCCGCGTGGTCAAGGGCGTGAATTTCGTCGGCCTGCGCGATGCGGGCGACCCGGTGGACGCCGCCCGCGCCTATGACGCGGCGGGTGCCGACGAGATCTGTTTCCTCGACATCCATGCCACCCATGAAAACCGCGGCACCATGTTCGACGTGGTCAGCCGCACCGCCGAGCAGTGTTTCGTACCGCTCACCGTGGGCGGTGGCGTGCGCACCCATGCGGATGTGCGCGCGCTCTTGCTGGCCGGCGCCGACAAGGTCAGCTTCAACTCGGCCGCGGTGGCCAATCCGGATGTCATTGCCGAGGCCGCCGACCGGTTCGGCAGCCAATGCATCGTCTGCGCCATCGACGCCAAGACGGTGGAGCCGGGCCGCTGGGAGATCTTTACCCATGGCGGGCGCAAGCCCACCGGGATCGACGCGGTGGAGTTCGCCCGTCTTGTCACCGCCAAGGGCGCCGGTGAGATCCTGCTGACCTCGATGGACCGGGATGGCACCAAATCGGGTTTCAACCTGCCGCTGACCCGCGCCATCGCCGATGCGGTCGACGTGCCGGTGATCGCCTCGGGCGGCGTCGGCACGCTGGATCACCTGGTCGAGGGTGTGACCGAGGGGCATGCCAGCGCCGTACTCGCCGCCTCGATCTTTCACTTTGGCGAATACACCATCCGCGAGGCCAAGGAACACATGGCCGCCGCCGGCATCCCGATGAGGCTGACATGAGCATCCTGCACGACCTTGCCGCCACCATCGAGGCCCGCAAGGGCGCCGACCCGGACAGCAGCTGGACCGCCAAGCTGCTGGCCAAGGGTCCCGAGAAATGCGCCGAGAAATTCGGTGAAGAGGCGATCGAGGCGATCATCGAAGCGGTGAAGGGCGACAGGGCCAAACTCGTGTCCGAGGGCGCCGACGTGCTGTACCATTTCCTCGTCATGCTGGCCGCACGCGACGTGGCGCTGGACGATGTGCTGGCCGAATTGGCCCGCCGTCAGGGCCAGAGCGGCATCGCCGAGAAGGCGGCGCGGCCCAAAGGTTGACGCTCCGGCGCTGAGCAGTACGATCCA
Source organism: Ruegeria sp. YKSD163 (assembly GCF_059612905.1). NCBI lineage: Bacteria > Pseudomonadati > Pseudomonadota > Alphaproteobacteria > Rhodobacterales > Roseobacteraceae > Ruegeria > Ruegeria sp. YKSD163. Next base: position 387,841 of record NZ_JBXWRM010000002.1, read on the forward strand.
GGCACCGGAACCGACGATCCCAACCGAGGTATCCCATGATCACATTCCGCGCCCTGCTCGCCACGCTGGCCGTGCTGCTGCTGTCCGCGTGTAGCGACACGCAAGCCATCAGCCAGAAAGATGTGAACGCTTTGGCGCAACAACTGCGCGCGCTTGGTCCCGGTGTCGACCCCGCCGAGGCACAGCGCGCCGCTGAAATCTCCTATAACTATGGTCGGCAACTGGCACGCGAGTATAACGTCACCAGCAGCCCCATCGTGCATAACGCCAAGGTTCTCAACGGGTTCCGCGAGCGTGGCCTGTGCGTGCACTATGCCCAGGACATGCAAAAGCGCCTGAATCAGGAGAACTTCCGCACTCTGGTCGTGCATCGCGCCATTGCCGACCCTGACAGCATCTGGCGCATCGATCACAGCACCGCCATCCTCAGCCGCCGGGGCGATGACATGTTCGACGGCATCGTGCTGGATCCCTGGCGCAATGCGGGAGAGCTGTTTTGGGCCCCCACCCGCGCGGATACGCGCTACAACTGGCGCCCCCAGCGCGAGGTGCTGGAGAAGAAAGCCGCCGAGAAACTGGCGCGTCAGCCTTCTTAAAGCTTGGACGAGATGATGCCGGTGGCGAAACCGCCCATGCGCAATTCGCCAAAGAGCCGCTGATATTCGATCTTTGGGCAGCGGTTCTGGATCACGTCGATCCCGCGCGCCTCGGCCTGCGCTGCGGCCCCGGCATGCTCGACCCCGATCTGCATCCAGATCGTCTTGAGACCGGGAAAGGCCTCCAGCGCCTCCTCGACGATGGCCGGCACCGTATCAGAGCGGCGAAAGATATCGACCATGTCCACCGGTTCGCTGATCTCGGACAGACCTGCGCGCACCGTCTCGCCGAACAGGCGCTGACCAGCATGGCCCGGATTGACCGGGATCACCCGGTACCCTTTCAGCCCCAGATAGCGGGCCACGTAATAGCTGGGGCGCACCGGGTTCATCGACACGCCAACAACGGCAATCACCTTTGTGCGCTTGAGAATCTGTTTCAGATGATCGTCGGAATAGTCTGGCATGAGCGAACCCTAATCCACCCGGATACAAGAAAAAAGCGCCCAAGTCATGCTTGGGCGCCAGGTACGGAACGAGGGACAGTGAAATGACGCACGGCAGTTCCAGTCCGCGGTCATTGTGACATTTAGGCACTCATCTTCAGAAAAAAAGAGGGGCAACCCAAAAATTGTGATGACAGAGCTTCGCCGCAGCCGCCGAATTACCGGTCCAGGACGGCCGGCCAGTTGCGGCGGGCGCCGTCGATATTGCCCGCGATATCCTCGGCCCAGAGCCGGGCAACCTCGGGAGAGTGGATGAGAAACAACTCTCCATCGACGATCTGCCAGGCGGTCGGATCGGTGTCGGTGGTATAGCCGCGCGCGACCGCATAGGCGCAGTAACCGCCGAATTGCGGGGCAAAGGCGCGCGGATTGGCCTCGAACGCGGCGCGGTTCTCGTGGCTGGCGAAATGCCAGAGCACCCCTTTCCACATCACCGCGATTGTAGGCGCCCCCGGTACCGGGGTGCCTTCGGTGAAATAGGCCACCGTGTCATAGCCACGAATCGCAGCGCCGTCTTCGGCAAAGAAAACGGGTGTCTCAGCCCAAAGCGGCAGGGCAGCGGCGGTCAGGACACCGGCAAGGCCGGTCAAGAGGGTACGTCGGTTCAGCATCGTCACGCGATAAGGTTTCGTCGTGGGATAAAATGCCGTTCTCGCAGCCAATAGGAAAGAGACTTGACGGTTATGTGATCGACCCGTGTGCAAGACTCAGTCGAAGATATCCTCGACCTTGTCCCAGACCTCGTCCAGGGCGCGCGAGAACAGCCCCTTGCGCTTCTTTTGCTTCTTCGGCTTGCGCTTCTTGTCCGGCGTTTGCTGCGGTTGCGAAACGACCTGCTCAACGTCCGGTTTCAAAGGTACCGGCGCGGGCATCGTTCGCTCTGCGGCTGGGGCTGCCTCCACCTGCTGGATGGGCGCGCCGCAGGCCTCGCAAGCCAGCATGCCCGACCTCCCCGCCGCAAGTGTCGCGCGGGCGCCGCAGTAACAGCAGGTGACAAGCTTGGGCATGGGGTCTGGGTCCGGTTAATGCGCTTTGGAAGCATATAGGGCGATTGCCGCCGCATTCGAGACGTTGAGCGAGCCGAAACCGCCCGCCGCGTCGATCTTGACCAGCTTGTCGACCGTTTCCTTGGTCTTTTGACGCAGCCCCGGCCCCTCGGCCCCCAGCACCAGCGCCACCGCACGGTCTGTTTGTCCGGCAAGCGCGGCCTCGATGGTCTCGTCGGCCTCACCATCCAGCCCCAGAACCAGATAGCCCATACCCTGCAACTCGGTGATCGCATCGGCCAGGTTGCGCACCCGCAGATAGGGCTGCCGTTCCAACGCGCCGCTGGCTGTCTTGGCCAGGGCACCGGTTTCAGGCGCGGAATGGTGGCGGGTGCCGATTACGGCGCTTGCGCCCAGCACCTCGGCCGAACGCAGGATGGCGCCGACGTTATGCGGGTCGGTCACCCGGTCGAGCAGAATCAGGCGCGGGCTTTCCGCCCCGATCGCCACCTCGGCCAGGCTGCCCCAGTTGAGCGGCTTGACCTCAAGCGCTGCGCCCTGATGGACCGACCCTGGGTCGATCGGCGCGGTGAATTTTCGGGCATCGGCCAGTTCCGGCTCGATCCCTGCCGCGTCGATGGCCTCGGCCAGTTTTTCCCGCGCGTTCAGGGTCACGATCAGGCGGAGTTTTTCACGTTTCGGGTTCATCAGAGCATCGCGCACGGCATGCAGGCCAAACAGCCAGACCGTCTCGGAGGCGGACGCTTTTTTGGCCTGTTCCTTCTCGACGACCCATTTCGGTTTCTTCATGTTCAGCGCCCTCCGGGTGCGGCAAAAGTTTCCTGCGCCAAAGCGGATTTTTCCTGTTGACGCTCCATTGGGACGCTAGTAATCACGCCTCCACGTCAGGCGCAACGCCTGACAGTGGGCGACAGGCCGCAAGGTGTGGCAGGGGACTGTAACTCCCTCGCGGAGACGCACGCCTGGTTCGATTCCAGGGTCGCCCACCACTTTCCCTTGATTTCACTCGATTTTCTGGCGGGAAGTTCCTGTTGCCTAATCTTTGCCAAGCATTTGGCGGGATCGCGGCGCAGTCGGTTGCTCACGTAGCCCGACCCGCAAGATCCGGCGTTAGTTTCCATTTGTCAGGCCCGACTTAGCCGCGCGACGCCCTTGCGAAGTTCTGTGCTGGGGTTCGGTCGTCGATATAGGTGCCATGGTACTCCGCGAACGTGTTGACTTCGCCTGCACCTCCCCTCACGTAGAAGACGCCGGACTGATCGCTCTGCCGACACGAAGGCGACCACCTTTTGTCGAATCTATCGAATTTGTCCTTCGCTTCTTCGCGTGGTTCGTAGAGGACTGTTATATGCTCGCCTGCGCCCTCGGGCAGAAACGTGGTGAGCCTTGGGCGGTTGATTTACTGTCACTTGGAAAGCGCGCAGGTGCGCCCGTTCCAAAAACCGGTTCAAGTGACATCCTCCCATTCCCGCTGAAACTGAGTCAATGGGGATGGATGCCGCGGTGACGGAGTGCCCGACGAGGATTACAGCGAAGAGGTAAACGGGCTCTGAGAACTGATGCCCGGGCGAACCGCCTGAGAGGCACCGCACGCACGGCTACGGGTCACCCCTACAAGAGCAGGTTCAGGTCCGGGTACTGCTCAGACTGACCGCAGGCGCGTTCACGATCCCGCACGCATCGCGGCGCCTGCCCCGGTGGGCCTGTTTCTGCGCGCCATGGCTGCGTTCAGGCCTCCGATGCGCGCCAGCAGTTCGACAACCTGATCGACCCCGGTCCGATGACGCAGGGCGGTAAATACAAAGGGCCTGTCCTTGCGCATCCTGTGCGCATCCCGCTCCATCACCTCCAGCGACGCGCCCACATGCGGGGCCAGATCGGTCTTGTTGATGATCAGTATGTCGGATTTCGTGATCGCCGGCCCGCCCTTGCGGGGTATCTCCTCGCCCGCTGCGACGTCGATCACGTAGAGGGTCACATCCGCCAGTTCCGGGCTGAAGGTGGCAGACAGATTGTCGCCGCCGCTTTCGATCAAGACGATATCCAGATCGGGATGGCGTGCGCAAAGCTCGGCCACGGCGGCCAGGTTGATCGAGGCATCCTCGCGGATCGCGGTATGCGGGCAGCCGCCCGTCTCAACCCCGATGATCCGGTCCTGTGGCAGGATCTGCATCCGCATCAGGGCCTCGGCATCCTCTTGCGTATAGATGTCATTGGTGATGACACCGACGGAACAGACGTCGCGCAGGGCCTCGGCCAAGGCGGCGGTCAGGGTGGTCTTGCCCGCGCCGACAGGTCCGCCGATGCCGACGCGCAGGGGGCCGTTCATGCTGCTCATGTTCGAAAAATCCTTGAATACTGGGTTTCGTGTTTCATCGACGCGATATCGGCCAGAAACGCGGTCGAACTCAGATCGTCCAGCCCAGCCGCAAGCGACTGTTCCGCAAGCCGCGCGCAGGGCGGTGTCAGGTCACGGATCAACCGCTGCGCCTCGGTCTGGCCCAGGGGCACAAGGCGGGTGGCGCAGGCGACCAGATTGCTCATGAAGGCCTGGAGAAAAATCTGCGTCGACAGCAAGAGCGGCAGGTTCTGCAAGCGCGCCGCATGACCCACCGCGACCGGATAGGTCAGCTGATCCAGTGCCAGATCCCAGACATCACCTGTCACGGCCCCAAACGCCTGCCCCAGGAGACGGGTTTCCATCAGCCGTTCGGACGAGGCGCAAAAAGCCCGCGCGGTGGCGTCGATCCCCGCCAGCGCGCCTGCATCTCCAGCCCGGTATGCCGCGACAAGAAACAGCGCGTCATTCCAGCCAGCTCCGAACTCCAGCACATCCGCGATCCAGGCGCCGGTGTCTTGCGCGGTGGTGACCGTGCCCCTGTCGATTGCCGCCTCCAGCCCGTGGGAATAGGCAAAGCTCCCCACCGGGTAGGCCGGAGACAACCATTGGGTCAGCGTCAGGATATCGATGTCAGTGGGCGTGACCATGGGTCCTGCCGTGGCCATAGGCCCCGCCTTCCGGGGTAAAGGGTTCGACAACCTCGCGCAGTTCGGCCCCCAGTTTCAGCAACATGTCGCGCAAGACATGATCGCGCTGGATCAGCAGCCGGGTCGGCTCGATCTGGCAGGGCGTGTGCCGGTTCCCGATATGCCAGGCCAGTTGTAACAGGTTGTCGCCGCCAACCTCGAGCAGTTCTTCGGGCGCAGCGACGATCTCGACCTCGCGCCCATCCTCCAGCACCAGCACGCCACCATGGTCGAGCGAGCGGGTCTGCGCCAGATCGACCAGAAAGGTCTCTCCCGCATCCGTGGCCAGCATCTTGCGGCGCAGAAAGCGGCCGTCATAGTCCAGCGAAACCTGGGCGCAAGCCGGTGCATGAGGGTGATCGCGGTAGATGCGGGCGGTCTTTATCGCGGTGCTCATCGGGGGTCTCCTTGCGGGCTCAGAACAGGAAATAGCGCTGCGCCATCGGCAGCACCTCTGCAGGTTGGCAGGTCAGCAACACGCCATCGGCGCGGACCTCGTAGGTTTCCGGATCGACCTCGATCCGTGGGGTTGCGTTGTTCAGCAGCAGATCGCGCTTGCCTATGGCGCGGGTGTTGCGCACGGCAACTGTCTGTTTCGCCAGCCCCAGCCTTGCGCGCACCCCATCAGCCTGTGCGGCATCGGAGACGAAGATCACGGCAGAGTGCTCGACCGAGCGGCCATAGGCGCCCCACATCGGCCGGGAATAGACCGGCTGCGGTGTTGGGATCGACGCATTGGGATCACCCATCTGGGCACAGACGATGGTGCCGCCCAGCAGCACCATTTCCGGTTTCACCCCGAAAAAAGCCGGATCCCACAGGACGAGATCGGCGCGTTTACCTTCCTCGATGCTGCCGATCTCATGCGCGATGCCGTGGGCGATGGCCGGGTTGATCGTGTATTTCGCGATATAGCGGCGGACGCGGAAATTATCGTTATCGCCAGTTTCCTCAGCCAACCTGCCGCGCTGTTTCTTCATCTTGTCGGCGGTCTGCCAAGTTCGGATCAGCACCTCGCCCACCCGGCCCATCGCCTGGCTGTCGGAGGCGATGATCGAAAATGCACCCATGTCGTGCAGAATGTCCTCGGCCGCGATGGTCTCGCGCCGGATGCGGCTTTCGGCGAAAGCCACGTCCTCGGGGATCGACTTGTCCAGGTGGTGACAGACCATCAGCATGTCGAGATGTTCCTCGACCGTGTTCACGGTAAAGGGGCGCGTCGGGTTGGTGGACGAGGGCAGAACATGGTCCTCGCCGCAGATCCGAATGATGTCGGGGGCATGTCCGCCGCCTGCACCCTCGGTGTGAAAGGCATGGATCGTCCGGCCCTTCATGGCCTTGACCGTATGTTCCACGAAACCGCTTTCGTTGAGCGTGTCGGTGTGGATCATCACCTGCACGTCCATCGCGTCCGCCACTGACAGGCAACAGTCGATCGTTGCGGGCGTGGTGCCCCAGTCCTCGTGCAATTTCAGGGCACAGGCCCCGGCCAGCACCTGCTCCTCCAGCGCGGCGGGCAACGCGGCATTGCCCTTGCCCGCAAAGGCAAGGTTCATCGGAAAGGCATCGGCGGCCTGCAACATCCGCCCGATATGCCAGGGCCCCGGCGTACATGTGGTGGCCAGCGTACCATGGGCCGGGCCGGTGCCGCCGCCCAGCATGGTTGTCAGGCCCGAATGCAGCGCATCCTCGATCTGTTGAGGGCAGATGAAGTGGATATGACTGTCGAACCCGCCAGCGGTCAGGATCCGCCCTTCGCCGGCGATGATCTCGGTACCCGGTCCGATGATGATATCGACCCCCGGCTGGGTGTCGGGGTTACCGGCCTTGCCGATCTTGAGGATACGCCCGTCTTTCAGGCCGATATCAGCCTTGGTGATGCCCGAGTGATCGACGATCAGCGCGTTGGTGATCACCGTGTCCACCGCGCCCGCCGCGCGGGTGGCCTGCGACTGGCCCATGCCGTCGCGGATCACCTTGCCGCCGCCGAACTTGACCTCTTCACCGTAAACAGTCAGGTCGCGCTCCACCTCGATGATCAGGTCGGTATCGGCCAACCGAAGCTTGTCGCCCGTGGTCGGGCCGAACATGGCGGCGTAGTCGCTGCGTTTGATCTGTGTCGGCATCACAGCGTTCCCATGACCTGTTGATTGAAGCCGTAGACCTTGCGCGCCCCGCCAATCGGGATCACCGAGACCTCGCGGCTCTGCCCCGGCTCAAAGCGCACGGCGGTCCCCGGCGCGATGTCCAGCCGCATGCCGCGCGCGGCGGCACGGTCGAACTGCAAGGCGGGATTGGCTTCGGCGAAATGATAGTGTGACCCGACCTGAACCGGGCGGTCGCCGGTGTTCGATACCATCAGGGTGGTCGCCACGGCACCCGCGTTCAGAAGGATCAGCCCCTCTGCCGGGAACAGCTCCCCCGGGATCATCTGGGCAACCGTGACAACAGGGCAATAACGATGAGGGCGATCAGGGCCAGCCCCACACCCAGTCCGGCATAGTCGGCTTCATGGACGTGTATATGGGTATCGGTATGGGCCATGGCGGGGCTTGCGAACACGAGCGCGGCAAACAGCATGCGGGTCATTGGAAACTCCTTGTCAGATCAGCGGATGGGGTTGTGTACAGTGACCAGCTTGGTGCCATCCGGAAACGTGGCCTCGACCTGAACGTCGTGGATCATCTCGGGAATGCCCTCCATGCACTGGTCGCGGGTGATGACCTCGGCCCCGGCCTGCATCATCTCGGCGACCGAACGGCCGTCGCGGGCGCCCTCGACCACCGCCTCGGTGATCAGGGCAATCGCCTCGGGGTGGTTCAGCTTGACGCCCCGCGCCAGCCGCCTGCGGGCAACCTCGGCGGCCATGGCGACCAATAGCTTGTCTTTCTCACGCGGTGTCAGGTTCATGTCAGAGCATCCAGCATCGGGGTAAGGTGTCGTCATTGAGCAGGCGCAGAACCGGCAGCAGGTCGCGCCTGAGGGTGAAGCTGCTTTCGGCCAGGATCCGCATCACCAGCAGGTCCGGCGTGATCAAACTGGCACCGGCGGTGTCGGGCAGCAGCGCGCGGACCGGGGCCAAACGCGCCTCGGCGGTTGGCGCGGCAAGAACGACCAGCGCCATTGCCCCGGCGCCATTGGCGATATGCGGCCTGGCGAGATGGGCATGCAGATCGCCAGAGAACCGCATCGCGTCCAGAAAGACCGGCGCCGCGCCGCGCCGGATCTCGACCCGGTCGCGCAGGCGGATATCGGTCAGGGTCTCTCCCATCGCCGCACGCCCAAAGACCAGCGGCTCGACCATCAGCAGGGTTGCATCCGGCGCCATGTCGATGTGCAAACGACGATCAAGCGCGCTGCGGTTGAACAGGATGGTCTCTTGCGGCAGCCAGTTCAGCCTTGCGCCGGGTTCGACGGTCAGGCTGGTAGAGACCTGCCCCCAGCTATCGGGTAGCGCCTTGTAGAGGCGTTCGCAGGCCTGCGAGGTCAGGGTCAGCGTGGTGCCAGAGGCGGCCGCGCCGGTGAACCGGAACCTGTCGCCCCCGGTAATGCCACCCGCGGTGTTCAGCAGGACCACGTCCAATCCCCGGCCCGCCGGGCGGGGAAACAGGCATTTGAACGACCCCGCCTGATGCAGGTGGTCCAGAACGGACCTTTCCCCCAAAGGCTTGGTGCGCAGTCGAATCGCGCCCTTGGCGCGCGGGGTCGCCTGTGCTTTGTCGGGCGATATGCGGGAAAGGTGAGTAATGGGGCACCTTCAACGGGTTGTTTCGCACCACCTGTTTCGCCGCTGCAGCATCAGAGCGCTATTCCACCATGCGGCCAGCCGGCCCGATTCCCTCGCCCCTGATCATCTTTTAGGCAGCAGTCCGGCCCGCAGATCAAAAAACGGGCAGACACAGCCGAAATGTGGAAATGCTGAACAGGCCGGTTGCGCAAATTGCTGCAATGCAGAAACCGTATGAATGCCCACAGCGGAGAGTCATTCCGAAGGGTGTGTGACGGCTGCGCGAATTGGACCTCGGACACAACCGCCACACGGAACGCAACAACAGTTGCGGGGATCAGGTAGTAGAAGAGCACGCCGTGACGCAAGCCCTCTCTCCCGTCCTCGCCAGGAGGATCATATGACATCTTTCAAATCCACACTTGCCGGATCGGTCGTATTTGCCGCCATGGCCACCGCCGCGCTTGCGGCCGAAGACACGATCAAGGTGGGCGTGCTGCATTCGCTCTCGGGCACCATGGCCATCTCGGAGACCACGCTGAAGGACACCATGCTGATGCTGATCGACCAGCAGAACGCCAAGGGCGGGCTGCTGGGCAAGCAACTTGAGGCGGTCGTGGTCGACCCGGCCTCAGACTGGCCGCTCTTTGCCGAAAAGGCGCGCGAATTGCTGACCGTGCACGAGGTCGACGTGATCTTTGGCAACTGGACCTCGGTCAGCCGCAAATCGGTGCTGCCGGTGATCGAAGAGCTGAACGGGTTGCTGTTCTACCCGGTGCAGTACGAGGGTGAGGAATCGTCCAAGAATGTGTTCTATACCGGCGCCGCTCCGAACCAGCAGGCGATCCCGGCCACCGACTATTTCCTGGATGAACTGGGTGTCGAGAAATTCGCGCTGCTGGGCACCGACTATGTCTATCCGCGTACCACCAACAACATCCTCGAAAGCTATCTGAAGCAGAAGGGCATCGCCGACGAGGATATCTTTGTCAATTACACGCCTTTCGGCCATTCCGACTGGTCCAAGATCGTGGCCGATGTGGTCGCCCTGGGCGCGGATGGCAAGAAGGTGGGCGTCATCTCGACCATCAACGGCGATGCCAATATCGGGTTCTACAAGGAACTGGCCGCAGCCGGTGTTTCGGCGGATGACATCCCTGTCGTGGCCTTCTCGGTGGGCGAGGAAGAACTCTCGGGTCTGGATACCACCAACCTTGTCGGCCATCTGGCGGCCTGGAACTATTTCCAGTCGGCCGATACCGAGGCCAACGCCGAATTCGTCGAGACCTGGAAGGCCACGATGGGCGAGGATCGTGTCACCAACGACCCGATGGAGGCGCATTACATCGGTTTCAACATGTGGGTGAACGCCGCGACACAAGCGGGCTCGACCGAGGTCGACGCAGTGCGGGCCGCCATGTACGGGCAGGAATTCCCGAACCTGACCGGCGGCACCGCGGTCATGCTGCCGAACCACCATCTGGCCAAGCCGGTCCTGATCGGCGAAATCCAGGCGGACGGTCAGTTCGACATCATCAGCGAGACCGACGTGGTGCCGGGCGACGCCTGGACCGATTTTCTTCCGGAATCCGCCGTCCTGAAATCGGATTGGAAGGATCTGGGCTGCGGCATGTACAACACCCAGACCCAGACCTGCGTTCAGACCCTGTCGAACTACTGATACCACTTGCAAGGCGGGCGCCCTGCCCGCCTTGCCTCAGGACATCCGGGTTTCACCACATGTTTAGACTTTTTCTCGCGAGCCTCGCACTCGTGGGCACCTGCCTGACGGCCTCGGCGCAAGAGGCCGCATTGCAGACAATCCTGCAAGAACATCGGGCGACGATTGCCGAAAGCTCGCGCAAGACGATCGGACCGGCGATTGACGCGATTGCCGCCAGCGGGTTGCCGCAGGCCCAACGGATGCTCGAGACATGGGCCGCCAAGGACATGTGGATGCGCAAATCCGACGGTCTCTTCTTTGCCGGCAGAAAGGGTGAGGGGCGCACTTATGTCCTGACCGATTTCGATACCGGCGCGACCGTCGGCAGCTTTGCCTCGTCCGAATTGACGCAGCTGAAACCCAATAGCGGCATACGGGCGATGATCGGTACCGCGCTGGTGCGGTTCCAGCTGTCCGACCCCGACCGGGCCAAGCGGCTGTCGGCGCTCAATTCGATCCAGCGCGCGCCCGAAGCGGCCCTGTTGCCCCCTTTGCGCGCGTCGATCGCAGCAGAGCCCGACGTCGATATCAGGGCGCGCAAGCAGCGGCTGGAGCGGTTGCTGACCATCGGCTACGACACCGACCCCCGCGCCCGTGTTCAGGCCATCGACGACATGTCCGACGGGCTTGGCCTCGACCTGCGCGCGGCTCTGAACCCTCTGGTCGACACGACCCGGCATGCGGCGCCCGCGCTGCCGGAAGTGGCCAACATCGCCGCCGTTCTCGAACCGGGACGAGAGGGTCTGTCCGTTGTCGACGCCTATGACCTGCTCGTCGCAAGGGATCTCGCCCCGCCACGCGTTTCGCAAGACGACATTCGAAGCGCGTTGGCGGCACATATCGTTGGCGGGCGCGTCGGCGACGTGCCGGTCGCGCAACTCGATTCCGATACCGCGCGTGCTCAGGCCTATGCCGCACTGGCCCGGGCCGGCGCGGTGCCCGCGCTGGTCACCCAGGCCGATATCGCCGCCGCAGTGGCCGGGCATGTGTTCTTTGATGCCTATGTCGAACCGTCAAAGGACGTCACCGAGGCTGCCCAACAGGCATTGGACAGGATCGACCTGAAGGTCGGCATGAACCAGACGCTCGACCTGGCGCTGGATGCGGTCTCGCTGGCGTCGATCTACTTTCTTGCGGCCATCGGTCTGGCCATCACCTTTGGCGTGATGGGAGTGATCAACATGGCCCATGGCGAGTTCATCATGATGGGCGCCTATACCGGCTATGTGGTGCAACAGGTCATTCCGGATCACACGCTCTCGATCATCGTCGCGATCCCGATGGCCTTTGCCGTCACCTTTGCCGCCGGTGTCGCGATGGAGCGGCTGGTGATCCGCTGGCTCTATGCCCGCCCGCTCGAGACCCTGCTTGCCACCTTCGGTATCTCGATCGCGCTGCAACAGCTGGCCAAGAACATCTTTGGCACCCAGGCCCGGCCGCTGACCGCGCCCGGCTGGCTGGATGGGGCATGGGTGCTCAACGACGTGGTGTCGATCAGCTATATCCGCATCGCCATCTTCGCGCTGGCGCTGATCTTTCTGGCGCTGTTTCTCTATATCGCGAAACGCACCCGGCTGGGTCTGGAGATGCGGGCGGTGACGCAGAACCCGCGCATGGCAGGATCAATGGGCATCAACCCCGGTCGGGTGAACATGCTGACCTTTGGGCTCGGCTCGGGCATTGCCGGGATCGCCGGTGTCGCCATCGGTCTCTTTGCCAAGGTCACTTCGGATCTGGGCAGCGATTATATCGTGCAAAGCTTCATGACCGTGGTTGTCGGCGGCGTCGGCAACATCTGGGGCGCGCTGGCCGGAGCGGGCATGATCGGTTTCCTGCAAAAGGGGATCGAATGGATGAACCCGTCCAACACCCTGGCCGCCCAGACCTACATGATCGTCTTCATCATCATCTTCATCCAGTTCCGGCCAAGGGGCATCATCGCCCTCAAGGGCCGCGCCGCAGGGGATTGAGCCATGAACCGCAGCTTTGTTGCAAGAAACCCGTCGGTGCTGGTCTTTCTGGCCCTGCTGTCGCTGTTCACCCTTGTCATCACCGTCCTGTCCGAAGGCTTTGGCATCGGCGTGATCTCGACCAGTTTCGTCAAGACGCTGGGCAAGACACTGTGCCTGTGCCTGATCGCGGTGGCGATGGATCTGGTCTGGGGCTTTACGGGCATCCTGTCGCTGGGCCATTTCGCCTTTTTCGGGCTGGGCGGCTACATGATCGGCATGTGGCTGATGTACGAGCGCACCCGCCTGATCGTGGTCGATGCGCTGTCGCAAGCCGAGATCCCACCGACCCCGTCCGAGGTGGTCGATGCAATCGGCAGCCAGATCTTCGGTGTGGTCGGATCATCCGAGTTTCCCTTGATCTGGGCCTTTGCCGACAGTCTGGCGCTGCAGCTGATGCTGGTGGTGCTGGTGCCCGGATTGCTGGCGCTGGTCTTTGGCTGGCTGGCCTTTCGCAGCCGCGTCACCGGCGTGTACCTGTCCATCCTGACCCAGGCGATGACGCTGGCGCTGGCGCTCTACCTGTTCCAGAACGACAGCGGTTTGCGCGGCAATAACGGCCTGTCCGGCCTACAAAACCTGCCGGGTGTCACCGCCCCGCAGGATATCGTGTCGATCTGGTTCCTCTGGGCCTCGGCGCTGGCGCTGGGTCTGGGATACCTGCTGGCCGCCTGGATCGTGTCGGGCAAATTCGGCTCGGTGATCCGCGGCATCCGCGACAACGAGGCACGGGTTCGCTTTCTGGGCTACTCGGTCGAGGTCTACAAGCTGGCCGTTTTCACCCTGACCGCCTGTCTCGCGGCCATCGCGGGCGCGCTCTACTATCCGCAGGCGGGCATCATCAACCCCGAGGAGATGGCGCCCATCGCCTCGATCTATCTGGCTGTCTGGGTGGCCATAGGCGGGCGCGGGCGTCTTTATGGGGCGGTGATCGGGGCGGCCTTTGTCAGCCTGCTCAGCACCTGGTTCACCGGCGGCCAGGCTCCGGATATCCCGCTGGGTTTCTACACGATCAAATGGGTCGACTGGTGGCAGGTGCTGCTCGGGGGATCCTTTGTGCTGGTCACCCTGTTCGCGCCGCAAGGGATCGGAGGGCTTTTCGACCTCTGGTCGAACCGGCGGCACCCGGATCGCCATGGCGCCAATCTGGGCCCCGACGCCGGATCCCTGCGGGAAAAGGAGGCAACGCAATGAGTACCCTGCTGGAAGTGAGCGGCGTCTCGGTCTCGTTCGACGGATTTCGCGCGATCAACAACCTGTCATTCCGCATCGGCAGCGCCGAGTTGCGCGCCGTGATCGGGCCGAACGGCGCGGGAAAGACCACATTCATGGATATCATCACCGGCAAGACCCGCCCCGACGAGGGCCGCGTGATCTGGGGCGAGAAATCCGTATCGCTGCTGCGCCTGAGCGAGGCCGCGATCGCGCAGGTGGGGATCGGGCGGAAGTTCCAGAAACCCACCGTGTTCGAAGACCAGACGGTGCAGGAAAACCTGCTGTTGGCGCTGCAGAACACGCGCGGCTGGCTCGGGGTATTGTTCTACCGCCCAACCGCCACCGATTTGCAGAAGGTCGATGATCTGGCGACCGAAATCGGCCTGCGGCAAGAACTGACGCGCAAGTCCGGCGAATTGAGCCATGGCCAGAAGCAATGGCTGGAAATCGGCATGCTGCTGGCGCAGGAACCGCGCCTGCTGCTGGTGGACGAACCCGCCGCCGGGATGTCCCCACAAGAGCGCGAACACACGACCGACCTGCTGGTTCAGGCCGCCAGGACCCGGGCCGTTGTGGTTGTCGAACATGACATGGAGTTTGTCCGGCGCCTGAACTGCAAGGTCACCGTACTGCACGAGGGGTCGGTTCTGGCCGAAGGCAGCCTCGACCACGTGACCTCCAATCAGGACGTCATCGACGTTTACCTGGGACGCTAGACCATGCTGAAACTGACCGATCTGACCCTGCATTACGGGCATTCGCAAATCCTCAACGGCATCTCGATGGAGGCCAGACAAGGCGAGGTGACCTGTGTGATGGGCACCAATGGCGTTGGCAAGACCAGCCTGATGAAGGCGATCTCGGGCACGCATCCGCGCTCGGGCGGTACGCTGGAACTGGATGGCGAGCAAGTCGGCACCCTGCCCGCGCATGGGATGGCCTGGAAAGGCGTCGCCTATGTGCCGCAGGGGCGCGAGATCTTTCCGCTGCTGACCGTCCGTGAAAACCTGGAAACCGGCTTTGCCTGTCTGCCCAAGGATGCGCATGTCATCCCCGAGGAGGTGTTTGACCTGTTCCCGGTGCTCAAGCAGATGCAGAACCGGCGCGGCGGCGATCTGTCGGGCGGCCAGCAGCAGCAACTGGCCATTGCCCGCGCGTTGATCACCAAGCCGCGCCTGCTGCTTCTGGACGAGCCCACCGAAGGCATCCAGCCCAACATCATCCAGCAGATCGGAGAGGTCATCCGGCATCTCAGGGCCTCGGGCGACATGGCGATCGTGCTGGTCGAGCAGTATTTCGATTTCGCCTACGAGCTTGCCGACCGGATATTGGTGCTGCGGCGCGGAGAAGTCATCACCCGCGGCAGCAAGGCAGAGCTGTCGCGAGAGGCGGTCTTGGCCGGGATCTCCGTCTGAGTGCCCGAGAGCCGCCCCGCTTGCGCTGTTCGCTGCGGCGGTTCCCTGCTGCTCTTGCTGCCGCCGTCAGAGGAAAGGCAGCTCGCAAAGGGTCCCTTCGACCGCACCGGACCCACGTCGCACCAGCACACGGTCACCGGGATTTGCCATGACCGAAACAAGGGCGAAACCGATGTTCTTCTTCATCCGGTAGGACCAGACGCAGGTGGTCAGATCGCCGATCTTCTGCCCGTTCCTCTCGATGTCGTTCCAGGTGAATTCGGCCTTAACCGGTTCGGGATCGTCCAGAATCACACCCAGTTGATGCCGTTTCGGCCCCTCGGCCGCGATGCGCCGCAGCGCAGTGATCCCGATGGTGTCGTCGGGTACATGCAGATCGACATATTTGCCCATCCGCACTTCGAACGGGTTGGTCTGCCCGTCTGAATCGCCGCCATAGGACACCAGACCGCTTTCGACCCGTTCGCACCAGTTCGGGTTCCCCGGCCCGATGCCATACGGTTGACCCGCTTCCTTGACGATGTTCCAGAGCGCGGTGCCCTTGGAGCCATCCATCAGATAAATCTCGAAACCGCCCTGTTTCGACCAGCCGGACCGGGCCACCGCGACCGGAATGCCTTCTATCTCGGTCTCGCGGAACCAGAAATACTTCAGGTCCCGCACCCAATCGCCAAAGATCGAGGCGACCACGGTTTCCGCCTTGGGTCCCTGCACCGCAAGCGGCGACACGTCCGGCTCGCTCACCTCGACATTCAGACCGCGCTCGCGCGCAATCGCCTCGGCCCAGAACCAGATGTTGCTGTCCGCGATTGAGAGCCAATAGCGTTCCTCGTCCAGCTTCAACAGGATCGGGTCGTTGATCAGCACCCCATGGTGATTGCAGAGCGGAACATATTTGCCCTGCCCAACCTTGCATTTCGTCAGATCCCTGGGCGCCAGTATCTGCGCCAGCCGCCCTGCATCCGGCCCTTTCAGCTGGACCTGGCGTTCCACCGCCACATCCCACATTGAAACGCCGTTGATGATGCGCCAGTACTCCTCTTCGGGATGACCGTAAGAGGTCGGCATCAGCATCTGGTTATAGGTCGTCATGGCGCAGACACCGTCGGCCAGCGTGGCCTCGTAAAAGGGCGACGTCCGCAGGCGGGTCGAGGGCGAGATGGAGAACATGATTGCACCGGTTGTTCGGGTGGACGCAAGAAAACGGCCGCCAGTCCGGGTCGACCGGCGGCCAGGGGTCAGTCTGCTGGTGTCACTGACGGTGAGTGATCCGGATCAGGCGAGCCAGACGTTGCGCAAGGTCTGACCAAATCCACCCATCGCACCGACCGAATGCGGCGTATAGCCCATGACGTTCTTCGCGGTCGCCTCAAGCTGGTTCTGGAAGACAGGGTTCACGAACCCGCCGTCATCATTCATCATGTGCAGCATGTCGCAATACATCTGGGCGCGTTTGCCTTCGTCCAGTTCGGCACGCGCGGCAAGGATCATGGCATCGAACGCATCCGAACCCCACATGGTTTCGTTCCAGCTGCCACCTTTCATGTGCGCAATGGTCAGAAAGGCGTCCACGGTGGGTCGCGCCTGCCAGCCCGACATGGTCATCGGCTTCTGCATCCAGATGTTCGACCAATACCCGTCCGAAGGGGTCTTGATGACCTTGATATCGGCAGCGCCCTTCGCGGATTGCTGGAAGGTCAGCGCGATGTCGTTGGCCGTGCTGCCGGCGGTCTCCGAGGTGTAGAGTTCGACAGCGTTGACCCCGGCCTTGTCGAAATAGAACTTGGCCTTGTCCAGGTCGTATTCGGCGGGCATCACATCCTTGCACCAGTACTTGTAGGTTGGTCCGATCGGCGTGTCGGCCGAAATCGTGCCGATGCCCTTGAACACCTGGTTCAGGATCAGTTCGCGATCCAGCGCATGCTTGATCCCCTTGCGGAAATCCGCGTTGTCCGTCGGCGCCCGGTCAACCATCATGACGATGTTGGTGAAGCCACCCGTGGGCGTGTTGTAAAGTGTGATCGCATCATTGCCGCTCAGTTGTTCCACCGCAAAGGCGGGCACATCGCGGATGGCGTCCACGTCACCGGCCAGCAATGTGCTGAGCGTCGCATTAGCGTCCGGAACCGGGATGAAGTCGATCCCGTCGAGATAGGGCTTGCCCTCTTCGTGGTAGTTGTCAAAGCGCTCAAGAACGACACGCTCACCCGGAATGAACTCCATCACCTTGAACGGACCGGACCCGATCGCATTGGCAAAATCGGTGTGCCCCGCCGGATGAATGGCAAGGTGATAGTCCGACATGATTACCGGCAGGTCGGCATTGCCCGAGGACAGGGTGATCTTGACGGTCGAGGCATCCGGCGCCTCGATTGCCGTAACGGTGGAAAGCAGTGCCTTGGCGGGAGATTCCGAACCTTCGGCGATATGCCGCGACAGGCTTTCGACCACATCAGCCGCTGTCACCGACTGGCCGTTGTGGAAGGTCAGGCCGCCGCGCAGCTTGAAACTCCACTCGGTCGCCTGTGCATTCACGCTCCACTCCTCGGCCGCGTCGCCCTCGACCTCCAGTGTCGGAGCGAACCGGGTGAGGCGCTGATACACGCAGTTCGAGTAAATGCCGTCATCGGTGTCGACCATACGCACTGGTTCCAGCGTATTGTCGGTGTTGCCCTGCGCGATCCGCAGCCAGCCGCCGCGCTTGGGTTCTTCGGCATGTGCCGGGCCAGCCATAGTGAGGATACTGCTTGCCGCAGGCATCAGCAGGCCAAAGGCGCCTGCGCGTTTGAAAAAGCCGCGGCGGCTGAGCGCGCCGGCCTTGTATTGCCGTACCAGGCTGTCGATGTCGGACATGTCATTACCTCCCAGATGACCGATGACGGGCAGTCCCCGCTATGCCGCAAAGAGTGCGGGGCGCGCGTGCGTGGCACAAACAACCGATTTCATGACTTTGCCATAACTGTGGTTATGCATTGCATCCGCTCCTTCAGCGAGACAGGAACGAAGCGCCCGTCATACCTTCGGGAACAGAGACCCCCATCCTCGTCAGGATCGAAGGAGCAAGCGCCAGCTGGTCCAACAGGACATCTTCGGATGGCAGAGCGCTGGTGCCGAAATAGTACGAGGCCACATCCTGCTGATCTTCTCCGGCGCCACCGTGATGGCCAAGATCGTCCTGCCCGTGATCGGCGGTGACAATGACGTCATACCCCAGCTCGCGCCAGCGGGTCACATAGGGCGCCAGGGCCGCATCCAGATAATAACAGGCATCGCTCATTTCCTTTCGTCCGTGGCCAAAGCGATGTCCCATGCTGTCGAGCGTCGACGTATGCAGCAATCCGTAATCCAGGCCATTCGCCTCGCAAAGATAGGTCAGGGCGACAAAGAGATCGGCATCCGAAGGGCTCATCTGGTTTGCATCGGTCACATCCGCCATCGTGTGAAACCGACCGTGATGTATCGGGCCAAATGCGCTGTCGCTCTCGATGTCACGCACAGGGTCAAAGGGCATCCGGTCGAACAACTCGCTCCACCAGCTCAGCGCCACGGCGCCAGTTTTTCTCCCTGCGCCCGCCAGTTCCGAGAACACGCCCGGCACCTCCAGTCGCCGCCTATGCTTGTTGCCGACAACACAATGCCGATACGGCGGCAAGCCGGTGTGCATCGAGGCATAGCAAGCCGACGACGTCGATGGCAGCACCGAATGCATGCGACTTATGCGGCCCCCCCCCGAAGCGACAAGTCCTTCGAGATTGCCGAACAACCGACGGAAGTCCCTGGAAGGAACACCGCCCAGAACGATGAGCAAGAGTTTGGCAGGCATGGTCTTGGTCCTTTGCAGGTCCACTCCGTTTTGCTGCCTCGCAAACCGCCCCGACAAACAACAAAAAACCGGTCATTGCCCCAGAAGGTCGAAAACGCATGCCGTTGCCATAACGAAAACGACCCCATTCGGGTTGCTATGGTTGTTTGTCCGAACCCGGGCTTGGGCCGAATATACCGGCAGCCTTGAAGGGAGGAACAAGGTGCACCGGATCATTCTGACCCGTCTGGCGCAGGGTGTGCTCACCTTGCTCTTGGCATCCATCATAATTTTCGGCGCCACCGAGATTCTTCCCGGTGACGTGGCCGAAGCCATTCTGGGCCAAAGCCGAACCGAAGAGGCGCTCGCGACCTTGCGTGAGGAGATGGGCCTCAACCGCCCCGCGATCGTGCGCTATTTCGACTGGCTGGGCGGCATGGTCCAGGGGGACCTGGGCACCTCGCTGGCGACGAAGCGGCCGGTGGCCGACATGATCGAAAGCCGAATGTGGAACACGCTGCGGCTGGCGCTGTTGGCGGCGGCCATCTCTGTGCCGTTGTCGCTGGCGCTGGGTCTGTGGTCGGCGATGCGCGCCGGCGGGCGGGTCGACAAGACACTGGCGATGACCACGCTCGCTCTGATCGCGGTGCCCGAATTCTTTATAGGCCTGATCCTGATGAAGATCTTTGCGGTCGAGCTGAAATGGCTTTCCGCCTCGGCCAACACACGGCCCTATTTCGACTTTTGGCAGAATTTCCGCGCGCTTGCCCTGCCCGTCGCCACACTCAGCTTTGCGGTGCTGGCACATATGATGCGGATGACACGCTCCTCGGTGATCAACATCTTCACATCTCCCTATATGGAGATGGCCGCGCTCAAGGGCCTGCCGAAACGCCGCCTTGTGGTGCTGCACGCCCTGCCAAATGCGCTGTCCCCGATCCTGACCGTGATCGCCCTGAACCTGAGCTACATGGTCTCAGGCGTGATCATCGTCGAAACCGTGTTTGGCGTCCCGGGCCTGACCCGTCTGCTGGTCGATGGTGTCACCCTGCGGGACATCCCGCTGATCCAGGCCTGCGCCATGATCTTCGGCGCCGTCTATATCCTGTTGAACCTGCTGGCCGATGTCCTGTCCATCATGGCCAATCCGCGCCTGAGGTATCCGAAATGAGCGACGCAACCGAATTCGCCAAGCCGCGTGCTTCGGTCTTTGCCGGTCTGCGCCTGACCTGGACCGCCACCATCGCGGCCTCTGTCTTGCTGTTCTGGCTAGTGCTGGCCCTCTTTGGTCCCTGGATCGCCCCTCATGGCGAGGCCGAGATCATCTCGGGAACGACCTTTGCACCAATTGGCGAAGGCGGACTCTTGGGGACAGACAAACTGGGGCGTGACGTCTTCTCGCGTCTGATCTACGGGGTGCGCACGACGCTTCTGCTTGCGCTGATCACGACGGTCATTTCCTTTACATTTGGCGTCACGCTGGGCTTTGCCGCTGCCATCCTCAAGGGCTGGTTCGACATCGTGGTCAGCCGCATCGTCGAGGCCTTCATGGCCTTCCCCTCGACCCTGCTGGCGCTGGTGGTGATCGGCGCATTCGGCACCTCGATCACGGTTCTGGTGCTGACCGTCGGTCTGGTCCTGTCCACCAGCGTATTCCGGGTGTCGCGCGCATTGGGCTATGACATCGGGGTGATGGATTTTGTCGAGGCCGCCCGTGCCCGCGGCGAAGGCACCTGGTGGATCCTGACCCGCGAGATCCTGCCAAACTCGATGGCGCCTCTGATCGCGGAATTCGGCCTGCGCTTCACCTTTTCCATCCTGTTCCTGTCTGGCCTCTCCTTCCTTGGTCTGGGCGTGCAGGAACCCGCCGCGGACTGGGGCCTGATGGTGCAGGAAAACGTGGGCGGGCTGTTCCTCGGCTCCTCCGCCGCGCTGATCCCGGCCGCCTGCATCGCCTCGCTGACCGTCGCCATGAACCTGCTTGTCGACTGGTTCCAGCAGCGCCAGCAGGGTGAAACCGTTCTGGAGAAGATCGACCAATGAGCGACATCCTGACTATCAAGAATCTGCGCGTGGAAGGTCGCCCGCCCGGGGGAAGCTATGTCCCCATCGTGAAGGGCGTGTCACTCAACGTAGCCAAGGGCGAGGTGTTGGCCTTGATCGGAGAAAGCGGGTCGGGAAAATCAACGATCTCGCTGGCCTCTATGGGCTTTGCACGTCCCGGCTGCCGCATCTCGGGCGGTGAGATCTGGCTCAATGGGCGGGACATCATGAAACTGTCTCCGCATGACCGTCACTCGCTGCGCGGTGACGAAGTCTCGTATGTGGCGCAATCGGCGGCGGCCAGCTTCAATCCGGCACTGCGGATCGGCAAGCAGGTGATCGAGGCGCCGCTCTGGCATGGCGCGGGCGATGCCGCGACCCTGACCGCCACCGCCGTCGATCTATACCGCAAGCTGGATCTGCCGAACCCCGAAACCGTCGGCGACAAGTTCCCCCACCAGGTTTCGGGCGGGCAATTGCAACGCCTGATGGCGGCGATGGCCATGTCCTGCGGGCCGGATTTGCTGATCCTGGACGAACCCACCACCGCGCTGGACGTAACCACCCAGATCGAGGTTCTGAAAGCCTTCAAGGACATCATCCGCGATCAGGGAACGGCAGCAATCTATGTCACTCACGACCTGGCGGTCGTGGCGCAGGTGGCGGATCGAATTCTTGTGCTGAAGAACGGTGAAATGGTCGAGGAAGGACCAACCGCGCAGATCCTGCATGACCCGCAGCACGAATATACCCGCACGCTGATGGATGCCGTCCGGCCCGCGCCGCATCTGGTCGACCACGTTGACGCCAGCGCGGCGCAAGCGCCCGTCATCTCCGCGCGAAACATCACGGCGGGCTACGGGGCGCTGACCATCCTGTCGGATGTATCAGTTGATGTCCCTGCGGCATCGGTCGTGGGGGTGATCGGTGAAAGCGGCTGCGGGAAAAGCACGTTGGCGCGTGTCGTCGCAGGCCTTACGCCGCTGCGAGAGGGCGAGATCAAGCTTAATGGGAAGATCGCTGCTCCCAGCGTGAAAGACCGACCCCGCGAAACGCTCAGGGATTGCCAGATCGTCTTTCAGATGGCCGACACGGCACTGAACCCGCGCCAGCGGATCGGAGATATCCTGGGCCGCCCGCTGGAGTTCTATCAGGGGCTCAAGGGACGCGCGCGGGCGGACAAGGTGGGTGACTTGCTGGAACTCGTCGACCTGCCGCGGAGCTTTGCCTCGCGCTTTCCCGGTGAACTGTCAGGGGGCCAGAAACAACGGATCAACCTCGCCCGCGCGCTGGCTGCCGACCCCAAGGTGATCCTGTGTGACGAGGTCACCTCGGCGCTGGATACCGTCGTCGCGGCGGGGGTGATCGAACTTCTGAAATCGCTCAAGGACAAACTGGGCGTCGCCTATATGTTCATCAGCCACGACCTGTCCACGGTCGCCTCTTTCGCCGACGAGGTGGTCGTGCTCTATGCTGGTCGTGTAATCGAGAAAGGACCATCCAAGGCCGTCTTCGGCCCACCGTTCCATCCCTATACCAAGCTGCTGCTTTCCTCGGTGCCCGAGATGCGGCAAGGCTGGCTGGAAGGGGTGGCCGATACCGGCGAAGCCAAGGCCGCCAGCGCCGGCAGCGTCGTCATCGGGACCAAGGGCTGTCCCTTTGCCAACCGATGCACCCATACCATCAGCGGCACCTGCGACCGCGTCGCACCGCCACTGCGGACGTTACCGGGCGGACTGTCCATCGCCTGCCATCTGGACGATGCGACCCTTCCAACAGCGAACGGCTGACCCACAGTGATTTTCGTGTTACGGTCGGCGGGATGGGCGGCAGCGAACCCCGAAGGACAGCTGCGGGAAGCCCGGAAATAGAAACAAGGAACTTACGGCAACTTATTGATATTTTGATAAAAAGGGAGGAAATACCATGACCTTGAGACCCGATCCGACATTTTACCCTTCGGCCAAGCTGGCCATGGAGGGGCCGGTCGAGAAACTGGCCTTCACCTTGATGCTCAGCCCCGATGCATCGAAGCCCGACGGCTTGGCTGTCGTCGACGTTGATCCGAGCTCGGAGAAATTCGGACAGATCGTTCACCAGTTGATCATGCCCAACAAGGGCGACGAGTTTCACCATTTCGGCTGGAACGCCTGTTCCTCGGCGCTTTCCCCCCTGACAGGCCATGCCTTCCTGGAACGACGCTACCTGATCATTCCCGGAATCCGCTCGTCCCGCATCTATGTGGTCGATGTGAAAGATCCCCTGGACGCCAAGATCCACAAGATCATCGAACCCGAAGAGGTCTTTGCCAAGACCGGCTATTCCCGCCCGCACACGATCCATTGCGGCCCCGAGGGTATCTATGTCTCGACGTTGGGCGGCGGCGGGCCGGACGGCACCGACGGTCCGCCGGGCATCTTCATCATGGATTGCGAAACCTTCGACGTGATCGGCCGCTACGAGATCGACCGCGGCCCGCAGGACAAGCAATACGACTTCTGGTGGAACCTGCCGCGCGACTACATGGTCAGTTCCGAATGGGGCCTGCCGCCGCAATTCGAAAACGGTATCGTCGCCGAGGATCTGCTGTCCAACAAGTATGGCCATAGAATTCATTTCTGGAACCTGCGCGAGCGCAAGAATGTCCAGACCATCGACCTGGGCGAAAATCACCAGATGGCGCTGGAAATCCGCCCTGCCCACGATCCGGTCAAGGAATACGGGTTCTGTGGCGTCGTTGTGGACACCACCAACCTCGAAGGCTCGATCTGGACCTGGTGGCGCGAAGGTGGCGAATGGCACGCCAAGAAGACAATCACCATTCCGCCGCAACCAGCGGATCCCGACGACCTGCCCGACCTGCTAAAGGGCTTCTCGGCGGTACCTCCGCTGGTCACCGATATCGACCTGTCGCTGGACGACAAATACCTCTACGTCGCCTGCTGGGGCACCGGCGAGATGCATCAATACGATGTGTCGGACCCGATGAACCCGACATTGGCCGGCAAGGTCGAAATCGGGGGCATCGTCAAGAAGACCGCCCATCCCAGTGGCAAAACCTTTGGCTATGGGCCTCAGATGGTCGAGATCAGCCGCGACGGCAAGCGGGTTTATTGGACCAATTCGCTGTATTCCACCTGGGACGATCAGTTCTATCCCGGCGAACGCGGCGGCGCGATGGTCAAGGCGGATGTCGGCGAAAACGGCGGTCTGACGCTCGACAAGGATTTCTTCGTCGAGTTCCCGGAAGGGTATCGCAGCCACCAGATCCGGCTTGAGGGGGGCGACTGCTCGACCGACAGCTTCTGCTATCCCTCGGCCTGATCCTTGGGAGCGATAACCGACACTGCGGCGGGTCTCTGGCTCGCCGTGGTGGGGAGCGGGCTCTATCACGGGCTCAACCCGGGCATGGGCTGGCCGCTGGCGGTCTCCGCCGCGCTGATGGAAGGCCGCAGCGGCGCGCTGGGGCGTGCCCTTGTGGCGATAGCGCTGGGGCATCTTGCGGCCATGCTGGCCATCCTGATGCCGTTCGCCGTGCTGACCTTGCTGATCGACTGGCAGCGCGAAATCCGGCTGGGCGCCGGACTTGTGGTAATTGCGCTGGGGGTCTGGATTTTCGTAAGCCAGCGTCACCCCCGGTTTCTTGCACGGGTCCGGCCGGGCCGATTGGCCTTGTGGTCCTTTCTGGTCGCGCTCGCCCATGGCGCCGCGCTGATGCTGGTCCCGATCTACCTGGGCCTTTGCCGGGCCGACGAACTGGATACCGGCCACGCCGCCGCCGGATCGCTGATGTCGCGCGGCGTAGGCATCGCGTTCACGGTTGCCCTTGCCCATACGGCCGCGATGATCGCCGCGGGTGGTGCGGCCGCATGGGCTGTCTATCGCTGGCTTGGCCTGAGCTTTCTGTCGAAAAGCTGGTTCAATCTTGACCGGGTCTGGGCGGCGAGCCTTGTTCTTGTCGGCGTTATCGCGCTGGCAACCGCCTGAGCCCGTACGCGATGCGGTTCAGATCAACGCCTGATAGCTCAGCACCCTGAGTTGGCGGCGCAGCGCATGTGCGCTGGAGGGGATCAGCTGCGTCATCAGGATCACGGTCATCTCTTCGACCGGATCCACCCAGAACGCGGTCGACGCCATGCCGCCCCACGCGAATTCGCCGGGTGAGCCGACGATCCTGGCGCGGACCGGGTCCAGCATCACCGACACGCCCAGGCCAAAGCCGATCCCTTCGAAGCTCGTTTCGCTGAAATGCGCCTGCCCCCGACTGGCCAGATCGCCGCCCATCTGGTTCGACACCATCAGGTCAAAGGTCTTGCGCCCAAGCAGGTGTCCGCCCTCATATGCGCCGCGCCGCAAAAGCATGGTCGCGAAGCGCTGGTAATCGGCCATGGTCGAAACCAGCCCGCCGCCGCCGCTTTCCAGCGTGACCGGCGCGCGGCAGCGATCCTGACTGGCCGACGGTACAAATCCCCCGTCGGCGTGATCATACAGCGTCGCCAATCGTCCTGCCTTGTCCTCGGGAACCGAAAAGCCGGTATCGGTCATGCCAAGTGGATCGAAGATCCGCGACCTGAGAAAACCGCCCAACGTCTGGCCGCTGATGACCTCGATCAGGTGCCCCAGAACATCGGTCGACAACCCATAGAACCACCGCGCACCGGGGTGAAAGGCCAGCGGGAAAGCCGCCAGCGCCTCGACCGCCTCGGCCATGGTGGCAAATCGACGGTCGAAATCGAGGCCCGCCGCCGACAAGGCCTGCTCCAACGCGTTTCCCTGCGGGTCGCCATAGACGATCCCGGCCTGATGCGTCAGCAGGTCGTGGATGGTGATCTGTCGCCGCGCGGGTTCGGTCTCGTTCAGGGCATGCCCCTCCCCCTTCCAGACCAGCGGATCGGCAAAGGCGGGCAGGAAATCGGCGACTGGCTGATCAAGCTGGAACGCCCCTTCCTCGTACAGCATCAACAGGGCAAGCGAGGTCACCGGCTTGGTCATCGAATAGATGCGCCAGATCGTATCCGGCGCCACCGCCCGCCCGATCGCCGCGTCGGCATGGCCGGCCTGCTCTGAAAAGACGACCTGCCCCCGCCGCGCGATCTGCACCGCCAGACCGCTCAGGCGCCTGTTGCGCACGTGCCCCTCCATCCAGCGCGAAATGCGACTCAGGCGGTTGGGGTCGACACCGTCGATATGTTCCTGCTGCAAGACCAGCCCTCCTCGATCCTTCGCGGCTACTCTGCGGCAGATCATTCCCGGCTTTCAAGCGACGGATAATCCCCCTATAACCACAAAAGAGTTATGCATGAGTTGGCCATGAGCACCCGACGACTTCCCCATCTGACATGGTTGCGTGCCTTCGAAGCATCCGCTCGGCATCTGAGTTTCACCCACGCCGCGCAGGAACTGAACCTGACCCAGGCCGCGATCAGCAAACAGGTCAAGCTGCTGGAGCATTACCTGCGTGAACCCCTGTTCGAGCGCAAACCCCGGAGCCTGGTGTTGACCAAGGTCGGCGCCGCCTATCTGCCGAAGGTCCGCGACGGGTTCGAACGTCTGGCGGCGGGCACCGAAGAGGTGTTCGGCCTCAGGCGGTCCGAGGTTCTGACCGTCCGTGCCCCGGTGGGCTATTCGGTCAACTGGATCGCGCCCCGGCTTCAGGGCTTCTTCGACCGTCACCCGGAGACCGAGGTGCGGCTGGTGTCCAGCGTCTGGGGCGACCAGTTCGACAACGAGCGGTTCGACCTCGACATTCAGTACGGCACCGGCAGATGGCCGGGCTACACGGCCGAGCGGCTGACATGGGAGGTGATCAAACCGGTATGCGCCCCCGCGTTGCTGGACGGGGAACGGGCGCTTCGGCAGCCAGAAGACCTTGTCCATCAACGCCTGTTGCATGTTCTGGGTTACGAGGAAGGTTGGGCCGACTGGCTACGTTATGCCCAGACGACCGGGGTGAACTCCGGTCAGGGTCTGCAATTCGATACCTCGCTGCTGGCCTTTGAATTCGCGGCGCGCGGGGGCGGGGTGGCGCTGGCGCGATCCTCGATGCTGGGCGTCGAGATCGAACGCGGGCGCCTGGTCACCCCCTTCGAGATCGAGGCCCCCCTGCAAGAGGCGTTCTATCTGATCTCACCCGAGACAGGCCGCGACCATCCTGATGCGCGCAAGTTCAGCGAGTGGCTTGTCGAGACTGCGTCGAACGACCCCGAGAACCGGAGGATACGGACAACCTATCGCACCTGAGGCGTGGCGCCCTATCGGGTTCAGTCGAGTACGACGATGCCAGAGTGTTTCTGCTTGTGCTCGGGTTCGACATGGATGGTGATCTTGGCGCCCTCCACGGCCTCTTTCAGCGCCGCTTCGACGCGGTCGCAAATCTCATGCGCATCGAACACCGTAGTCTCGCCCGGGACCACCAGGTGAAAGTCGATAAAGGTGGCCTGCCCCGCGTGCCGGGTCCTGAGATCATGCGCCTCGACCGCGCCGCCTGCCTCTCTGGAAATGATGTCGCGCACCCTGGCCAGCGTATCCTCTGACACCGCTTCGTCCATCAACCCGCTGAGCGACTGGCGCACGAGGTGAAAGCCGGACCAGAGGATGTTGACCGCGACCAGCGCCGCCATCAGCGGATCAAGCAGCCACCAGCCGGTGACGATGGCCATCAATATCCCCAGCGCCACCCCTGCCGAGGTGATCACATCGGCAAAGAGATGCTTGCCATCCGCCACCAGCGCCGGAGAGCGGGCGGCGCGACCACGCCGCACCAGAACCAAGGCCCAGACCGAATTGATCACCGTTGCGGCGCCGTTGACCAGCAGCCCCTCGATCGGCAGATCCATCGCCCGGGGGGCCAGAAACCCCGCATAGGCCTCGCGCAGGATGAGCAGCGCGGCGACGATGATCATCACCCCCTCCAGCACGGCGCTGAAGAACTCGGCCTTGTGGTGCCCGTAGGGATGAGAAGCGTCCGCCGGTCGTGCTGCGATACGGATGGCAATGAGCGCCGCGATGGCCGTTGCGACATTGACGGTACTCTCCAGCGCATCCGCAAGCAGGGCGACAGACCCCGTCAGCCACCAGGCCAGCGTCTTGATGCCCAGAACAAGAGCACCGACGAAAATGCTGGTAATGGCGATCCGGATGGTCGCGGACATCGATTCCCTCCATGGCGGCAGGTGGAGTGAGTACCCCCGTCGGCGCAGACGGGCAAGCAATGCCTCGTCCGGCTCCCAATTGATGGACCGCATTGGCCTGCCTTTGGGTGTCTCGCGCTCAGGCCAGATATTCGCAAACACGCTTCAGGCAGAATGCCACCTGGGACATATAGTCCATATCGTATCCGGAATCGTTTTCCAGCACGCTGAGCAGCGCACAGGAGGTTCCGGTTTCGCTATCGACGAGCAGGAACTGCCCGCCATAGCCGGCATGGCCCAACAGGCGCCCGTCGGTCATCAGGTGCCCCGAATAGCGCAGCCAGTCGCGCGGCGGCGCCAGCCGTGGCGCGATGCGCCCCAGACAGGCACGCAGGAACTCGGCATTCGGATAGGCGGCGTTGTCCGAAATCCCCGCAAACAGCAGCCCGAACCGCGCCAGGTCGCGGGCGCTCAGGCAACCTCCCCCGGAAAAAGCGGGCAGGTGTTCGGGACTAAGACTGATGTGAAACGCGCCCTCATATCCCGCCGCATCGGCGATTTCCTCAACCATCCGAGCCAGCGGCACCGGTGACACCGCCGCCGCAATCAGGGTCAGCACATCGGTATTGGCCGACTTGTATTCGGCGAGCGCAGGTGGCGGGCCGGGCCGGAACCCGGTGATCCCGGCGGCAAACAGGGCCAGGCTCGGCTCGGGCGCACCTTCGGGCGGCAGACGCCAGCCAAGCGCGATTTCCTCGGTATAACAATCCGATTGCGGATCAGAATAATCCTCGGAGAAATCGTTGTGTACCGCCATGTCGAGCAATGCGCCCACCGGCGCATGCGCATAGCCGCTACCGATCTCCGGCAAGTAGGCCGCAACGGGCGCATCAAGCGAAACCAGTCCCTGTGCCAACAGGCGGCCAAAGATCAGGTGGATATGCAGCTTGGTCACCGACTGGATCGAATGCGGCGCTGCCGGGCTGAAATCATCCGCTGCGTCCTCGAAGATCAGAGCGTCGCCACTCAGGCAGCAAAGGGCGGAGAAAGCCGGATGCGCCAGCAGCGCGCGCAGCTCCGGCAAGGCCGCCGGCAGGTCGATCGGAGACGGCACCAACGGCAGCACATTGCGCGACCGCACCATCAGCGTGCGCCGGAACAGGTGATGCGCATTATGGAACCCGTGGCGCCGGTGGGCGGGCCTGTTCCAGCGCTGCTTGTTGCTGTCATCGACGGCCAGATCCGGGTTTGGAATGCGCATGGCTAGTCCCCGGCCACGCGATGCAACAGCACGTCGATGGCCACCACCCGGTCAGGATAGACGAAAAGCGGGTTGATCTCGACCTCGGCGATCTCGGCGCAGTCTTGCAGATAGGCATCCGACAGGGCGTGGATAGCGCCAGCAACCTGCGCCAGATCGGCGGCAGGGCGCCCACGATATCCGCCGAGCAGCGGGGCCAGGCGCAACCCCTCTAGCCCCTGCTTCACCTCATCGACACTGCAGGGCAGAAGCAATGTCACCGCATCGCGCAGAAGCTCGACCAGAACGCCGCCGCTGCCAAGCACCAGCGCATGCCCGAACTGCGGGTCGCGCCGCAGGGTCAGGATCAGCTCGGCCAGCGGGGGCGGCGACATTGCCTCGACCAGGAAACGGTCGGTGACCGCATCCGGGTCATAGGCGGCGACCGCGCCGGGCATTTGCGCAAGCGCCGCTTGCAACTCGACCGGGTTGGCAAGGTTCAGCGCGACGGCCCCGGCCTCGGTCTTGTGGGCCAGGCGCGGGCTCATCATCTTGAGCGCGACCGGAAAGCCGATTTCCGCTGCCGCGCTCTCCACCTCCCGGGCGGTAACAGCACGGCCCTCGGGCACCGCACCCCCTGCTCCGCACAGCCAGTCCTTGCCGATATCTTCGGTCTGCCCAACCAAGTTGGCTGGGGCTTGCGGAGGCAGCAGTGGCGCGGGCTTGGCGGACAGGATCCGCGCCCGCGCCGCGCTCCAGCCTGCCGCGTCACGGATGGCGTTCAGAGCCTCGTGAATGCCCTGCATCGGGGCGACGCCCTGTTCGATCAGCATCTGGCGGGTCTCGATATCCATGTTCTCGGGAATGGTGGCCAGGATCGCGGCAGGCACCTGTTGTTCAGTGGCGGCGCGGGCAAAGGCACTGGCGTCGTTCAGATAGAATACCTTGGAATCGTCCAGCCCCAAGGCGGGGTAATCCTGTACCAGCACGGTGAAATCAGGCGCCACCGCCCTCAGCGTTTGGGAAAACACCGGATAAGTGTGTTCGGCCTGACCCCAGATCGGCGTCGTATAGTCCAGCGGGTTCGAGACTGTGGCGATCTCGGGCAGAAAGGCCTTCAGTTCGGCGCGATCTGCGCCCTCAATGGCAGGAAAGCTCAGGCCGATCTTTTCGGCATGATCGGCCAGCATCGTGGCCCCACCGCCTGAACAGGTGAACCCCGCCACCCTCGCACCGCGCGGCGCGCCGGTCACGCACAAGAGCTTGAGCGTTTCCAGAAACTGCGACGGGTTGCTTACCGAGATCACGCCGCAGCGTGCAAACAGCGCCTCGTAAAGCTCGTTCGCCCCGGACAGCGAGCCGGTATGGCTGATCGTCAGTGTCGACCCGATCCGGGAACTGCCGGATTTCAGCGCCACGACCGGCACACCGCGATCCAGCGCCCGCAGTGCTGCGCGCTCGAACCGGGCGACATCCTGCAAACCCTCGATATGCAGGCCGATGGCGCGCACCGCCGGGTCACTCGCAAAAGCGTTCAGAAAATCCTCGAGCCCCAGAACCGCCTGATTGCCCGCCGACACCATATAGGCCATCGGCAGCGAGCGCTGGCTCATGGTGATATCGGACGAGAACATGCCCGATTGAGTGATGATCGCGGCTCCGTATCCCGGCGACCAACCGCCATGTTCAAACGACCACAGCGCCGAATTGCCAACATAGTTGATCAGCCCGTAACAATTGGGCCCGATCAGCGCCATGTCGCCCGCCGCCGCGATCAGCGCCCGCTCGGCGGCCGCGTCGCCGGTTTCCTTGAACCCGGCGGAGAAGCAGACAACACCGCCCGCGCCCATCGCCGCCAATTGCCCCAGCGCGCCCGTAACCGCGGCGGCAGGGATGGCCAGATAGACCGCATCGGGGGCCTCGGGCAGATCGGCGATGGTGGGAACGCAAGCCACCCCTTCCAGCGTGTCACGTTTGGGGTTCACCGCCCACATCCGCCCGGCAAAGCCGCGCCTGCGCGCCTCGCGAATGGCAATCGCCGCATCGCGCCCGCCAACAAAGGCGATATGGCGCGGTGTCAGAAGGCGCCGGAAATTCTCACGCTGCGCCGGCCTCATGCACCAAGCGGCCTCAGCATCGCACGAGTGATGATGTGGCGCTGGATCTCGCTGGTACCGTCCCAGATCCGTTCCAGCCGGCTGTCGCGCCACAGGCGTTGAACCGGCAATTCCTCCATCAGCCCCATGCCGCCGAAAATCTGCACCGCGTCATCGGCGATCCGGCCCAGCATTTCCGAGCAGAACACCTTGACCATCGCCGCGTCCTGATCGGCCATCCGGCCCGACTGGTGGCGGGCAACCGCATCCGTCACCATCAGGTTGGCAGCGCGCAGGTTCATCGCCCCGTCGGCCAGCCGGAATCCGGTGGCCTGGAAGGACCCGATCGGCTGGCCGAACTGACGGCGATTGGCAGCCCATTCCGTCGCCATGTCCAGTATGCGCTCGGCCTTGCCACAGCAGGAAGCGCCAACCCAGATGCGCCCCATGCCCAGCCACTGACCGGCAATCTCGAACCCCCTGCCCTCTTCGCCCAGGATCTGGCCGGGGCCAAGGCGGACATTGTCGAAATGCAGCTCAAACGTCTTGTAGCCGCGATAGCTGACCGATCTGGTGCCCTCGCGACAGACGAAACCGGGTGTGCCCACATCGACCAGAAAGGCGGTGACGCGCTTGCGCGGCCCGCGCGGGGTGTCATCGGCACCGGTGGCGGCGAAGACGATGGCGAAATCGGGCATGCAGGGGCCCGAGATGAAATGCTTGGAGCCGTTCAGGATCCAGTCGTCGCCATCACGCCGGGCGTTCGATTTCATGCCCATCGCATCCGACCCGGCGTCGGGCTCAGTCAGGGCGAACAATTCGCGTTTCTCGCCGCGCACGCAGGGCAGCAGGTATTTCTCGCGCTGTTCGCCTTCGCAGGCCAGCAGGATCTCGGTCGGCCGCGCGGCCCAGCTGTGCAGGGCATGGGTGGTCTTGCCGAATTCCTGCTCGATGATGCGCTGCGCCGACAGGTCAAGACCGCCGCCGCCGACCTCTTCGGGCAGGTTACAGGCAAACAGGCCAAGCTCGTGCGCGCGCGCCTCGATCTGGCGGCCGATCTCTTCGGGGACGTGGCCCAGGCGGTCGACCTCGTCCTCGTGCGGCATCATTTCGGTTTCCACGAACTTGCGAACGGTGGCGGTCAGCAATTCATGTTCGTGGCTGGTTTCCATGTTCATGTCGGAACCTTTCTCAACTTCGGCTCTCGCCTGCATTGCGCCGCGACAGGAGGGCCGAGACGACGAAGGCGATGATCGTGATGGCGATCAGAACCACGGCCGCGGCGGCCACGGTCGGGTCGGTGTTCTCGCGGATGCCGTTCCACATGCGGCGCGGCAGGGTGTAGACGCTGAACTTGGAGATGAAGAGCGTCACGACGATCTCATCCCAGCTCAGGATGAAGGCAAAGAGTGCCCCGGCAAAGACACCGGGCCGGATCGAGGGCAGGATGACCCGCCGCATCGTGGTCCAGTTCGACGCGCCGAGGTTCTTTGACGCCTGTTCCAACCGGGGGTCAAAGGTGGCGAGCGAGGCGCTGACCGTGATCAGGACCATGGGTGCTGCCAGGATCGTATGGGCCAGGATCAGTCCGGGATAGCTGTCCAAGAGGCCCAGCGGGATCCAGAGCCGGTAAAAGGCCATGGCCGAGATGATCTGGGGGATGATCAGTGGCAGCAGCAGGAAAGCGCGCACAAGCTCGCTGTATTTGGACGAGACCCGCCACAGGCCGATGGCGCAGAGCGTGCCCAGAAAAGTGGCCAGTACCGAGGTCGACAAGGCAATGACCCCGCTCTGGAAGAAACTCGACAACCATTCCTCGCTGGTGAAGAGGTGTTGGAAATGCCGCAAGGACAGCTCGTCCTTGGGCATCGACAGGAACCGTTTGGGCGTCAGTGAAACCGGGATGGCGATCAGCGCCGGTGTCACCAGGAACAGCAGCAGCACCCAGGCGCCGGCGCGGTTGAAGAGCGAAAACAGACCAGGTCTCATCGCGTGCTGCCCCCGAAGACGGCGCTGAGCTTCATGAAGCGCGACATGATCCAGAGCATGGCCAGAACCCCGGCCAGCATCAGTACAGCCAGCATCGCCGCCGTGCCCCATTTCAGGGTGACGAGCAACTGGACCGAGATGTATTCGGCCACCATCAGCACCTTGCCCCCACCCAGCACCGCCGGGGTGACGTAAAACCCGAGGCTGAGGATGAACACCAGAAGGGTCGAGGCCACGATGCCCGGCAGGGTCAGCGGCAGGTAGATGCGCCAGAAAGTCTGGCTGCCGCTGGCGCCGAGATTGCGCGAGGCATCCATGACCCGGCTATCGAGCGATTGCATGCTGACCAGCAGCGGTAGCACCGCATAGGGGATCATGTAATGCACCATGCCGATCAGCACCCCCAACTCGTTGCGCATGAAGGCGATCGGCGCCGAGACCAGGCCAAGTGTCTCAAGCGTGTTGTTGACCAGCCCGTTGCGCCCCAGCAGCATCAGCCAGGAAAAGGTCCGCACCAGGATCGAGATCCAGAACGAGACCAGCAGCAGGGTCAGCATGTAATTCTTCTGCCTCTGGTGGCAGTGCACCATCGCATAGGCGATGGAATAGCCCAGCGTCACGCTGAACACGGTCGTGATCACGCAGATGCGCAGGGTGGTCCAGACGATCCGCAACAGCGAGTCGCTTTCATAAAGCTTGCGATAATTGCCCAGCCCCGGCTCGGGATCGGTCACGCTCAGCCACATGATGTTCAGGATCGGGCCGAGATACAGCGCGACCACAAGCACCAGAAGCGGCGCGATGATGGCCCAGCCGGGATGGATATGTCTTGCCACTGCGTTCATGTCCGTGTTCCGAAGGGCCGCGCCTACCACTGGCGACAGGCGCGGCCTCAGGGCCCTAGCTGATCGCCTCGAGGAAGGCGTTCACCGCGTCACCGCCATTCTCGCCCCACCATGTCGGGTCGTTGTAGACGATCTTGTCGATGTTCATCGCCGAGGTGATCGCATAGGGCTGCTGATCCTCGGGGATTTCGCCAAAGGCCGCCGGGTTCGACGGGGTCATGCCAAGGCAGTCGAGCAGCATGAGCTGCGCCGGCACCTCCTGCGCGGTGGCGATGAACTGCATCACCGCCTCGCGGCCCGCCGGGTTGCCCTTGGGCACGATATAGGCGCCGGGCATGGCCATGGCCTGGTTGTTGACCAGCTTGAAGCGGCCATCGGTATCGTTTTCGATGTTGCGGCCGCGGTTCTG
This sequence comes from Ruegeria sp. YKSD163, assembly GCF_059612905.1. Lineage (NCBI taxonomy): Bacteria > Pseudomonadati > Pseudomonadota > Alphaproteobacteria > Rhodobacterales > Roseobacteraceae > Ruegeria > Ruegeria sp. YKSD163. Next base: position 422,620 of record NZ_JBXWRM010000002.1, read on the forward strand.
CCAGATCATGGCCATGGTGACCTCGCCGTTGACCACCATCGAATGCACTTCGGAACCCGAGCCCCAATAGATGCTGTCATCCTTGATCGACTTGATCTTGTTCAGCGCCCGCTCCATGTCGAGCGGATAAAGCGCGTCACCGGCGACGCCATCGGCCATCAGCGCCGCCTCGAGAGAGCCGTTCGCCCATTTGTACAGCGACCGCGTGCCCGGGAAATTGGCGGTGTCAAAGAAGTCCTTCCAATCCTTGGGCGGGTTGTCGCCATAGGCCTCGGTGTCATAGACGAAGGCATAGCCATAAAGGATAACCGAGACCCCGTGTTCCAGCGCATAGCCCGGCAGGGTCTTGTCCTTGCTGACGATGGAATAGTCGATGGGCTCCAGATGCCCGGTCGGCCCAAGCGACACGGCGTTGAACAGGTCGGCATCGGCCACATCGGCGGTCACGTTGCCGCTGTCCACCATCTCCTTGATCTTGCCTTCGAGCGGGCCGGAAGTGTCGAATTTCACCCCTTTGCCGGTGGCCGCGGTAAAGGCCTCTCCAATAGCCGAGCCGTGGCATTCGACCGACTGGCCACCCCAGTTCCACATCACCACATGGTCAGCCGCCGCCTGCGCGTCGCCCGCCAGTACGGCGTTCATGGCGATACCCGAGGCACCGCAAAGCGCCAGAAAGGTGCGCCGATCCATACGCCCTTCCTTGTAGGCATGGGCGCTTTCGGTGAGCATTTCCTTCATGAATTGCTTGTCTTGCATTTCGTCCTCCGTGTCAGATGCCCAAGGCTTTGCCGGGCGATTGTTGTGACGCCTTGAACGGCGTTCTTTGGATGCTCATTCAACTTTCGTTCAGCTCCACCGCCGCCGCGTCCTGCCAGCTCAGTTCGACGGTCTCGCCCTCGTGCAGGGGCTGCCGGTTGCGCCAGACGTCGATATCCACCTCGATCTGTTCGGCCTCGGTCGTCTCGACGATGATCCGCTGCATCGACCCGAAATAGGTGATGCTGGTGATGGTTCCGCTGCGACGGGCCTGCGGGTGACCGCTGCCCAGGTGAATGTCGATCTTCTCGGGGCGCAGCGCATAGGCCCGGCCGTTCTGGTGAATGAAATTCGACTTGCCCAGGAAACTGGCGGCAAAACGGGTTGCGGGCCGCTCGTACAACTCTTGCGGAGAGCCCACCTGTTCGATGGCGCCGTCGCGCATGATGACGATGCGGTCGGACATCGACAGCGCCTCTTCCTGGTCGTGGGTGACATAGATGAAGGTCGTGCCGACCCGGCGGTGAATGTCCTTGAGTTGTTCCTGCACCTCGACCCGCAATTTCTTGTCCAGCGCGCCAAGCGGCTCGTCCAGCAGCAGGACCGGCGGCGCGAAACACAGCGCCCGCGCCAGCGCCACCCGCTGTTGCTGACCGCCCGAGAGCTGGCCGGGCTTGCGGTTGGCGAAATCCTGCAACTGGACCAGTTCCAGCATCTCGTCGACACGGGCCCGGATCTCGGCCTCGGGCCGTTTGCGCACGCTCAGCGCATAGCCGATATTGTCGCGCACGGTCATATGCGGGAACAGGGCATAACCCTGAAACACCATGCCAAAGTTGCGCTTCTCGGCGGGCACTTCGGCGATCGAGCTTCCATCCAGCGCGATATCGCCGCTGGTGATGTCCAGAAACCCCGCGATCATCATCAACAGCGTCGTCTTGCCCGAGCCCGAAGGGCCCAGCAGGGTCAGGAACTCTCCCTTGCGGATTTCCAGATCGACCGAGTTGACGGCCCGGAACGCCCCGAAATATTTCGACACGCCTTCGATCCGCAGGCTGCCGCCAGAGAACGCGTCGGCCATTTACCCCTCCGCCCCGCGCAGGTTCAGCTTGGCGCGGGCCTCGTTCGGTGTCAGCAGGCGGGCGCCCATGCGCTCGATAATCTCTCGCGCGCGGGTCACCAGTTGGCCGTTGGTCGCCAGCACACCGCGATCGAGATAGATGTTGTCCTCCAGCCCGACGCGGACATTGCCGCCCAGCGCCACGGCGGCGGCGGCCATCGGCATCTGGCCGCGTCCGATGCCGAAACTGGCCCAGCTGGCCCCCGCTGGCAGTTGCGATTTCATCGCCACCATGGTTTCGACATCCTGATCCGCGCCCCAGGGGATACCCAAGCACAGCTGGAACATCGGCGGCGCGTCGATCAGCCCCTCGGCGATCATCGCCTTGGCAAAACGGATATGGCCCAGATCGAACACTTCCAGCTCGGGCTTCACCCCCCATTCCTGCACCAGCGCCGCCATCCGGCGCAGCGTCGGCGGGGTCGAGATGTAGATCATGTCGGTGTCCGAGAAATTCAGCGTCCCGCAATCCAGCGAACAGATATCGGGGCGGCATTCCTCGACATGGGCCAATCGCGCCTCGGGCCCGATCATGTCGGTGCCCGGTCCGGGCATGGCCGGGTTGGCGGGGTCGGAAATCCAGTCACCCCCCATACCCGCGGTCAGGTTGATCACCACATCGGTACCGCTGTCGCGCACACGGTCGACGATCTCCTTGAACAGCTTCGGATCTCGCGAACCCTGGCCGGTTTCCGGGTCGCGGGCATGGAGATGGACGATAGCCGCGCCCGCCCTGGCGGCCTCGATCGCGGCCTCGGCAATCGCCTTGGGCGTAACCGGGACATGCGGGCTTTTACCGGTTGTATCCCCGGCGCCGGTAACGGCGCAGGTCAGCACGACATCGTGGTTCATGCAATCATTTCCCTGTTGTTTTTTCCAGTGTGCTGGCCGGATCCCCCCAAAAACTGTCGATTATTCGCCGTATTTAGGGTGCTGATGTCGAAAAATATTGATAAGGTGCAAGTAAATGTAGTGACAGGAAATATCATGCAACTCGACTTGTTGCCCCCTCAGGAGAGAGGCCAGATCCATTCGGTTTTTGTGGTGGTGCCACGGTTCAACCTGACGACCCTGATCACGATGATCGAAACCATGCGGATCGGGAATTACCTGTCTTCCGAGCGGCTGTTCTCGTGGGAGGTGACCTCATTCGACGGGCAGAACCTTGGCGCCAGCAATGGGGTGCGGGTGCAGCTGGATGTCGAGCCGGACCAGACCGCACCGGCCGATCAGGTCTTTGTGCTGGCCAGCTGGGGCGGTGAGCATTACCAGAACAAGGCGCTTGCCTCGTGGCTGCGCAAGCGGGCCCGGCGGGGCGAGCGCATCTGCGCGGTCGAGCTTGGCTGCTATCTTGTCGCGCGCGCCGGTCTGATGGATGGCAAGGAGGCCACGACGCATTGGTCCTGGATCAACGGATTTCAGGAGAAGTTCGACCAGATTTCCGTTGTCGAACAACTGTTTACCATCGACGGACGTATCATGACCTGCGCCGGCGGCATGGCGGGGGTCGACCTGATGCTGCGGTTGATCGAGCAGTCGCACGGGGCCAGTTTCTCAGGCGAGATCGCCGACCAGATGCTGCACAACCCGATCCGCAAGGGATCGTCCTCGCAGCGCCGGACCATGGGGCGCGGGACGGAATCGATCCTGCCGCTGGTGCGGCAGGCGATGACCCTGATCGAACGCAACATCGAAGAGCCGCTGACCGTGCCCCAGATCGCCGACGCGCTGGACGTGTCACAACGCCAGCTTGAGCGGCAGTTCAAGAAACATGTGGGCTGCACCGTGGTTCAGTTCGGCCTGCTGCGCCGGTTGCAGAACGCTCGCGTCCTGCTGATCGCCACCGAACTCAGCGTACGCGAGATCGCCACCGCCTCCGGCTTCAACACGCTGTCGCATTTCTCGTATTCGTTCAGCAAGTTCTTCGGGCGCAGGCCGTCAGAGTATCGCGAAGCCTGGCCGTCGAACGAGACCGCGCCGACATGGCCCGGCACCCTGTCGGATTTCCTGCACGCGCTCAATTCGGGGGACAAGCGCTCTAAGGCGCCTCTCGCGCCGCGCGAAGGGCATTGAGCACGGCAACGATCTCGCGGTCGCGCTGTGCCGCCATGTCGGCAAAATGCCGGTCACCGGCGACGGCGTTGCAACCATCGACCATGCGGTCGCGCAACTCCTGCGTCAGTTCGGGCGCCTCAAGCCGGGTCCAGGGCAGTTTCAGCGCCGGGCCGAACTGATCCAGATTGGTGGCCATACCACCCGCGCCGCAGGCGACGTGAAACGCCATGCATTGCCCCTGGCTGACCATGCGCGGCGCCGGGCCGTTCATCAGCGCGATGTCGATATCCTCGGGCGTGGCCTCGCCATTGGCGACCATGTGCAGCGCCTCGCGCCACAGCGCCTCTTGCAGCCGCGTTGCCACGAAGCCGGGGATCTCCTTTTTCATCATCAGCGGCGCCTTGCCCGCGACGCGATAGAATTCGCCGGCCCATTCTACCGCCGCCGGGTCGGTTTTCTCGCCGCCGACAATCTCGACCAGCGGCAGCAGATAGGGCGGGTTGAACGGATGCCCGATCACCGTGCGCCCCGGCGTTTCGCAATTGGCCTGAATGTCGGTCATCATCAGGCCCGAGGTCGAGGAGCCGATCACCACTGTTTCGGGCACGATGCGCCCCAGCCGGTGATAAAGGGCCTGTTTCATCGCCAGATTTTCGGGCGCGCTTTCCTGGATGAACCCCGCCCCCTCGACCGCCGCGTCGAGGTCATGAACGACGCGCAACCGTTCAAGCGACGCGCCCGGAGCAAGCCCCAATGCGGTCAGGCTGATCCAGGCGGTATCAAGGATGGTGCGAAACGCCCCCTCCTCGGCCGGGTCGTGCAGATAGCTGGTGACGTCATATCCCCGCGCCAGAAAATGCGCGGCCCAACCGCCGCCGATGGGACCGCCACCGATACTGGCGACGCGGGTGATGGATGAGGGATCGGGATACATCATTCGCCTTTGAACCTGGGTTCGCGCTTCTCGACAAAGGCGGCCACGCCTTCGGCCGCATCGTCGGATTTCAGCATCTTGCGATAGGTCGGCATCGGGTCGGTGCGCATCTTGTGGAACGCCTGTTCCAGCGGCACGCATTCGATCTCGCGCTGAACCTCTTTCACCGATTGCATGGCCAAGGGCGCCGACCAGGCGATCGAGGCCGCCCATTCGCGGGCCGCATCCATCAGTTGTTCCCTGGGCACCACCTTGTTGACCAGACCATAATGGGCGGCCTCGGTCGCGGACATGCGGCGGCCCAGCAGGAACATCTCCATCGCGATGTTATGTGGAATGCGCCGGGGCAAACGTTGCAACGCGCCCGCATCCGGCACGATGCCCAGCGGCATTTCCGGCAGGCCGAATTCCACGTGGTCGGCGGCGATCAGCAAATCACAAGCCATCGCCATCTCGAACCCGCCGCCGATGGCCAACCCGTTGATCGCGGCGATCACCGGCTTGTTCAGCGCCCAGTTTTCGGTCAGGCCGGTAAATCCGCCAAAGCCGTAGTCGTCGCTCTCCCACCAGTTATCAAGCTGCATCTCGCCCGCGTTCAGCGCCTTCAGATCCCAGCCCGCGCTGAAGATCTTGTCGCCGCCACCGGTCAGGATCGCACAGCGCAATTCCTTGTCCTCGTGCAATTCCTGAAACGCCGCCGCCAGCGCCTGACTGGTTGGCACGTCGATGGCGTTGACCTTGCCGCGCGACAGCGTGACCTCAAGAACATGGCCGTCACGGCGGGTGCTGACGCCCTCACTCATCGGGGTATCCTCCATTACCGGAATTCCGGCATGACTTCATTGCAGAACATCTTGAGCGATCGTTTCTGCGCGTCATGATCCAGCCCCATCGAGGCGTAATAGATGAACTCGTTCACGCCCAGGTCCTCGTACTGTTTCAGCTTGCCGATGGCGGTTTCAGGCGAGCCGAACATCAGGTTCTCTTCCAGCATCTCGGGGTCGTATTGCTCGCGGCCCGCGATCTGATCCAGCGGCAGTGCGGCGGGGAAGCCGTTGACCACGTCGCCGGCATTGCGGAACAGGTTCTCGAATTGCGACAACAGGCGCCGGATGGCGTCCAGCGCCTGCTGGCGGTCGGCGGCATTGTCATAGATGCAGGCGTGACGCATCAGCGCGAAACGCGGCGACCAGCCGTTATCGGCCTTGGCGATGGCCTCATCCAGCTGCCGCTTGTAAAGCTCTGCCTCGGCAAAGGGCCGGGTCAATGGCCAGCAGTTGATGTGGCAGCGGTTGCGCACGGCATAGTCATAAGTGATGGGCGAACGCGCGGCGACCCAGACCGGCATGTCGGCCTGTACCGGCTTGGGCACCGAGGTCGAGGTCGGGAACTGCCAATACTCGCCGTCATGGGCATAATCGCCCTGCCACAGCGCGCGTACCGCCGGCAGCATTTCCTGCATGTAGCGCCAGGCATCGGATTGCTTGAGCCCCGGTTTCATCCGGTCGAACTCGCGCTGATAGGCGCCCGAGCCGATGCCGAATTCCAGCCGCCCGCCGCTGATCAGGTCGAGAAACGCGGCCTCGCCCGCGAGGTTGATGGGGTGCCAATAGGCCGCCGTGGCGACCGCGGTGCCCAGCCGGATATTGCTGGTCTCTCCGGCCCACCAGGTCAGGATCTGGAACGGGTTCGGCGCGATCGTCATCTCGATGGCGTGATGTTCTGCGGCCCAGACGATGTCGAAACCGCCCTCTTCGGCCATTTGCACCATTTCAAGCGTGTGGCGCGCGACGTCGTTCATGTCGAGACTGTCGTCGATCCGTTCCAGGTTGATGGCAAGTTGGAATTTCATTGTCCGTGTTCCTTTCCGGGCTCTCGCTCAGCGCATGACAAAGGGGTTGGCCATGGGTTCGTCGGATGTGTTCATCCAAACCGTCTTGGGCCGGGTGTAATCGTAGATCGCCTGAAACCCGCTTTCGCGGCCATAACCGGATCCCTTGATGCCGCCAAATTCGGCAATGGGAGAGACCACGCGATAGGTGTTGACCCAGACGATGCCCGCGCGCACCGCGCCCGCCATCCTGAGCGAGCGGGCGCTGTCACGGGTGAATATTCCCGCCGCCAACCCGTGTTCAGAGTCATTGGCCAGCGCCAGAACCTCTTCTTCGGTGCGGAAACGCTGGACGCTCAGGACCGGGCCGAACAGTTCGGTATCGACGATGCGCAGGTCCTGGCGCGGGCAGTCGATGATCGTAGGTTCGTAGTAGAGACCGTCCAGCCCCTCGGGCTGCTTGCCGCCGGTCAGCACGGTGCCGCCCTCGGATTGCGCATGGGCGACCTCGCGCTGGATATGCTCCAGTTGCCCGGTGGTGCAGAGCGGCCCCATCTGGGTCTCTTCCGCCAGCGGATCCCCGATCACGATGGCACGCGCCTGCGCCACCATCCCGTCGAGGAACTCATCGGCGATGTCCTCGTGCAAATAGAGCCGGGACCCGGCGACGCAGCTTTGCCCCGTGGCGCCGAAGATGCCCGCGATTGAGGCGTTGACCGCGCTTTCGATATTGGCGTCCTCAAAGACAATAAAGGGCGATTTGCCCCCCAGTTCCAGCGAGACCTCGGCAAAGTTGCGCTTGGCGTTCTCGAGCACGTGACGCGCAGCGTTCGGCCCGCCGGTGAACGAGACACGCGCCACCAGCGGATGCCCGGTGAGCGCCCGCCCGCAGGGTTCGCCGTGCCCGGTGACAATGTTCACGACCCCGGGCGGAAAACCGGCCTCTTCGATCAGCTTGCCGAATTCCAGCATCGCCGCACTGGCATGTTCCGAGGCTTTCAGAACCACCGTATTGCCCGCCGCCAGGGCCGGACCGATCTTGACCGCAACCAGGAACAGCTGGCTGTTCCAGGGCACCACAGCGGCCACCACGCCCAGCGGTTCACGCTTGGTAAAGACAAACATGTCCGGCTTGTCGATAGGCAGCGTTTCACCGCTGACCTTGTCGGCGCAGCCTGCGAAGAAGTGAAAGAACTCGGCGATGTATTTCGCCTGCCAGCGGGTTTCCTTGAGCATCTTGCCGGTATCCACCGACTCGATCCGGCCCAGTTCCTCGGACCGGTCGGCCAGCAGATCGCCCAACCGCCGCAAATGCTTGCCTCGCTCGGTCGGTGTCATTCTGGCCCACGGCCCCGAGGTAAAGGCGCGGTGCGCCGCCTCGACCGCCCGGTTCACATCCGCCTCGGTGGCCTCGGGAACCCGGCACCATACCTTGCCGTCGGCGGGGTTGGTGCTGTCGAACAGCGCCCCGTCCGAGGCATCGACCCATGCGCCGTCGATCAGCATCCGATAGCTCTGGATATCGGCCATCTCGGTCCTCCCTTTTTGTCTCTCGTCTCATACAAAGCGGCGAATCGGCGATGAGTTGTGCGAAAAATCGGCATCCATGTGTCGAAAATTCTTAAGTTGAGGATTGGGGATCAGGGCAGGCTGGCCGCAAAAGGAGATGCAAACGTGACCAGCAGCAAGAAACAGGTGATCGGCGGACCCCTCGAAATCGGTGGCAGGGTGCTGTCGTTGTCGCGCGCTATCCGGGCCGGTGATTTTGTCTTTCTGACCGGCCAGATCCCGATGCGGGACGGTGTGCCGATAACCACTGGCTCGGTCGAGGAACAGACGCGCGCCGTGCTTGACGACATCACCGCCACCCTCGCGCTCGCCGGGTGCTCCCGCGACGATGTGGTCAAGGCGATGGTCTGGCTGCGCGCGCGCAGTGATTTCCCCGGCTTCAACGCGGTTTACGGCGAGTATTTCCCGCACGATCCGCCGACCCGCTCGGCCGTGGTCAGCGACCTGCTGGTCGATGCCCGGGTCGAGGTCGAGGTGATGGCCTACAAACCGCTGGGGGGAGAGGGCTGATGCCGGTCGCACCTGACGGCACCGCCTATGAGATTACCGGCCCGGCAGATACGCCCTGCGTGGTGCTGATCCATGGTCTGGGGCTGAACCGGGCCTGCTGGCAATGGACCAGCCCGGCGCTGACCGATTGCTATCGCGTGCTCAGCTATGACCTTTATGGCCATGGCGAGTCGACGGATCCGGTCGAGACCCCCAGCCTTTCGCTTTTTTCGCGCCAATTGCAGGGCCTGCTAGATTATTGCGGTCTCGCCGATGCGGTCATCGCTGGGTTTTCGCTAGGCGGCATGATCGCGCGCCGCTTCGCGCAGGACTGCCCCGACCGCGCGCGCGCGCTGGTCATCCTGCATTCGCCGCACCAACGCAGCGCCGAGGCGCAGGCCGCGATCCTCGCACGGGTCGAGCAGGCCCGCGACGAGGGTCCGCAATCAACGGTCGAAGCAGCGCTGGAACGCTGGTTCACCGAAGGTTTCCGCAAGGCCAACCCGGCGATGATGGTGACCGTGCGCGGCTGGGTCACGGCAAACCGCAAGGAGGTTTATCACCGGATCTACCGGGTTCTGGCCGATGGCATCGACGAGATCACGGCCCCGGTGCCGCCGCTTACTTGCCCAGCATTGGTGATCACCGGGGACGAGGATTATGGCAACGGCCCCGAGATGACCCGGGCCATCGCCGCCGAGATCGATGGCGCGCAGGCGCTGATCCTGCCGGGTCTGCGCCACATGGCGCTGGCCGAGGATCCGGCCGCCGTCAACACCCCGCTGCGCCGATTTCTGGACAGCTTGCCAAAGGGGGCAAACGGATGAGCAGTACCCTCCTCAAGGGGATACGCGTGCTGGATCTCAGCCGCATGCTGTCGGGCCCCTATTGCAGCATGTTCCTGGCCGATCACGGCGCCGAGGTCATCAAGATCGAAGGCGGCAGCGGCGACACCAGCCGCAACAACGGCCCCTATCGCGCCGACGATCCGGGCCATGACTGGGCGGGTTATTTCGTCAGCCTGAACCGGGGCAAGAAAAGCATCCGGCTGGACCTGAAATCGCCTGAGGGCAAGAAGGCCTTTCGCAGGCTGGCGGCGACGGCGGATGTGGTACTGGAGAATTTCCGCCCCGGCGTGATGGACCGTCTCGACCTCTCTTATGAATCGCTCGCCGAGGCCAATCCCCGGCTGGTCTATGCCGCCATTCGCGGCTTTGGCGACCCGCGCACCGGCGCCAGCCCCTATGCCGACTGGCCCTCCTATGACGTGGTGGCGCAGGCGATGGGCGGGCTGATGGCGATGACCGGCCCCGATGCCGAGACACCCACCAAGGTCGGCCCCGGCATCGGCGATATCTTTGCCGGCATGATGATGTCCTTTGGCATTCTCGCCGCCCTGCGCGAGGCCGAGGCGACCGGCAAGGGCCGTTTCGTCGACGTCGCCATGTATGACGCGATGATCTCGATGTGTGAGCGGATGGTCTATCTGCATGACATGACCGGACAGGTGCCGGGCCCCGAGGGCAACGGTCACCCGTTGCTGGCCCCCTTTGGCCTATTTCCCGCCGCCGATGGTCAGGTGGCGTTGGGCATTGTTGATGACAGTTTCTGGCAAAAGCTGACCGCGATCATGAACCGGCCCGATCTGGGCGGTGATGCGCGATTTTCCACCCGCGCCGGGCGGTCCACCAATGCAGGCGAGATCAACCGGGTCGTCTCGGGCTGGACCGCCACCCGCAGCAAGGCGGAGCTGACCGGGCTGCTGGGCGGTCACGTGCCTTTTGGCCCGCTCAACACGGTGGCCGATATCACCGCCGATCCGCATATCGCGGCGCGGCAGATGCTGGCGCATATTCCCCATCCCGAACCCGGCCATGCCCCCTGGACCGTGGCCGCCAATCCGCTGCGCTTTGCCGGGCAGGAGGCGCCCACGCTGCCTGCCCCGCCCCGGCTGGGCGAGCATGACGCGCTGCTCGAGACGCTGGCAGAAAGCGCGCCGCTGGATGAGGACGCAAGGCGCGACCTGCGCCGCGCCTTTGGACAGTTCGCTACCGGGGTGACCGTGCTGACCACCCGGCAAGAGGATAGCACACCCCGCGGCTTTACCGCCAATTCTTTCACCTCGGTCTCGCTCGACCCGCCGCTGCTGCTGGTCTGCCTCGCCAAGACGGCGCATAGCTGCGATGTCTTTGCCCAGGCGCCGCATTTCGCGGTCAACATCCTGTCGGATGCGCAAAAAGAGATCTCGGGCCTGTTCGCCTCGCGTTCGACCGAAAAATTCGCCGGCCACCATTGGCATCCAGGCCCGCATGAGCTGCCGCTGATCAACGGGGCGCTGGCGACATTTGCCTGTGCGCAGCACAAGCTCGTCGATGCCGGCGATCACCTGATCCTGATCGGGCGCGTGCTGAACCACGCGGTGACCGAGGGCAAACCGCTTGGCTTCCACAACGGCGCCTATTTCGACCTTGGGTTGGAAAACCGGCTGGCCGACGCGGCGACCAAGGATGCCAACGGGGTCATCGCCGCTGTCCTGGCCGATGGCGACCGCATCCTGCTGGAAGAGACACAAGACGGCACCCTGACGGTTCCCAAGTCACCCGCGCGCGACAATACGGTCGCGGGCTTTGTGCGGCACATGGACAGTCGCGGCCTGACCGCCCGGCTCGACCACCTTTATGCCGTGTTCCAGAACAGCCAGACCGGCGCGCATTCGATCGTCTATCACGGCACGGTCAGCGGCGCCGCGCCGGAGGGCATGCGCTATCACGACCTGGCCGCACTGCCGCTGGATCAGGTCGCCAACGATACCGAACGCTCGATGCTGGCGCGCTATCAACGCGAATACCGCCATGGCAGTTTCGGGATTTACCACGGCACCGAACGCAGCGGCATCGTCCATTCCATTGCCGATCACACCGAATACACCGTTTGACAGGAGACCCCCAATGCTTCCGGAACTGAGAAAAGTCGTCACTTTCGACGAAGATATCCACACCGAGGGCGGCCGCGCCGCCGACCCGGTCCTGCGCATGATCGGGGTCGCGGCGGTGGTGGCCAACCCCTGGGCCGGGCGCGGCTTTGTCGAGGATCTCTCGCCCGAGATCCGCCGCATGGCGCCGGTTCTGGGCAAGCTGCTGACCGACCGCCTGATCGCGCTGGCCGGATCGGGTGACACGATCGAGGCCTATGGCAAGGCCTGTATCTCGGGCACCAATTGCGAGGTCGAGCACGCCTCGGCGCTGATCCATACACTGCAATTCGGCAATTTCTATCGCGAGGCGGTGGGCGCGAAAAGCTATCTGGGCTTTACCAACACACGCGGACCGGCCAACACCCAGATCCAGATCCCGCTGATGGACAAACACGATACCGGCCGCCGCTCGCATTACCTCACGGTGCAGTTCTCGATCTACGACGCACCCGCCTGTGACGAGTTGGTGGTTGCGCTGGGCGCCGCGACACGCGGGCGGCCGCATCACCGTATCGGCGACCGTTATTCCGATCTGGCCGCACTGGGTCGCGACGTGCAGGATCCCGCCGGCGTCGGCAAGGACGGCTAGGACCAGACCCGCTCCTCCCGAGCGCTGCCGGGAGGAGCGGGCGCGACGGCCTCAGGGCGTCACGATTGCGAAATTCGGGTCGAACGCATCCAGCGCGCCGAAAAGGGCGCCAAGTTTCGTGACATCGCCCTGCATCGACAGGACGCCTCGTCCGATCAGGTCCTCGACCCCGGCGATCTGCCCCAGCATTTGAAAGAACGCCGCCTCGGTCAGGGTCAGGACCAGGTCCGCTGTGCCATCGTGATAGGTGGTGTTGGCAAGCACCCCGTTCTGCGCGGCCAGCAGATGGCTCTGGCCGCTATCCGAGAAGTTCAGCAGAACGGTAAAGTCGCCCGGCACCTTGGCCGCGTTGAACTTCACGCCCAGGAAATCGAGCGCCATCCCCACCCCCATGTTGAACAGCACATCCGGGTTCGAGGTATTGACGGTCGAGGGGCGGATGCCCTCGCGCAGCTCCTGTGCCCCCAGCAGGAAAATGTTGCGCCATGTTCCGGCCTCGGCCTGATACCCCATCTGTTCCAGCGTATCGGCCTGAAGCTTGAGCGCCGCCGTATTCTGCGGTTCGGCAAAGACCAGCTTGTTCAGGATCTCGGCGGCCCAGCGATAATCGCCTTCGTCATAGGCGCGCTGCCCTTCGGCCAGTACCGCGTCGGCGCCGCCCATGGCGCGCACCAGCCGGGTGGCGCTTTCTGCGGGCGGCAGGCAATCATAGGTCGCCGGATTGCCGTCCCACCAGCCCAGATAGAACTGGTAGACCGCCTTGATGTTGTGCTTGAGCGTGCCGTAATAGCCACGACAGGCAAAATCGTGCCGCAACCCCTCGGGCAGTTCCACCATGTCCGGGATCTCATGGATCGTATGGCCGTGATTGGCCAGCCGCAGCGTCTCGTCATGGATGAAGCGATAGAGATCGCGTTGCCGGGTCAGGAAACCCCGAATACGCTCGGTACCCCATTGCGGCCAGTGATGCGAGGCAAAGATCAGGTCGGTCCGCTCGGCAAAAAGCGCGATCGACTCGTCGATATACTTGGCCCAACCCAGCGTATTGCGGATCTCGGCACCGCGCGGGGTCAGGATGTTGTGCATGTTATGCGTGGTGACTTCGGAAGCACAGAGCGCCCGGAACTGCGGGAAATAGAACATGAACTCCGAGGGCGCCTCGGACCCGTTGGCCATCTGGAATTCGATCTCGACCCCATCCACGATCCGGGTTTCCCCGGTCCGGTACACCGTGTCGGTGGGCGGGATCAGGCTGATCGAACCGGTCCCGGCCGCAGGCCCCAGACCACAGCCGGCATGGCCCCGGGGGCCAGCGTCCAACCCCATGCCGAACTGGTACTGCGCCCGCCGGTTCATCGCGTTGCCTGCCAGCACGTTTTCGGAGATCGCATATTCCATGAACCCGTCGGGGGCGATGATCGGCACCTTGCCCGCCGCCACATCCGCCTGATCGACGACACCGCGCACACCGCCGAAATGGTCGGCATGCGAATGGGTATAGATCACCGCCACCACCGGACGTTCGCCCAGATGCCGGTTTGCCAGTGCCAGCGAGGCGCGCGCGGTTTCCACGGTCAACAGCGGGTCGATAACGATCCAGCCGGTGTCACCTGCGATCAGCGTCATGTTCGAGATATCGGCATTGCGCACCTGATGGATGCGCGGGTGGATGGTGAAAAGCCCGTGAATGGCGTTCAACTGACCCTGCCGCCACAGGCTGGGGTTCACGGTATCGGGCGCCGCGCCCTGCATGAACGCAAAGCGCTTCAGGTCAAAAACGATCTTGCCCTCGGCCCCGGTGATCGCATCCTCGTCAAAGGTCGCGACAAAGCCGCGACTGGCATCCTCGAAATCCTGCCGGTCGCCAAAGTTCAGCAGGTCCAGTACCGCCCGGTTGGCGGCGGCGGTATGGTCGGTTGCGTGGGTCTTACACATTGGAAACCTCCTTGGCGGGATCGGCGATGCGAGGTGAGGCTCAGGCGGCGCTCAGGGCGCAGCCTTCGATTGTGATGCGGTGCATGTAGCGGCGGTACCCGTGATAGTCGTTGATCGCCTTGTGCCAGGTCGACCGGTTGTCCCACATGGTCAGATCGCCCTCGCGCCAGCGCACGCGGCATTGGAATTCCGGCTGTTGGCAATGCTGGTAGATACCGTTCAGGATCGCGTCGGATTCGGTGGGGGACATCCCGTCGATACGGGTGGTGAACTGCGGATTGACAAACAGACACGGGCGCCCAGACAGCGGATGCCGGATCACCATCGGGTGTTTCACATCCGGCTCGGGCATGGCGTTTTCGTTCAGCCGCCCCTCTTCCCGCGCCTTCTTGGCCGCCGGACTGTTGACAAAGACATGATAGGTGCCGTGCCAGGCCTCAAGCCCCTCCAGCACTTTCTTGAACCTGTCCGACAGGGCGTCATAGGCCGCCGCCATCGAGCTGAAGGCGGTGTCGCCGCCCACCGGGGGCATCTCCTTGGCGCTCAGGATCGAGCCCAGCGCCGGCTCGGCATCATAGGAATGGTCGGTATGCCAGACCTCGCCGATCGCGCCCTTCTGGTCCTTCTCCTTCAAAACAATTGCGATGTTCGGATGGGTGTCCAGCGGGGTGAAGAACCGGTTGATGTTGATCTTGCCGATCGCCTCGGCAAAGGCGATGTGCTCCTCCGGTTCGAGATTCTGATCGCGGATCGACAGGACCGAGTATTTGGCAAAGGCGTCCTTGATCCGGGCGACATGCTCGGGGTTGCGCACATCCGCGTTGTAGATGTCGGCGCCCAGCGCGGTGGTCATGGGTACGATTTCCATTGCCTTCTCCTTGCTTGTCTGTGGTGCCCGGTTCCGGGGCGTTTGAGGGTTCATTCGGATGGTTGCGTCATCAGCACGCCGCGCCGACCGACCTGCCTGTTCTCGGGGTCGATCAAGACGCCGGGGTTGAGGATGCCCGCAGGGTCGAAGCGGCTTTTCATCGCGGCAATCGCGGCTCGCATCAGGGCCGGGCTTTGCGCCTCATAGCCGCCACGGTGATCGCGGCCCACCGCGTGGTGATGGGTGACCGTGCCACCATGCGTGGTGACGGCGGCGTTCGCGGCCTGTTTGATACTGCGCCAGGCCTCCAAGGCTCCGGTCATGTCGCCGGGCGCGCCGCCATCGCAGTAGAAGGTGAAATAGGGCGCCGGGCCATCGGGGTATACATGGGTAAAGCGGCAACTCAGCCGCCCCGGCTTGCCTGTCGCCTGTTTGATCGCGGCGCCGACATCGGCCATGACATTGCGATAGAAATCCTCGAACCGGTCCCAGGTGATCGCGGATTCGAACGTATCGACGATGACCCCCAGCCGGGTCAGTCGGTCTCGGTAATACGGCATGCGGATAAAGGACTCGCGCCAGGCGCCCGCCGCGCCCTTGCGGTGTTCGTCGCCGCCCCTGAGCGAAGCCGCCACCGCCTCGACATCCCAGCGCCCGCCATGATCGGCCATAAGCTCCAGTGCCCGGTCCATCCACGGGTCCAATGCATGCTCCGCGCTCTCAAACCCCAGGACCAGCGTCGCGCTCTTGCCGTCGCCGATGCCATAAGCCGCGACCTCGGCCTCGTCCAGCAAGCGGCAGTTCGTCGGATAGAGCCCTGATTGAGAAAGCGCGCGCACGGCCTGGGCGGCCGCGAAAAAGCTGTCGAACCGCACCGAAGCCGAGGCGCGAAAGCGCGGGCGGTCCTGCAAGCGCATCCAGGCCTCGGTGATAAGGCCCAGGTTTCCTTCGGACCCGAGAACCATTCTGTCACCAGAGATGCCAGCCCCCGAGCCGGGCAGGCGCCGGGTCTCCATGATGCCTGCTGGTGTGACCATCCGGGTCGCCTCGACCAGATCGTCGATATGGGTCATCAGCGTGGCAAAATGCCCACCCGCACGGGTGGCGATCCAGCCCCCCAAGGTCGAGAATTCAAAGCTCTGCGGAAAGAACCGCAGCGTCAGATCATGCGGGCGCAGCTGCTCTTCCAGCGCCGGGCCATAGACCCCGGCCTGAATGCGCGCGGCGCGGCTCAGGTGGTCGACCTCGAGAACACGGTCGAAATTCTGCATGTCCACGCAAACGGTGCCGCGATAGTCTGGCCCCACATCAGGCTCGACCCCGCCGCAGACGCTCGACCCGCCACCATAGGGGATGACCGCGACATCATTCGAACCGGCCCAGTCGAGAAGCGCCGCGATCTGCTCTTCGGTCTTTGGGAATGCGACCAGGTCAACCGGCTCTGGCACATGGCGCATCACCATGCGGATATTGTCGGCGGTGCTTTTGCCAAAGGAGTGCGACAGCCGGTCATGGGCGCTGTCTGAAACGATTTCGGCAAGACTTTCCGGAGGGGTCACGCGCGGCGCCCGCAGCTCGAAATCGGCAATCTTGGGTTCCGGCGCAATGGCAGAAGGGTCGCGTCCGAATGCGCGCGCTATACCGTCGATCAGCGCGGTCTCGGGTTGGGTCAGGGCAAAATCCGCCCGGCCCCAGCCCCAGAACGAGCGATTGCTGCTTGCCGATATGCGGTGCATTGAACGATCCCCCCTATTGCGTAACGAAAAATAGCGACAACTGCGGCGCAAAGGTGACCAGCATCAACACCGCGAACATGATCGCGATGAACGGCAGCACGGCATGGCAGATATCCCAGAACCGCTCGCGAAAGGCGGTCATCGCCACCAGCACATTCAGCCCGACAGGTGGCGTCAGCAGCCCGATTTCCAGGTTGATCACCATGATGATACCGAAATGCACCGGGTTGATGCCAAAGCTCTGCGCAGCGGCAAACAGGATCGGACCCAGCAGCAGGATGGCCGAGACCACGTCAATCAGGCAGCCGATCACGATAAGCGCGGCGTTGACCGCCAGAAGGAAGGCAATCTTCGAGCTGACCGCCCCCTGAAGCCACTGGGCAAAATCCTGTGGGATGCCCTCGATCGCAAGGATGGTCTTGATCGACAGGGCAACCGCCACGATGGGAAACAGCGTTCCCAGCATCTGGGCGGTTTGCAGGCCGACCACAAAGAAATCCCTCGGTCCAAGCTCGCGATGGATGAGCAATTCGACAAGCATGGCATAGCCGACCGACACCGCCGCTGCCTCGGTGGGTGAGAAATAGCCCGAATAGATGCCCCCCAGCAGGATCACAGGCAGCATCAGCGACCAGATGCCGTTGCGAAACGCCGCCATGAGGCGGGACAGGGAAAACGGGGTTCGGGTGACGTGGCGGTTGCTGACCAGACTGTAGATGCCCAGTGCCGCGGTCAGCAGGATGCCGGGGATGATCCCGGCCAGGAACAGGTCGACAATCGAGGTCTCCGTGATGATGCCATAGATGATCAGCGGGATCGAGGGCGGGATGATGATCCCCAGCGTCCCCGCCGAGGTCACGGACCCAAGCGCGAATTTACGGGTATAACCCGCCTCCTTGAGGGCCGGATACATCACCGCCCCCACCGCCAGCAGCGTCGCGGGCGACGACCCCGAGATGGCAGAGAACAGCGCGCAGCTCAGGATCGTGGCAAAGCCCAGTCCGCCCGGCATCCACTCGGTTGCGGCGCGCACGATTTCGATAAGCCGTTCGGCGATCGAGCCGCGCGACATCAGGGCGCCCGCGATGATGAACATCGGGATGGCCAGCAGGACGGAATTGTCCATCGCCGTCCAGATATCTTCGATCAGGTAGACGACCAGCCCGTCGCCCCAGACTAGATGTATATAGGCGGTGGCCGACAGCAGGATCAGAATGACGCTCTGCCGCAGGATCAGAAGCGCGGCAAACAGGGCGAAAAGGCCGATAACCTCCATCACTCAGCCCTCGCCAGCGTGTTCAGGCCGGGTGCCCGGAACGAGAAAGAAGATCAGATGCCGTAAAGCGGCGGTGCCGAAGGCATAGGGAAACACCAACTGGATTGGCCAGAGCGGGATATGGATCACCTCCGCTTTGTCCTTGAACTGAATGGATTCACTGACAAATTCGATGGCGTACCAGCACAGGCCGCCAAACAGGGTCGCCGATACCAGATCGCCCAGACGGTCGACCCAGGGATAGGGCAGCACGCGGTCGGCGAAATTGGCGCGCAGGTGGGCATTGTTGCCCACCGCGATGGTCAGGCCCAGAATGCCAGCGACGATGGCGCCGAAAACAGCGATTTTCTGGGCGCCCCAGATCGCCTGGGACAGGAACTCGCGGGCAAAGACATCCGCCAGGAGCAGGCCGCAGGTCACCGCATAAGCAGTGACCGCGACCATGCCTTCGACCCGCAAGAGCAGTGTAAGATAGCGCTGCATCATGTCAGCCCCAGGTTCCGGCCGGGGTCACGACCCGCAGGCGGCCTTGGCCTGCGCAATCCGGTCGGCGACGGTTTGGGCATCGCCACCGGCCTCCTCGATGATTGCCGCAAGCACGCCATCAGCGGCAGCCTTCCACACGGCGCCTTCCTCGGCGCTCAGATGCTTGACCGGCACGCCCGCGCCTTCGAGTTGCCCAAGGAGCGCAGGCTCGGCCCCGAGAATACCTTGTGTCAATTGCGGCCCGGCGGCGGTGAACACACCCAGCCATTGCTTTTCCTGGTCAGAGAGCTTGGCCCAGGTCCGCCCCGATACAGCGACGGTGCCGATCAGGCGCGCGTGATTGGTGACGGTGACATGAGGCGCTACCTTGTGGGTCCCGATCCCGATCCCGAACAGCGTCGGGAACCAGGCCGCATCGACAGTTCCGGTCTGCAAGGCCGGGATCGCATCCGACGTACCCATCGGAACCCCCTGAACGCCCCAGGCCTTGGCCAGCGCCGCATCGGCGATCGAGGGGGCGATGCGCATCTTTTTGCCGGCCAGATCGGCCGGGCTGGAAACAGGATCCTTTGAGAACAGGATATAATGGCCGACCTCCATCCAGGTCAGAGGCACCACGCCGGCGCCTTCCATGATACCGCCCAGCGTGTCCGAGAGATGTTCATAGGTGACGCAGGTGCCTTGCTCGGGGCTGTCAAACATGTAGGCCGCCGAAGGGATCGCCATTTCCTGGCTCAGCAGGGTCAGCGGGACATTGGACACAAAGGCGATGTCCAGACGGCCCTTGGCAGTCTGACGCAACACCGTCTGTTCGTCACCGGCCTGCGCATCCAGCAGCAGTTCGATCTTCAACTCGCCACCCGAAACCTCTTCGATCTTGGCGGCGACCCCGGTCGCCCATTTGCCCCAGGGCGAGCCGGATGGCGCCACCGAGCCGAGCTTGAGAACCGTTTCCGCAACGGCTGGTGCGCTGATGGCCGCCAGACCGCACGCAAGGGCAAGGCCCTTGAGCATGGACTTTTTCATTACTCTCTCCCTGATTGAACGTTTTCGTTCATGTTCCGGCTCTCCCCTCCTCCGGGAATCGCCGCCCGACAGGAAGCAAACAAAATTTCTGGACTTTTGTCCAATAAATTCGCTTAATCTTTTTCGAGGAGATGGATCGGACTGGGATTCGCCCTGCAAAGGGCAAGAATGGCAGGGCAACGGGCACGGTCCGATGGGGAGAACCAGGGAGTTGGAAATGAGCTATGATTTCGTGATCGTGGGAGGCGGGTCCGCCGGGGCGACGATCGCATCGCGCCTGAGCGAGGATCCGAGTGTCAAAGTCTGCCTGCTCGAGGCGGGCGGCGGCGGCCGGGACATCCTGATCCGTGCCCCCATGGGCGTGGTGGCGATGCTGCCCGGCTATGGCAAGATCAACAACTGGGCCTTCAAGACGGTACCGCAGCCAGGGCTGAACGGGCGCCAGGGCTATCAGCCGCGCGGCAAGGCACTGGGCGGGTCGAGCGCGATCAACGCGATGCTCTATGTGCGCGGCCAGAAAGAGGATTACGACAGCTGGGCCGATCTGGGCAACGACGGCTGGGATTGGGACAGCGTCCTGCCCTATTTCAGACGGGCCGAGAACAACGTGCGCGGCGCCGACGCGGAGCATGGTGACAGCGGACCGCTCCAGGTCTCGGACCAGAAGGCACCACGCCCGATCTCCGAGGCATTCATCGAGGCCAGCACCCAGATGCAGATCCGCCGGACCGAGGATTTCAACCGGGGCGACAACAGCGGCGCGGGCTATTGGCAGGCGACCATCCACCACAGCCCCGACAAGAATGGCGAGCGCTGCTCGGCCGCGGCGGCCTATCTGTTCCCGGTGATGGACAAGCGCCCCAACCTGACAGTGATCACCAAGGCGCGTACCACGCGTGTCCTGTTCGAAGGCAAGCGCGCCATCGGCGTCGAATACAGGGTCGGCAAGGCGACGCATCGCGCCATGGCGGGCAAGGAAGTGATCCTGAGTGCTGGTGCCTTCCAGTCACCGCAGATCCTGCAACTGTCGGGCGTCGGTCGGGCACAGGACATCACCCCGCACGGGATCGGCATGGTGCACGAGCTGCCGGGCGTCGGCCAGAACCTGCAAGATCACCTCGATTTCATTCTCGGCTACACCACCAAGGATACCGACAATATCGGCATCGGCCTGCGCGCGACGGGAAAGCTGTTCGGCGAGATTCTGAAATGGCGCAAGCACGGCAATTCGATGGTGGCCTCGACCATCACCGAGGCGGGAAGTTTCTTCAAGACCGACCCAAGCCTCGACCGGCCAGACGTGCAGACCCATTTCGTGATCTCGATCGTCGACGATCATGCGCGCAAGCTGCATCTGGGCCATGGCTATTCCTGCCATGTCTGCGTGTTGCGCCCCCATTCGCGCGGCGAAGTGTTCCTGCAATCGGACGACCCGATGGCCGATCCCGGTATCGACCCGAAATTCCTCAGCGACGACCGCGACCTGCAAACCCTGATCAAGGGTGCCAAGATGACCCGCGCCGTTCTGGAGGCGCCCGCAATGGCAAAATACAAGCACAAGGAACTGTTCGGGGTGCATGACAACACCACCGATGCCGAATGGGAACAACATATCCGCAACCGCGCCGATACGGTCTATCATCCAGTCGGCACCTGCAAGATGGGCGTCGATGACATGGCCGTTGTCGATCCGCAGCTGAAAGTGCGCGGGCTGGACGGGCTGCGCGTGGCCGATGCCTCGATCATGCCGCTGCTGGTCTCGGGCAATACAAACGCGCCCTCGATCATGATCGGTGAGAAATGCGCCGATATGATCAAGGCCGAATACAGCGCCGCCGCTGCGGCCGCCGAGTGAACATAGATATTGGCCTCGCTTGCGGCGAGGCCTGAGCAACAACACAGGGAGATCACCCATGCTGGGTTCGATGATGCGAAAAGAGCTGCTGATCAGCGATCTGATCGTGCATGCTGGGAAATACCATGCCGATACCGAAATCGTCAGCCGCGAGACCACCGGCGAATTGCATATCACCAACTGGGGCGATGTGGCGGTTCGGTCGCGCAAGCTCGCCTCGGCCCTTGGCACATTGGGCCTGTCGCAGGGCGACCGGGTGGCGACACTGGCCTGGAACAACCACCGTCACCTGAAAATCTGGTTCGCCGTATCCGGCAGCGGCATGGTCTGCCACACGCTGAACCCGCGCCTTGCACCGCAGCAGTTCATCTTCATCTGCAACGATGCCGGCGACAAGGCGATGTTCTTTGACAAGACCTTCATGCCACTGATCACCGGAACACGTGACCACCTGAAGACGATCGAGCATTTCATCTTCATGGGGCCGCGCGAAGCAGAGGTTCTAGCGGCGATCCCGGACGTGATCTTCTACGACGAGTTGATCGAACAGGGCGCCGACGATTACGAATGGCCGCAGATCAGCGAGGATAGCCCCTGTTCGCTCTGCTATACCTCGGGTACCACGGGCAACCCCAAGGGTGTGCTATACAACAACCGCTCGACGATGATCCACACATTCGCAATCTCGCTGCCCGACGGGTTGAGCCTGTCGAGCGAGGAAACCATCCTGCCGGTGGTGCCGATGTTTCACGCCAACGCCTGGGGCATTCCCTATGCCGCCGCGATGACTGGCGCCAAGCTGGTGATGCCGGGGCCGATGCTGGACGGTGACAGCCTGCTGTGGCTGATCGACAGCCAGAAGGTGACGCTGGCCCTGGGTGTGCCGACGATCTGGATGATGCTGCTGGCGGCGGCGAAGAAATCAGGTTCCAGAATGGAGACCCTGCGCCGCAACGTGATCGGCGGATCGGCAGCCGCGCCGTCGATGATTGCCACCTTCCGCAACGATTATGACTGCGACACGATCCACGCCTGGGGCATGACAGAGACCTCGCCGTTGGGCACAGCCAACCGGCCCAAGGGCAAGCATGCCGATCTGGACGCCGATGCGATGGCGCTGTTGCGTCTGGGCCAAGGCCGTCCACCCTTTGGCATCGACCTGCGCATCGTCGATGACAAGGGCACTCCCCTGCCCCATGACGGCAAGGCCGAGGGCGCACTGCAGGTGCGCGGCCACTGGGTGGTCGATACCTATTTCGGCAAGGAGGCACCGTCAACCACCGGTGACGGCTGGTTCGATACCGGAGATGTCTCGACCATCGACGCCGACGGGTTCATGGTGATCCGCGACCGCACCAAGGACATCATCAAGTCGGGCGGCGAATGGATCTCCTCGGTCGACCTCGAAGGGATCGCGGTGGCGCATCCGGGTGTCGCCATGGCCGCCGCCATCGGCGCGGTCCATCCAAAATGGGACGAGCGCCCGATCATCATCGCGGTCAAGGCCGAAGGCGCCGACCCGAGCGAAGAAGAGATCCTCGCGCTTTACAAGGGCAAGGTTGCCAGCTGGCAGGTGCCCGACGCGGTGGTATTCACCGATGCGATCCCTCTCAATGCCACGGGCAAGATGCTCAAGAACCAGTTGCGGGATCAATTCGCCAATACCCTGATCGAGAGAGGTATCCAGGATGCTTGACGCCGCACAACTGACACTCGACGATCAGGACGCCCTGTTCGATCACTACGACCGCGCACTGGAAGATCTGGACGCGAACAAGGACAAATGGGCGCAATTGCCCGTCCCCGACCGGATCCGACTGTTGTCGAGCATGAAGGACGGGATCATGAAGGTCGCCAAGGGCTGGGCCGACGAGGCCGCCCGCCGCAAGGGGCTGAAACCCGGCACGGCGGTAGCGGGCGAGGAATGGATCGCGGGGCCCTATGCCTGCATGGCGGGCTGCAACGCCTTGATGGCAACGCTGTCGCAGATGCAGGGCAAGGCCTTTATCGACCATCTGCCCACCCGTGAACTGGTCACAGGCCAGCTGGCGGTCAAGGTGCTGCCGCATTCGATCTGGGACAGGTTGCTGCTCAGCGGAGTTTCGGCCGAGGTCTGGATGCAACAGGGCGTCACAGCCGGCAACCTCAAGGATCACGCCGCCATCGCCTATGACACGCCGGAGAAACAGAGGCGCGGCAAGGTGGCGCTGGTGCTGGGCGCGGGCAACGTCAACGCGATCACGCCGCTGGACGTGCTGCAAAAGCTGATCCTGGAAAACCAGGTGGTGATCCTGAAGATGAACCCGGTCAACGATTACCTGACCGACTACTACAAGATCGCCATGAAACCCTTTGTCGACGAGGGATATCTGCGCATCGTCAAAGGCGATGCCAAGGGGGGCGCCTATCTGTGCGATCATCCGATCATCGAAGAGCTGCACATCACCGGCGCCGAAAGCACCCATGACGCCATCGTCTGGGGCGTGGGCGAGGAAGGTGCGAAGAACCGCAAGGCGGGCACGCCCAGAAATACCAAGCGGTTCACCTCCGAACTGGGTTCGGTCAGTCCCACCATCGTGGTGCCCGGCCCCTGGTCCGCCGCCGATATCCGGTTCCAGGCGGAAAACATCGCAACGATGAAGCTGCACAACTCTGGCCACAACTGCATCGCCTGCCAGGCGCTGGTGATGCCGCGCGGCTGGGACAAGGGCGCGCAGCTGATCGAAGAGGTCAAGCGCGTTGCGGCAGGGTCCACCCGCCCGGCCTGGTATCCCGGCGCCCAGCAACGACTGGACACTTTCGCCGAACATGCCGGCAAGGCCGACAAGGTCGACCGTGGCCCGCTTGCCCCGGCACTCATCGTGGGCGAACTGGGCGTGGACCAGTTCAACGCCTCGTGCGAGGTCTTTGCCCCCGCTTTGAGCGTCAAGGAACTGGAGGCCCCCGATCCCGCCAGCTATCTCGAAGCGGCCATAGACTATGCCAATGACGACCTCTGGGGCACGCTGGGCTGCCAGATCCTGATCCACCCGAAAACCATCCGCCAGATCGGCCGGGAACGGTTCGAGGAAATCATCGCCAAGCTGCGCTATGGCACCATCGGGATCAACGGCTGGTGCGGACTGGGTTTCCTGATCACCGCCTGCCCCTGGGGCGCGTTCCCGGGGCACACGCTGGAGAATGTCGGTTCGGGCATCGGGACGGTGCACAACTCCTTCATGCTGGAGAAGACCGAGCGCACGTTGGTACGCGCACCCTGGCGGCCGTTCCCGCGCGGGCTGCTGTCGGGGCAGTTCTCGCTGCTGCCGCGCCCGCCCTTCTTCATCACCAACAAACGCCAGCACAAGATCGGCGCCGCGCTGACCGGATTCCAGTACAAGCCCAACTGGCTGAAACTGCCCGGTATCTTCTACCACGCTCTTCTGGGTTGAAAGGAGACAGTGGGCGGAAAAAGTTGCATTCCGCCCAAATCAAAGCCATGTGAGTGCCATGAACGAGATGCCAGCCAAACTGAAGGCCCGCGCCGCGCGCAAGAACGCAAAGCGGGACGAGAAAAAGCGCCAGATCGCCACCAGCGCGATCGAGGCGCTCAAAGAGCTTGGCTATGCCAATACCTCGCTGCGTGACATCGCCGAGAAAAGCGACCTGTCGCTTGGCATGCTGCATTACTATTTCGAGGACCGCACCGACCTGATCATCTACTGCGTGCAACTCTACAAGCAGGAGTTCGTGCGCAACATTACCGACGCGCTGAAAAAGGCGCAGGGCCGCGAGCGAGTCATCGAGGCCTTTTCCGAGGCTCTGGTAACCTCGATCGTGGACGACAACATGACCCACCGGCTGTGGTATGATATTCGCACCCAGGCCATGTTCGACGCCACCTTTCGCCCGGTCGTGGCCGAAATCGAAGGGATGCTGATCGACATCGTGCGGGCCGCATTCGAGAAGGCGGGCCATGACGCCCCCGAGAATGTCGAAATCTCTTATGCGCTGCTCGACGGCGCCTTTCGGTTTCTGATGCAGAACCAGATCGGCAAGGATCAAGGCAATCGCGAAGAGTTGACGGCCACGTTCAGGGCCTTGCTGACACGGTTCCTCTAAGCCGCCGGTCAATCGCACGGGGACAGAACCGCCAGGGTCCGCCCGCAAAGTGATCCAGAAGGGCAATCAGTAAGAGAGAGGCGGCTCAGGCCGCCTGAATACGTGAGGTGCGGACTTTCTCGACCCAATCGACCAGCGCATCCGCTTCCGGGTTCAGCTTTACGGCGGCACCCTCGGTAAAGGCCAGGAACCGTTCTTCGTTCAGGCCGTTCACTCCCAGAAGAACCGGGATATCCCGCGCCAGCGCCTCGGCGATCAAGGGGCGAAAGCCGCGCCCATCGGCCTCGTGCTTGCCGAACTTGTTGACGATCAGCAACTCGGGGTCCTCGGCCAGCGCCGCCGAGACCAGACCCACCGCGCGCTCCAGCTCTCCGGGATCCAGCCGGCAGCCGCGCGACCCGGCGCCCAGCGTCTGCGAGATGCGGATGACCTCGGTCCCCGGCATCACCCGCAGGTCCATGTCACAACGGGCGTTATCGGCGCACTCCGTGTTGGTCTGCACCACCCCGGCCAGGCGCACGCCCTTGGCATCCAGACGCGCGGCCACTTCGCTGAGCAACCGGTCGGTGGCGCCGCGTGCGGTGGTGGTGACATAGGCCAGATGCATGGGGAGCGTCCTCTTTACAGCGTCGGTGATGATCTAGCACGCCGATCCGGGTTCGACCAGTTAGGGCAGCGGAGAGACACCGATCACCGGCGCATGGGCCAGCAGAAGGGCCAGATAAAGCAGCGCGGCAGGCAGCAAAATGCGCGGCGCCAACAATGCAGACAGCCCCCTTGGCGACAGCCGCGCCGTACCCGCCGCCAGCCGCGCCCAGTCGGCGCCCAGCTCGCGCCGTTTGCGCTGGTCGATCAGGGCCATGCCCATCACGGCGAACCCGGCAAAGAGGCCGAACAGGATCACATGCGCCAGCGACCCGTTGACCAGCAGATGCGCCCCCGACCAGAGCGCCAGCGCCAGCAGCAGCGGATGGCGCGACAAGGCCAGGATGCCGGGCCGGGCCGGATCGAACGCCCCCCGCCCCAGCCCGCCAAAGGACAGCGGATTGACCGCGCGCAGCCCGGCCACCGCCAGCAGGCAGACCGGCAGCATGAGCAGGATCGGCACCCAGCGCAGCGCGGGCAAGGGCGGAATCACCTCGACATAAGGCGCGCGGGCGGCGGCCAGGATCAGCCAGCCCAACACCGCGATGGAGAACAGGGAATAGGCGATGCCAAAGCCGCGCGCACCCAGCCGCGCCACCAGCCAGGGCCGCACCGGCGGGCGAACTGGGATGACATGGCTGAGCAGGAACACCGCCAGCGCCGCCGCAAATTCCGCCCATCCGCCCATCGCTGCCCCTCGCTTGTTCCGCCGCCCCGGTCTAGGGCGGCAGCAAAGGCCCGGCCTTAACCGAAGTCAAGCCGGGCCCGCGCGGGTTCACAGGCCCAGCGCCTTGCGCCGCTCTTCGGCAAAGCCCTGCACCAGCCGGTCGGCGATCAGCGCCAGAATGGCCATCGCCGCACCCGCCGAGATGCCCAGCCCCACATCCGCCTGTCCCAGCGCCAGATAGATCGACTGGCCCAGACCGGTGGTCCCGATCAGCGCCGCGATGACCAGCATCGAAAAGGCATAGAGGATGGTCTGGTTCAACCCCAAGAGGATGGTCGGCGCCGCATAGGGCGCGCGCACATCGCGCAGGATCTGCCAGTCGGTGGCGCCGCTGGAAATCGCGGCCTCCATCATCTCGTCCGGCGTGTCCACCAGCCCGTGGCGGGTGTAGCGGATCATCGGCACGATCGCATAGGCGCAGATCGCCAGAAAGGCCGAGAACTCGCCGATCTGGAACACCATCAGCACCGGGATCAGGAAGACGAACAGAGGGATGGTCTGCAACATGTCGCAGATCGGACGCACCACGCGCCAGACCGGGGACCAGACCGCGCTGGCCACGCCGATGCCGCCGCCTAGCACCGCGCAGGCAAAGACCGAAGCGCCGCAGAGATAGAGCGACAACAGCGCCCGGTCCCACAGGCCCGACACAAGGATGGTGCCCAGCAGGATCACCACCATCAGCGCCAGCCGCCGACCACCCGCAACGTATCCCAGCGCCGCCGCACCGGTCAGCACGAAGGGCCAGGGCAGATTGGTGATACCGGTCTCGATCATGCCCAGCGCGATCAGGATCATCAGCCCGGCGCTTGCGCGCCCCGACCAGGCCATGCCCAGCGCCAGAACCGCGCCCAGTGCAAACAGCGCGCCGCTCATCTGCGGGGTCCAGGAAAAGCCCCAGGTAAAGGGCAGAACCGCCTGATCCAGCCCGATCCTGAGCGGCAGCAGCACGTAGTAGAGCGTGTTGTTCTTCAGCGCATCAAGCGCCGCGCCATTGGCCTGGGTGAACCGGGTCAGCCCCTGATCCAGCGAAACCGCCACCGGGTCGAGCAGGGTCAGATCCGAGGCCGCCGGCAGCCGGGTCCAGAACAAGAAGGTAAAGATCAGAGACAGCGCAAGCAGCCCCCAGACCACGCGGATGTCATAGCGTTTGCGCTCGGTCGCCAACACCGCACTCATCCGGTCGATGATGACCGCAAAGGCCACGATCACCATCCCCGCCAGCAAGGCCGCACCGAACTGCGCCTTGCGCATGGTCAGCAGCACTTCCCAGCCGATATCGTTGAACCCGCCGATGACGGCGGCGATGATCACCATGCTCAGCGCCGCCATCAGGCACTGGTTGAACCCCACCATGATCTGGCGCGAGGCCGAGGGGATCTCGACCTGGAACAGCTGCTGCATGCGGGTGCCGCCGGACATGATTGCGGCTTCCTTGACCTCGGCCTCGACCCGCTCCAGCCCCAGCATCACGTTGCGCGCCATCGGCGGCGCGGCATAGATCGCCGAGGCGATCAGCCCCACCACCGGGCCAAAACCGAACAGCGCCAGCAATGGCGTGAGATAGGCAAATGTCGGCACCGTCTGCATGATATCCAGCACCGCCTGCACCGCGCTCCGGATGCGCGGCACCTCGTTGGCGAGGATACCGATCGCCCCGCCCACCAGCAGCGCCAGCGGCACCGAAACCGCCACCAGCGCGAGCGTGTTCATCCCCTCGTGCCAATAGCCCGAGGTCAAAACAAAGCCCAGACCACCAAGCCCCAGCGCCGCCATTGCCGCACCGCCCAGATACCAGCCCAGCGCGGTGACGATACCGATCACCAGCGGCCAGGGGGTCGCGTTCAACACCCAGTTGGCGGCATCCATCGGATAGACCATCACCGCCGAAAAGAGCCGCGCCACCGGTTTGAACCAGGCCAGAAAGGCGGTCATCACCGTCCCGACCCAATCGGTGGCGGGCAGTACCCAGGCCTTGGGCCAGGCGCCCAGCCAGGGCGCCACCGGCTCCAGCGCCAGGCAGAGCGCGCCGACCAGCGCCGTGATCAGCGCGGCCTTTGTTCCCACCGTCAGCCCTGCCGCGCGCGGGACCGGGATATCGACGGCGCTCATGTGTCGTCCACCTGCAATGCAGCCGCCAGATCCGAGGGTTGCACCGTGCCCACGATGGCACCGCTGGCATCGCGCACCGGCACAGGTTGATACAGTTGCATGCAGCGCGCCAGCGCGGTGTCCAGCGTCATGCCCGCGGTCAGGCCCGGATCGTCCGGCCCCTGTTCCTCGACCCCTGCCCGCATGACCGAGGCCACCTTGGCATGGCGGCCCTTGGCCACGTCCTTGGAAAACTCGCGCACATAGTCGTCGACCGGGTTCAGCACGATCTCGGTCGGTGTGCCGATCTGCACGATCTTGCCGTCACGCATGATCGCGATGCGATCGGCCAGTTTCAGCGCCTCGGCAATGTCATGGGTGATGAAGACGATGGATTTCTTCAGCGTCGCCTGAATGCGCAGGAACTCGTCCTGCAATTGCCGCCGGATCAGCGGATCCAGCGCCGAGAACGGCTCGTCCAGGAACCAGATATCGGGGTTCACCGCCAGGCTGCGGGCGATGCCGACGCGCTGGCGCTGGCCACCGGACAGCTGGCGGGGGAAACTGTCCTCGCGCCCGTCGAGCCCTACCAGCGAGATCACCTCTTGCGCCCGGGCCCGGCGTTCCTTGCGCCCCACCCCCTGCACCTTGAGCGGATAGGCCACGTTCTCGGCCACCGTCATGTGCGGGAACAGTCCGAAATGCTGGAACACCATGCCCAGCTTGCGCCGGCGCAGCTCGGTCAGGCGCTTTTTCGACGCGCCGACAACATTGTCGCCCTCGATCCGGATCTCGCCGCCGGTGCCCGGCAGCAGTTGCGAGATGCAGCGGATCAGGGTGGACTTGCCCGACCCGGACAGGCCCATGATCACGAACAGCTCGCCCTCGCGGACCTCGAAACTGGCGTCCTGCACGGCGGGGATCAGACCCTTGCCGCGCAGCTCTGCCGCCGCGGCCTCGGCATCGCCGCCCGACCGGGCCAATGCCTCGGCCAGGGCGTCGTTTGCACCGGGCCCAAACACCTGCCAGAGATTCTGGCAGGTGATGGCCGGCGTTGTCGCCTCAGTCACGTCTGCGGCTCACTTGGTGGCGGCGTCGACGACCGGGCGCCAGCTGCCCTCGTTCTCGGTCATCCAGGCGGCAACCACCTCTTCGACCTTGCCGCCATCGACGTCGATCGCGCCCATCATCGGCTGCTGCGCCTCGACGCTCAGCTGATAGTTCGAAAGGATCTCGTGCGCGGCGGGCCATTTCTCGGCAAAGCCCGACCAGGACGCCTTGAAGATGCGGCTGGGCGAGAAATCGCAATCGTTGACCGCGTTGGGGTTCGGACCCCATGACGCATCACTGAAACAGGCCTCTTCGCCCGGCGGCAGGTCGATGAACTTCACGTCATAGGCCGACATCGCCCAATGCGGCTGCCAGAAGGTGATGAGCAGCGGCGACTTGCGCTCGGTCGAGGCGCGCAGTTCCGCGATCAGCGCCCCTTCAGAGCCCGCGGGCACCGCCTTGATCGGCAGGTCCAGACCGGTCATGCGGTCAGCGCCCGGCGTGCCCCAGTCGGCGGGATAGTCGACCAACCGCCCCATCGGCAGGGTCTCGGCGGTGGCGAAGACCTGCGCGCAATCCTTCAGCGCCTCCCAGGCCGGCAGGCCCGGGCACAGATCGGCCACATGCGCCGGATAAGCGATGCCTTCGCGCGCGTTCAGCCCCAGATCGCCGATCTCGGTCACCGTGCCCTCGGCAACCTTCTTGGCGTATTCGTCCGATACGTTCGACGACCAGATTTCCAGCGTGGCGTGGATATCGCCATCGGCCAGTGCCTGGAACTGGTTCATCATGCCGGCAGTCACATATTCCACCTTGTAGCCCGCGGCCTTGAGCATCTCGCCCGCGACATGCGTGGTCACGTGCTGCCCGGTCCATTCGTTGATCGCCAGCTTGATCGGTTCGTCCGATGCGCCCATTTCGGCGGCGTTCACGCCTCCTGCCAGCGCGGCCAGCGCAAGTCCAAGTCCTACCCGTTTCATCTCAGTTCTCCCTGTTGATCCGATTGGGTGCACTATCCGCCGATTCCGGGGAACTGTCACCAGTCCCTCGCATGGCGGTTTATTGATTGGTCAGTCAATAATCATCACCTCGCCCCGCCTTGTCGAGCATTTTTTTTGCCATGCGAGCGACGGGCCAGATCGAGACGCAGCACAAGGCCCTTGGCGGCGGGCGCTCTGTCTGCCTATCCTCGCCCGATCTGCGGGTCTCGGCCCGCTCCAAAAGGAGACGCGCCCCATGTTGACCCCGGACACCGCCCAGACCTTGCTCAGCGAGCATTTTGCCGATTGGGTTCAGGCCTTGGCGCCCGAGGTGCTGGCCATCGACCGCGAACATGCGCTGGTTCGGATGCCGCTGGGGCCGCATCTGGCGCGCACAGGCGGCATCGTCTCGGGTCAGGCGCTGGCGGCGCTGGCCGATACCAGCATGGTGCTGGCCGCGATCGCGCAAGAGGACGAGTTGCGCCTGTTTGCCACCACCGACCTGCACACCCAGTTCCTGCGCCCCGGCGTTGGCCGGGCGATCCTGTGCCGGGCCCAGGTCGTGCGCGCGGGCAAGGCGCTGGTCTTTACCCGCGCCGACATGCACGAGGAAGACAGCGGCAAGCTGGTCGCAACCGCCACCGCAACCTTCTACGCGCCGTGACACGGGCGCCTTGCCCAACCTTGGGCAGAGTGGCACCATGCCCCCGATCACGGAGGTGAGACATGCACCATTTTGACGAGATCTTCGGCCTTGCCGCCGCCCGTCATGGCGGCAAAGCGGCGCTGGAGGCCAAGCTGACCCGGCCCAAACCCCCAGCCGAACTGACCGCCATACCCGAGGACCGCTGGCTGTCGGTGATTACCAAATGCGTATTTCAGGCCGGTTTCAACTGGAAGGTGATCGAGGCGAAATGGGACGGGTTCGAGGCCGCCTTTGACGGGTTCGACATCGGCCGCTGCGCCCTGATGGATGACGAGAAATTCGACGCCCTGTTGCAGGACACCCGCATCGTGCGCAACGGCATAAAAATCACCTCCGTGCGTGACAACGCGGCCTTTCTCCTGGAATTGCGGGACGAAGGCGGCGCCGGTCGGGTGCTGGGCGGCTGGCCGTCAACCGACTATGTGGGCCTTCTCGACCTGCTCAAGCGCCGGGGCAGCCGGTTGGGCGGCACCACCGCGCAATATGCGATGCGTTTTGCCGGGCGCGACAGTTTCATCCTGTCGCGCGATGTTACCGCCCGGTTGATCGCCGAAGGAGTTGTGGACAAGGCGCCCACCTCGAAAAAGGCGATGACGCAGGTCCAGGCCGCCTTCAACACCTGGATGGACCAATCCGGCCGTTCGCTGACCGAAATCAGCCGCGTGCTGGCGATGAGCCTTTGAGGCCACCGCGCGACATTTCCCTTGCCCGACCCGCGGGCGCTTGGCTAGCGTCCGGGACAGGGCCGGACGGCATCGTCCCCGCCCTTTCACCCCTGCGCGCGGCGGGACCGTGCAAGGGTGATCCAGTTCTTTCCCGAACCGCAAGAGGCCCGCACGCATGATCCTCCGCCTGTTCTGCCTGCTGCTGCTGGTTGCCGCCTGCGGCCGTCCGCTGACCGAGGCCGAGCGCGCCTTTGCCACCCGCCTGCACGGCGACGCGCTCGATATCTCGCGGGTGCGCCTCGTCGAGGGCGCGCCGGTGGGCGCGGTGACCTTTCACCGCAAGCCGCGTCCGCGCGTGACCTGCCGCGAACGGATCCTGCCGCCGCAGAAGGAAGAGATCGTCACGGTCAAACCCGCTGCCGTAACCTTGTTCCACAAGGTCTATTTTGCGCGCGACTGGTATCTGGATGACTACATGCCGGACTATCCCGGTCGGGTGAACCTGATTGCCGCGATGCTGCTGGCACATGAGCTGACCCATGTCTGGCAATGGCAGAACCGGCGCGCCACCGGTTATCACCCACTGCGGGCGGCGGCGGAACATGGGGCCAGCGACGATCCCTATCTGTTCGACCTGCGCGAAGCACCCGATTTCCTGAGCTACGGCTACGAGCAGCAGGGCGCCATCGTCGAGGAATATGTCTGTTGCAGGGCGCTGGCCCCCGAAGCGCCGCGCACGCGTCGGCTGCATGACATGCTGGCGGCGGTGATGCCAGTGAGCGCCCTGCCGCAGTCGGGTCGAGAAAGCGACGTGCTGCTGCCCTGGCGCGATGCGGAGCTGAACGGGATCTGCGACTGACCTCGCAACGGAGCGCCAGAGAAGAAAATTCGTCGAATTTTCTTCGCCACCGCCTCAGTCGCGCGGATTACCCCGCCTCGGACACCTGGATACTTTCCAGATAGGCCAGCAACGCCGCCAGTGGCCGCGGCGTCGGCGTCATGACCCCGTCGATCTCGACCGGAACCAGTTCACCCTCGAGGAGGGCGCCAAAGGCCGGCATGATCTCTGCCGACACCTTGCCCCGCCCGTAGCCATCAATCTTGGTCAGGATCTCGGCCCGGGGAAAGTCTCCATCCCGCCGTTCCGCGATCCGGGTCAGGTCTGGCGCCTCGCCACCGCCAGACAATTCCGCTCCCTGCCCGCGATAATCGTGACAGGCCACGCAATTTGCGGCAAAGACCTGTTCGCCTTCCGCGGGGCCGGGCATGGCGTCGATCCGGGCACAGGCCGCAATCACAGCCAATATCAGAGCGGTTGCGGATATGGCGCGCATGGCCTGTCTCCCATTCATTTCTCTTGCAGCGTCGCGATATAGGCCAGCAGATCGACAATCGGCTGGCTGGTCAAGATCGGCTGACCGGTTTCCGACCTAATAGCCACGTCGCGCCCTTCGAAATAGGGGCCGTAGACCGGCATAGGGCTGCCATGGCTGACCAGCGGGTCTCGCCCGTCGATGCGTCGTACTATTCGTACGATAGGCAGCTCTCCATCCTCGGACAGACGCGTCAGATCCGCCGGGCTGATCACCAGAACGCCCGCCATCGGTCCGTGCCCGGTGGCCTCGATCCCGTGGCAGGTCGCGCAATGGTGGCGGTAGAGTTGCTCTCCCTCGGTCACATCCTGCGCCAAGGCGGGTGCGGCGAGGGTCGAGATCAGCAGGGCAGGCAGAAACGGCTTCATCAGGGTCTCCTCCAGTTTGCGCGCCTCAGGGCGTTTGCAGCGTTTCGACATATGCGGTCAGATCTACTATTGCGCGCGGTGCTGCGATGACATTTCCAT
Organism: Ruegeria sp. YKSD163; assembly: GCF_059612905.1. NCBI lineage: Bacteria > Pseudomonadati > Pseudomonadota > Alphaproteobacteria > Rhodobacterales > Roseobacteraceae > Ruegeria > Ruegeria sp. YKSD163. Next base: position 456,924 of record NZ_JBXWRM010000002.1, read on the forward strand.
CAGTTGTGGTAACGGCGACCGTCTCGCCGTCGAACAAAGGCCCGAATTCTGGCATCGCGCCCAGATGCCCCTTGCCGGGATAGCCATGGATCGTGGCCATCACGGACGCCGCCGGAAACCGCCCGCCATGCGCGTCTGCAAGGCCACGCAAATCTGCGGGCGGCACCGGCAAGCGCGACGCTTCGGGTCCGTCCCCGGCGCCGGTCGGCCCATGGCAAGCCGCGCAATGCCGGGCATAGAGCCGCGCACCACCCGATCCTTCGGGGGCGCATGCAGCGAGCAGGAGCAAGGCCGGTAACAGAAGGCGCATGTTCAACGGACCACTATGATTACCCTGCCAGCCTGCCCCGGCGCGACACCCGGCGCCATGATCCAAATCAACGTGTGGCGCCGCCTCAGCCTTCGGCCGACAATCGCCCTTCGGTCAGGCGCACCACCCGGTCCATGCGCGCGGCGAGTTCCAGGTTATGAGTAGCGATCAGCGCCGACAGGCCGGTGCCGCGCACCAGTTCGACCAGCGCGTCAAACACCTGCTCCGAGGTTGCGGGGTCGAGGTTGCCGGTCGGCTCATCCGCGAGCAACAGGCGCGGCGCATTGGCCAGCGCCCGGCAGAACGCCACACGCTGCTGCTCTCCCCCCGACAGCGCCGCCGGGCGATGATCCGCGCGCCCTTCCACCCCGACGCGGGACAAAAGCTCGCGCGCGCGCGCCTCAGCCTGACGTTCACTCTCGCCATTGGCCAGCTGCGGCAGCACCACGTTTTCCAGCGCGGTGAATTCGGGCAGCAGATGGTGGAATTGATAAACAAAGCCCACGTCCCGCCGCCGCATCCCGGTGCGGGCGCGGTCGCCGCGCCCGGTCATGTCCTGTCCGGCGATCTGAACCTGACCCGCATCGGGCACGTCCAAAAGGCCCGCGATATGCAGAAGCGTCGACTTGCCCGCCCCCGAGGGCGCGACCAGCGCCACCATCTCTCCCTGCCCGACGCTCAGATCGACGCCGCGCAGCACGCGCACCTCGCCAGGTGTCCCCCTCAGATAGGTCTTTTCGATACCGCTCAGGCGCAATGTCGGCTCACTCATAGCGCAGCGCCTCCACCGGGTTCAGCCGCGCCGCGCGGCGGGCTGGAAAATAGGTCACGACACAGGAGAGGCCCAGCGACAGACCCGCCGCCTTGAGCACGTCAGCCAGCCGCAGTTCCGCCGGCAGCGCATAGATGCCGCGAATGGCCGGGTCCCAGACGCCGCCACCCATCACGAAATTCACGAAAGAGAAGATCGGGTCGATATAAATGGCAAAGAGGCAGCCCAGCACCACGCCCATCAGCGTGCCCAGGATGCCGGTAAAGGCGCCGCAGATGAAGAACACGCGCAGGATGGACCCCTCGCTCAGGCCGATGGTGCGCAGGATGCCGATATCGCGGCCCTTGTTCTTGACCAGCATGATCAGGCCCGAGACGATGTTCATGGTGGCGATCAGCACGAGGATCGACAGGATGATGAACATCACGTTGTCCTCGACCTCGAGCGCGCGCAGGAAACCGCCCGAGGCGTCCTGCCAGGTCCAGACCTGGGCGCCATCCCCGGCGGCACTAAGGATCGGGATCAGCACCCGGTCCAGCCGCTCGGGCTCGCTCACCATCACCTCGATCTCGTCGGCCACGCCTTCACGGTTGAAATAGGCCTGCGCCTCGGCAAAGGGCATGTAGGCGCGGGTGCGGTCGATATCATAACGCCCGGCCGAGAACACATAGACAACCTCATAGGCGTTCACCCGGGGCGAGGTGCCCATCGGCGTGCGGGCACCGTTGGGCGAGATCAGCTTGATCCGGTCGCCCACGGTAACCCCCAACTCGCGCGCCACGCCCGAGCCCAGCGCGATCCCCTGATCGAAGCGGGACAGGTCGCCATAAGAGCGGTCGGTATTCACGATGCCGGGCAGCGCGGCCAGATCGGCCGCAGCGATCCCGAACACCTCGACACCTGCGTTGCGGTTCTGGGCAGAGGCCATCACCTGCCCCTTGACCAGCGGCGCGGCGCGGGTCACGCCCGCGACCCCGGCGACCCGGACGGCCATCTCGGCATAGTTGGGGATGGTCCGGTCGATGCGGCCATTGGCGTCGATTTCGCCGGGATTATAGACCGTGACATGGGCGTTGGCGCCCAGGATGGTGCCCACGAAATCGGACCGGAAGCCCGAGCGCACCGCCAGCGTCGCGATCAGCGCGAACACCGCCAGCGTGATGCCGATCAGGCTGATCCATGTCATCACACTGACCCCGCCCTCGGCCCGGCGGGCACGCAGGTATCGCCAGGCGATCTTCCATTCAAATGCGGCAAAGGGGGCCGGTTGTCTGGCCATTTGTGGCTCCTGCTCGGGTTTGGCGCGGAGAGTGCGTTGCCCGCGCGGCGCGGTCAACCTCTGGCGACAGGCGCTTGTGCCGCGCAGCGAAGCGCCGCCCAGCCGCCGCATCGTTTCGTGGGTGGAAACAGTAAGGCGGTTCCACACTGTTTCGCCACCGAAATACCCAAAGTTTTAACCAAAATTACCACAAGGCTCCGTCAGGTTTTGTCTCGTCAACCAACGTCTGCCAGCATCGCAACACTGGGGCATATGAGCTGAGGTGATCATGACCATGACACGACCGATGTCACCGTCCACCAAGACCGCGCCGCAACCGGCAAGTTTCGACTGTGAAACCGCAGCCTTGCTGCGGGCGGTCATGTTGCCCCTGTTCCACGGCTCTGCAACCTGGGCCGAACTGATCGAGGCGATGCAACGGCGCGGCTATGGCCTTGCCTTTCGCGGCGGGGCCTTCTGCGTCATCGAGCGCGCCAGCGGCCAGCGCCTGTGCGGTTTGCGCTTTCTCGGGCTGGCGATGGAGGATCTGGTGACCCGCATGGGGCGGCCCTGCGTTCTGGCCCGTCCCGGCGCCTGTGCGGATGGCGATCTGCTGAGCCACCCGCCAACCCGGTCACCGGTTCACTGACCCGTCACAGCCAGGTGTGAAACGACCGCCCCGCCATCGGTTCCTCGCGGGACAGATGAGGGTGGTGCGGTGCATAGATGTCCGCCACTTTCTTCACCGCCTCTTCGGGGCTCAGCTCGACGCTTTCGCCGGTCTTGCGGCTGGTCAGCTCCACCACCCCATTCTTAAGCCCGCGCGGGCCCACGGTGATCCGCCACGGCAGACCGATCAGGTCCATGGTGGCGAACTTGCCCCCTGCCCGTTCGTTGCGGTCGTCATAGAGCGGTTCCAGACCGAGCGCTGTGAGCGCATCATAAAGCTTGTCGCAGGCCGCATCCGCCTCGTCGTCACCCTGCTTCAGGTTCACGATACCGCAATGGAAAGGCGTCACGCCCTCGGGCCAGATGATGCCCTTGTCGTCATGGCTGGCCTCGATGATGGCGCCGATCAGGCGGCTGACACCGATCCCGTGGCTGCCCATATGCACCGGCACCGGCTTGCCGTCGGGGCCTTGCACGGTGGCGCCCATCGGCTCAGAATACTTGGTGCCGAAATAGAAGATCTGCCCCACTTCGATGCCGCGCGCGCTGCGGCGGCGCTCCTCGGGGATCTGGTTGAACACCGCCTCGTCATGGGTCTCATCCGTGCGGGCGTAGAGCGAGGTGAACTCCTCCATCACCGCGCGGCACTGATCGACACTGTCATAGTCGATCTCGCGTTCGCCCAGGCGGATGTCGGTCACCTTGCTGTCATAGAAGACCTCGCTCTCGCCGGTTTCGGCCAGCACCAGGAATTCATGGGTGTCGTCGCCGCCGATCGGGCCAGAGTCGGCGCGCATCGGGATCGCCTGAAGGCCCATCCGCTCGTATGTGCGGATATAGCTGACCAGATGGCGGTTATAGGCGTGCAACGCGTCCTCTTTGGTGAGGTCGAAGTTATAGCCGTCCTTCATCAGGAACTCGCGGCCGCGCATGACGCCGAAACGTGGGCGGATCTCGTCGCGGAACTTCCACTGGATGTGGTAGAGCGTCAGCGGCAGGTCCTTGTAGCTGCTGACATGGCCGCGGAAGATGTCGGTGATCAGCTCTTCGTTGGTGGGGCCGAACAGCATGTCGCGCCCGTGCCGGTCGGTGATGCGCAGCATCTCCTGGCCGTAATCGTCATACCGGCCCGATTCGCGCCACAGGTCGGCCGATTGCAGGGTCGGCATCAGCATCGGGATATGACCGGCGCGGATCTGTTCCTCGTGCACGATGTTTTCCAGCTTGCGCAGCACCTTGAACCCCAGCGGCAGCCAGGAATAGATGCCGGCCTGGGCCTGCCGGATCATGCCGGCGCGCAGCATCAGGCGGTGACTGACAATCTGGGCCTCGGCGGGGTTTTCCTTCAATACGGGCAGAAAATATCGCGACAGGCGCATCGTGCTGGGTCTTTCATGAGTTTGGCGTTTGCAAGCGGTCTATGACATCGACGTGCAACAGGCAATCGCCCAGGCGCGGTTTCGCTGCGAGGATGAACCGGTCAGAGCGCGAAAGATAGCGCACCGACCCTTGGGGAAGGGTCGGTGCAGGTCGCTCCACCGGCTAATCGGCCGGTGCCCCGAGCGGGTGTTCTAGATTGCCCGCGCGGCACAATTTCCGCGTGGGCACCCGCAGTCGAAGATTCACTCACGGAGCCGTGATACCCTGCCCCGAGCATCCACCGCTGGCCAGTGCGGGAATCCTCAACCCCTGGTCTCGACCACGTCCGAGGTAACAAAGATCAGGTTGAGAAAAGCCGCCTTTGCCACCGCCTGTGCGGTGGTTTCCACCCCAAGCGCGTCGCGCGCCTTGCGCAGGTGTTTCTCGATGGCGCTGACCGACAGGCCGGTCAGGACCTGGATATCCTGCATGGTCTTGCCATCCGCGACCCATTCCAGCAATTCGCGCTGCCGTTGGTTCAGACAGGCACTGCGCACTGGCAGCGGCAATTGCGAGAATTTCAGATGCGCCATGTTGCAGATCGCCAGCACCCGCGCCGAGATCTCGGGCCAGCGGGCATCCAGTGCCTCCTGGCTTTCATGCGTATGCGCGGCCAACCCCATGGCGCCCTTGTAGCGGCGCCCACCCTCGGCGAAACTGATCGAGATACCCGCCCGCCTGCGCCGGGCCTGCATGGAATCCATGGCCGCGCACTCGCTGTCCGACAGGCGCCCGGCGGCGCGTTCTTGCGCGACCCATCCCCATGACACCGCGCCGACATTCTCCAGCACCCAGCGATATTCCGCCGTCCGCAGGTAACGTCCGGTTTCGTGATGCGCCCGCACCCGTTCGGGGGAATGGGTGCTGCGGATATAGACGTCATGCGGATCGCCGATGCTTGCCCCCGAAAGCCCGCGTGTCAGGGCGTAGTTGACACGCTCGAATCCAAAAGGCGCCATCGCGTCGACCAACAGGGTCCAGACCGTTTCGGTCTCGGTCGCCTCGGCCATCCGGTTGAGGAGGTCGAGCACCCCGGACGCGGGCAAGCCGCCGTTCTTTGAATTGTTCTGTACGGCCACGGATGTTCCTTTGTATCTTTGCCCGCCTACCGTTGACAGGTTGCCAGAGGGCGCGATGCAAGTGCGGAAATCCTCATCCTTGCAACCCACAGGCCAAGGCAGCGCTTGCAAGCCCAGACACCATAAGCCAAAACCGAAGCATGAGTGAAATCTTCGCGCCGGAGGCCGCATGGCTCTGCCCGTAAAGGATCAACTGCGTTACTGGGGTGTTGCAACGGTGGTCTTTGTCGCCGTGCTCTACCTGCTGGGCGACGTGCTGCTGCCGTTTGTGATCGGTGGTGCGATTGCCTATTTCGTCGATCCGGTGGCCGACCGGCTGGAGCGTCTGGGCCTGTCGCGCTCGGCGGCCACCGCGGTGATCACGGTCGCCTCGGTGCTTCTGTTCGTGCTGATGGTGCTGATGGTGGTGCCGGCATTGATCGCGCAGATGATCGACCTCATCAATGTGCTGCCGCAACTGTTCCAGGACCTGCGCAGCTTTGTCAGCACCCATTTCCCCTCGGTGCTGGATCGCGAATCGAACGCGCATCAGATGATCGCCTCGGTGATGGAAACGCTGAAGTCGCGCTCGGGCGACCTGCTCAAGACCCTGGCCGGTTCGGTCGGCTCGGCCATCAACGTGGTGCTGCTGTTGGTGATCGTGCCGGTGGTTGCGGTCTATCTGTTGCTCGACTGGGACCGGATGATCGCGCGCATCGACCAATTGCTGCCGCTCGATCATGCACCGGTGATCCGGCGTCTGGCCGGAGAGATCGACGCTGTGCTGGCCTCTTTCGTGCGCGGCATGGGCACGGTCTGTCTGATCCTCGGAACCTATTATGCGGTGGCGCTGATGATCGTCGGCCTGCAATTCGGGCTGGTGGTCGGGCTGATCGCCGGGCTGGTGACCTTCATCCCCTATCTTGGGGCGCTGATCGGGGGTGCACTGGCCATCGGGCTGGCGCTGTTCCAATTCTGGGGCGACTGGCTGTCGATCGGGCTGGTGGCGGCAATCTTTGCCTTGGGTCAGGTGGTGGAAGGCAACCTGTTGACCCCGAAGCTGGTAGGGAGTTCGGTCGGGCTGCATCCGGTCTGGCTGTTGCTTGCATTGTCGGTCTTTGGCGCGCTGTTCGGCTTTGTCGGCATGCTGATCGCGGTGCCCGTCGCGGCGGCGCTGGGGGTGCTTGCGCGTTTCGCCACGGGACAGTATCTGGGCAGCCGCCTCTATCGGGGCCTCACCGGACAGGACGACGACTGAATGGCCCGACAACTCAGCTTCGACCTCCCCGCGATGACCGCGCTGGGACGCGAGGATTTTTTCGTCTCGCCCGCCAATGCGCTGGCGGTGGCGATGATTTCCGCACAGGTCTGGCCCGGCGGCAAGCTGGTGCTGACCGGCCCGGCGGGCGCGGGCAAGACCCACCTGGCCCATGTTTGGGCCGCCGAGACCGGCGGGCGTATCATCGCCGCAACCCACCTGGCCGAGGCCGATATTCCCGAGTTGGCATCCGGCCCCGTCGCGGTGGAGGATGTGCCGCTGCTGGCAGGCGACGATGCGCGTCAGGCACTGCTCTTTCATCTGCACAACCTGACCTTGGCCAATGGCCATCCACTGCTGCTGACCGGACAGCAGGCGCCCGGATTCTGGGGCCTGGCCCTGCCTGACCTGCAAAGCCGGATCGAGGGTGCACAGCATGTGGCGCTAGACCCGCCGGACGACGCCTTGCTGGGCGCTGTACTGGCCAAACTGTTCGTCGATCGGCAACTCAGCCCCGGCCCCGAGGTGATCTCGTATCTGGTGAAACACATGGACCGCAGCTTCGAGGCTGCCGCCCGTACCGTCGAGGCGCTGGACCGCGTCGCGCTGGCCGAAAAGCGCGACATCACCCGTGCCCTGGCCGTTCGGCTGCTGAACGACCAGCCCGGTGCGGCCGGACACCGCAATTGACCCCAATGCCTCAATCCCGCATTCTGCCCACGCGAAGACAGGGGGCCGCATGAACCTGCAAACGGAAACATCCGTCCCGGACTGGGGGCCCTTCGGCAGACCACTTTTCGACGATCCCGGCGTCCGGGCGCTGTCGCGGATCGGCGTGGTGGATGTCGGCTCGAACTCGGTCCGCATGGTGGTGTTCGATGGGGCCGCGCGTTCGCCCGCCTATTTCTACAACGAAAAGATCATGTGCGCCCTGGGGGCCGGCCTTGCCGAGACCGGGCGGTTGAACCCCGAAGGCCGGGTGCGGGCGCTGGCCGCGCTACGCCGGTTCCAGCATCTGGCCGACGACCTGGACCTGCCGCCCCTGCGGGTAGTGGCTACCGCTGCCGTCCGCGAGGCCGCGGATGGCGCCGATTTCTGCGCCGAGGTAAAGCGCGAGACCGGCCTTGTGATCCAGGTGATCGACGGTGAAGAAGAGGCGCGGCTGTCGGCGCAAGGCGTACTGCTGGGCTGGCCCGGCGCCTATGGGCTGATCTGCGATATCGGCGGCGCCTCGATGGAACTGGCCGAAATCGGCAGCGGCAAGGTGGGACGCCGCCTGACCTCGCCGCTCGGGCCGCTGAAACTGCGCGACGTGCCAGGCGGTCGCCGGGGCCGCAAGGCACATATCAAACAGGTGATGAACGACCTGCGCGCCCAGCTTGGCCCCCAGCGCGACCGCCTGTTCCTGGTCGGTGGCAGCTGGCGCGCCATCGCACGTGTCGACATGCTGCGGCGGAACTATCCTCTCAAGGTGCTGCACGAATACCGCATGACTGTGCGCGACGTGCATGAAACCGCCCGCTATATTGAGCGGGCCGACCTGGACAAACTGCGCAGCAAGGCCGGCGTATCCGCCTCGCGCATGGCGCTAGTGCCCTTTGCGATCGACGTGCTGGCCCGGCTGATCCGCGAGTTCAAGCCCAAGGATATCGCCATCTCGTCATACGGGATCCGCGAGGGGCTGCTTTATGAACAGATGCCGCAGCGGCTGCGCGACCGTGACCCGCTGATCGAGGCCTGCTATTTCGCGGAATCCAAGGACGCCCGCCTGCCCGGTTTCGGCAAGCAGCTCTTTGAATTCGTGATGCCGCTGTTCAAATCCGCCCCCCGCCCGCGGGTACGGCTGATCAAGGCCGCCTGCCTGCTGCATGATGTCAGTTGGCGCGCCCATCCCGACTACCGCGCCGAAGTCTGTTTCGACAACGTGACCCGCGCCAACCTGGGCGGGCTCAAGCATTCCGAACGGGTCTTTATCGGCCTTGCCCTTCAACACCGCTATCGCAACAAGCGCGAGGGCAACCGGTTCGACCCGATATATGACCTGCTGGACGAGAAGAGCCAGACCCAGGCCGAGATCCTGGGCAAGGCAATGCGCTTTGGCGCCATGCTCTGGCTGAAACGCGACGCGCGGATGGGGCGGCTGACCTGGTACCCCAAGAAGCGCAAACTGGAACTGCACCTGCCGCAAGAGGCCGCACCCTTGTTCAGCGAAGTGGCCGAGGCCCGGTTCCAATCGCTGGTCTCGGCGCTGGGGGCCACGTCCGAGGTGTTGATCGAGGAGTGAGGGCGCGCGACAGTGCGGCAATCGCCCCGGTTTGTGGCAAGCTGCCGCTTGGGGGAAGGCGCCATTCATCATGCGTTTCGATCAAGCACGCGCGCTCTGCTGGCGGTCAAAAACGTGACAAAACCAAAGCGAGTATTGCCATGGGTTTGTGACACGAGGTTTTTCAACAGTAGTAGTTGAGTGGTCTCGTGTGACAAAAACGACCGTTTTTGGCTGGGAGGTTTTGTCAGAGGGTTATTGGTACGTGCCTTGATTGAGGTTGCAGGGATTCCCTGACAGGCACGGAATCACTTCAAGGGCTTTTCCATCAGCAGCCAGTCTTTCGCCGTCGTTTTCCAACCCCTCCTTACGACCGGTTCTGAGGCTGTCGTCTCGAAACCCCTCCGCTCATAAAACTGGATTGCCTGCAAGTTAGTGTCGATCACCAACAAGCTGATCCGCGACTTTCCGTTGGACCTTCCTAGACGTTCGGCAACATTCATCAACTGCGACGCGATACCCTGGCCTTGGAAATCCGGAGCGGTCGCGATGCCATGCAAATACCAACTCCCTTTGGCTTTGGTGAATAGCGTGATGAGGGGTCTTAGCAGTTCATCCATCCCAGGAACATGCGGATTGGGTGCGTCCGCCATAGGATAGGAAATCAGCACAGCGCCGATCTTACCGTCAAAATCGGCAACGATAGTTTGTCTCTCTGCAATGAATGCTTCTTGAGCGCGCCGACCGAAATCGTCGGCAGTTTCATCCTCGTTGGCCAGCCGAGACCAGAGATGTTCGACAAAGCCAGGAACGGTTGCCCTAGCAAGCGGCAGGACTTCCGGGAGGTCACCGGACACGGCGAGTCTGAATGGTTGTTCGAGTTCTACATCAATGTGGGTCATCGAACTCCGGCATCCTGAATGGCGATCGCTCTTCAGAGCACATCAACATAATAGCAAGAGCAGCCATACCTGCAAATACCGGCCCAAAATGACTGCCTTCTGCATTGATGGATTGGCCAAAACTCATAGGTTTCTGTCACCGGCAATAACCACCGTTTATGGCGAAAACGTTATGGCGGTAGTTTTTGGGAAGTTCACAATGAAGGAGAAGCGAGCATACGCGAGACCCGTGACACGCCGCCATGTTGGTTACAACGTCAATCCAACTCCGACGCTTTAGCCTTTCACAATCAATGGAAGCGACAGAAACATGAATTTTGAGGAGAAGGTCGCAACCCACTATGGCCATGGTAATCTCACAGCTGCAATTCGCAGTGGCCTGCAAGCTCAGGGTATCACACCGGAACAAGCAAGTGTCGAAGACCTCGGCCCCGTCGATGAGTTTCACATTGGCGGGCGCGCGGCAACCGTTCACTTCTTCGACCAAATTGATCTGTCCGAAACAAGCAAAGCGCTCGACATTGGCTGCGGTTTAGGTGGCGCGGCCCGCTATGCCGCACACACCTTCGGTTCACAGATCGAAGGCATAGACCTGACGCCGGAGTATGTCGAAACCGGTGACGCCTTGTGCCAATGGGTGAACCTTTCGGACAAGGTAAACCTCTCGGTCGCGAGCGCTCTCTCCATGCCTTTTGAGAGCGGCGATTTTGATGTTGCCTACATGATGCATGTCGGGATGAACATCGAAGACAAACATACACTCTTCAAGGAGGTCGCCCGGGTGCTGAAGCCTGGCGGGACGTTTGCCATCTACGACATTATGAGGTCGATTGATGAAGACCTTGTCTATCCTGTGCCCTGGGCGTCGTCTGCTGAGACATGCTGTTTGACAGACCCGGCAACCTATCGCGCTGCGCTTGAAGAAGGCGGGTTCTTGGTGCGACAGGAAAACGACCGACGGGACTTTGCGATTGATTTCTTCGCAAAGATGAAAAAGGCAAACATAGGTAAGAAATCTCCGCCACCGCTGGGATTGCATGTCCTCATGCAGCAAACGACCGCAGAGAAAATTCCCAACATGATTGCCAACCTGCAAGCGGGGCGCATCAAACCGGTCGAGATGTACGCCGTCAAACAGTAGTTTCGTCAAAACCTAACCGTCCATTCAACCGGCGGAAAGAACCGTTTGTGGCGCATAGGTGTTGGCAAGGGGTTTGTGTTCGGTGTGCGGGACGAAGCGAGCGTTGAAATTTGCAGACCGAAAGGCTGCTATTGCAGCCGTTCCATGGTGATATCGCACAAAAATCACAACCTACTTAGGAAGTTCGCGCCAGACCGTCGGATCAATGCTGGCCGCAGCGAAGATTCCGCCCCATAGCGCTCCGGGAATGCCCGGGCTCAAGACGTCCTGACCTGAAAGGATGAGACCCGGCACCGGGGTTTTTGCCTGGAGTGCGTCGCTCAGCACGCGTTCGGGGGTGACGTCTATGCCGTAGAAACCGCCGTGATGATGTCCCGTGATCGCCTCGGTGGAGAGGGGCGTCGATAGGTTGCGAAACACCACGAGCTTGGCGAGGTCAGGGAAATATGTCTCGAACTGCTCGAACAGGATATTCTCGACCTTTTCCTTGAACTCCCGGTAGTCCTCGCCTCGCGCACCCGGCTCCAGCCCGGCCCATTTCTCCACCACCGACCAGTCGGCCCAGGCAACGATCTCCCCCGCGTATTTCCTGGACGGGCCGGGATCGTGGGCGGAGTCCTTGAGCGAAACGAAGGAAACGAACATGCCTTCGGGCGGATTGTCGGGCGCGTCCGTCCAGAGGACGTCAACTTTTCCACTGGGGTATATCCAGTGGTTTGAGCGGGTCGCCCCGGCACCCTCGATATCGCCCTCGAACCCCATGAACAGGCTGAAATGGGCGACCGAGTGCGGTAGGGCGTTGATTTCGTCAATCCACTCCTGGTGTCCGCATCCCTCCGGAAGAAGATGGTTTACGGTTTCGCGCGCCCCTATATCGGAGATCACGAACCTGGCGCGGATTTCCTCTCCGTCTGCCGTGCGCACGCCCACTGCCCGCCGATCCTCGATGACCAGCGTTTCGACTTTGTTGTTTGCCCGCGCCTCTCCGCCGGCCTTCGTGATCGTCGGCAGGATGTGCTCGGCAATGGCAGCGCCACCACCCTCCGGATACCAGGCGCCACTCTCAAGGTAGGACCCGGTGATCAGGGCATGCATTGCAAAGCTTGCTTTACTTGGTCTGCCTCCGTGGTCGAACCATTGAGCGGCGAAGACTGCGGCGAGGTCGGGGTTGTCGGTGATCTCGTCAATCACCTCTTGCGTCGTCCGCTTGCACCAGCGGTCGATGGCATGGCTGTGCCACCACTTCATCGCCGAGCCGATGATTTCGGGCATAGCGCGGGTCGAAGTGGCCGTGAACGACGCTTGCCGACCATCCCTGAGCGCGGCGATCCAAGCCTCGATTGCCTTGGCCTCGTCCGGAAACCGGTCTTTTAGATCGCGCTCTTGCGCCTCCCATGGTCGGGACAGGGACAGCGGTGCGGCGTCTCCGATATGCAAGTTATCGTAAATGGAGCCCATAGAGGCGAACTTAATCGGCGTGTCTGCCAGCCAGTCGAGCATGTGGCGCTCGCGATCTTCCGGGGCGAGGCAGTTGAGGTAGTGGATGCCCGCATCCCAAGAGAACCCTTCCATGGAGAAACTGTGGGTCAGCCCGCCAAGCGTCTGGTACTGCTCCAGTAAGAGTACCTTGTGCCCGAGCTTGGACAACGCGGCGGCTGCGGCCATGCCCCCCATGCCCGAGCCGATGACGATGGCGTCCAAACCCTTGTCTTCAGAGGTAGCCAAATCTGCTCTCCTTTGTATCAAAATGGTTAGGCTAGAAAATCTGTCTGCGCGTAAGGCTAACGATTGGTCGCAACATCCGACTTGATCGCGATCAATTTAGTTGTTGGGCCCAGTTTCTCGCTTCGCCGTGCCACCGCCATGTGCGGCAGGGCTTTCAGGTAATTCAGTAGCTGTTGCGGTTTTCGGTCATTCAAACTTCGTGCGGCGATGGCAAATAAGGGCTCTTTCCCGACCTTCTCTGCACCGCAGGATGCGCCAAAACCCATACGTTTCTGTCACAGGTAATAACGACCGTTTTTGGCCGGGAGGTTTTGTCTAGGGGTTATTGCCCACTGGGCAGCATTCAAGCAAACAAGCCGGGTCGCGGGATCGAGTTTCTTGGCTAAGCCTGGCCGAACGAAATCAAGTGACTCCCCATCTTGGGCCATGCAAGAGTTGTTTATGGCAACAGCGAACAGATACTTCGGGAACCCGGACCAACAGGCACTCGAACGCCGAGCCGATCTTCTATGGCAGATTGTCAAGGGTGATCCGCGCTATTCATGCCACGGGCGTGCGGTCGCCTTGATCGAAGACGGCGCTGAAGATGTCGATCTTCAAATCGCACTGGCACGGATGCAAGGTGTCGGCCCATCTCCACGCCTAACCCCGGAGGTTATGCAGTCCCGCAAGAACGCAATTGAGGAGGCTGGCCTTGTTACCGATGTCTATGAGCATTGGACCGGAGATGCTTCTTCAGTCTCAATTGCCAAAGAACTGCTCGCCCACCGTACATTTCCAGCCGAACTCGCTGTCATGGAGGTCGGAGCGGACACCTCAAACGAGGAATACGAGAAGCTAGACGCTTTAACTCAATCCTGTGGAGTGCTGTTGCCTGCCTCAAACTTCCTGTGTGGTGACGAGCGGCCTGCGGTTTGTTTGTATGCAAGAACAGTGGAAGGCGAAGCGGTTGGTGTGGCCGCTGCGATCGCAGAGAATCCTTCATCGTCATCGGAAGCAGGCAGAGTGTGGTGGGGCATGCTTTCGACGGCCGAACACTGGCGCGGGCGCGGTATTGCCAAACTCCTCGGCGCGATGACATTGGTCGCCATGGCAGAAAGGCAAAGCGTGCAATACTTCGGAACAGGCATTCGTGCTGGAAACACTGGGTCGGCGCGACTGTGCGAGGGTCTTGGATTTTCACCCTCAGGTTTGCTGGACTTGATGGCGATTGATCCTGTCACGATGTCGGGCGGACGAATGACCAAATAGCTTTCGGTCCCCACACATTGTTCCAGGCAACCACATTTCACGAAATTGCCAAAAACCCACATGTTTCTGTAATGGACAAGAACCACCGTTTTTGACACTGGACCAGAGTTCCAACCACGGAAACCTTGCGGCAAGCGCCAGGTTTGTCCTCACCCAGTACCTGTGGCACCTGTCTAGATATCTGTCATCCCCGGCGGGGTCGGCTCTACAGGTGCAACCGGCTGCGCCTCGGGCAAAGGTGTTTTGCGGCGGATGAGGATGTCGCCGTTGGGAAGCATCTCGGGCATCTCATAGACCGACCAGTCCTCGACCCGCTGAGCCAGATCGGCCAACGCCGGACCCATCTGTTCGAGGAAACTCAACACCGAGGGGCCGACGCTACCCGCCATGTCGCGCAGGTCCCTGAGCGCCGGTTCCATCTCCTGGCTCAACCCTTTGAGAAACAGTTCGGCTCCGCGTTCCATCAGCGAGCGGCCTTCCTCCTCGTCCTGCGCGGCGGCGGAAAGCGGGGCGGTCAGCATCAGGCCAAGGGCGATGAAAAGGATCGGTTTCATATGCCCAAGATAGGCATTCACGCGCGCAATTTCAAAGCTCAGATGTCGATATCCAACGACACCGGGAAATGATCGGACGCGGTCAGCAGCGCCTCGCGCAGCTCGACCATCTGCCAGCATTCGGCATCGTCGAACGGATGCCAGATGCGCCAGGCCGGACGCCGCGCCATAAGGCCCCGGCTGATCATCACGTAATCGAGCAGCGCCGACAGGTACCGCCCCTCGCCCGGCAGCTGGAACCGCGCCGTCGCCGGCAACGGCCCCGGGCGCACCTGCCGCGCCTTGTCGGCATGCGGGTCGTAGAGTCCCGCCTCAAGCAGGATCTCGACAGAGGAACGGCCAAAGAGATGTTCGAACTCGTCAAGACCGGGCCCGTCGTTCAGATCGCCCAGCAATACCACCTCGTCGCCGCGCGCCAGATGATCCTCGACCCGCTCGCGCAGCCAGATCGCCTGTGCCAACTGTTTGCGCCGGTTCAGGATCGAGATGCGGATCGCCTCGTCACGGGATTCGGCCCCGTGCGGCGCCTTGGATTTCAGATGCGCCCCGATCATGCGGAACCTAGTGCCCGTGGCGGTCTTGATCTCCAGTTCCAGCGGCGGTTTGGAAAAGCGCACCAGATCCTCGGTCGCGTCGATATCGAGGTCGATCCGGTAGGTGCCGTCGAACCGGGGCGGTGTGGCGCTGCCGCGCTTGCCGGTCTCCTCGCCCAAGGGATCGTGCCGCGCCTCAAGCCGGGCCGGATCGTAAAGCAGCGCCAGTTCCTGGTGTGTCTCGTTGACAAAGCCCATCGCTGCGGCGCGGGTTCGCAGGTCGAATGCTTCGGCAAAGGCGGTCAGCGCCCGAACCGTGTTCTGCGTCCGCCCGGTATTGGGCGCCTCGATGATCATCACCGCATCGGCGTCAAGCGCAGTCAGCACCTTGGCAATCGCCTCGACCTGCTGGGCGCGGGTGACATCGTGGCGCCCCGACCAGCGGTCATCCACCAACAGCCGGTCATTGCGGTCGAACAGGTTGGCGAACCACTCGATATTCCAGGTCGCCAGCCGCATCGCCCTAGACCCGCGCGCCGTTGAGTTCGTCCCAGGCGCGGTTGATGTCGATCATCTTCTTTTCGGCCAGGCGGATCGCCTCTTCGGGTACGCCGCGTGCCATCATCGCGTCCGGGTGTGTCTCGCGCACCAGCTTGCGCCAGACCTTGCGGATCTCGGGCATCGGCATGTCCGGCGACACGCCCAGCACCGTATAGGGATCCTTGGGGGCATCGGGTACGAAACGGGCACGCAGGGCATGGAACTGGCGGTCGGTCTGCCCGAATATCTGCGCCACGTCGGCCAGGAACTCGTTCTCGCCCGGATGATAGAACCCGTCTGCCATGGCGATGTGAAAGAGCCCCTCCATCAGGTCACACAGAACGGTGCTGTCCTCGGAGAACATGCCTTTGATCTTGCGGGCATAATCCTGATAGCCGGCAACATCGGTGCGGGCCATGTCAAAGACTCGCGCCGCGCCTGCCTCGTCGGCGCGGGCGATCTGGAACACCTCGCGAAAGGCGGTCACCTCGTCACGCGTGACCCGGCCATCGGCCTTGGCCATCTTAGCACCCAGTGCGATCACGGCGATGGCAAAGGCCACCGATTTCTCGGGCGGCGTGCGCAGGCGTTCGAACACGGCGCTCAGGCTTTCGCCCTGAGCCAGCGCGCTCAGCGCGTCGGTTATGCGGGTCCAGAGTGACATGGCGCCACACTAGCGCCTTCGCCCGGCGGTGTCAGGTGCGTCAATTTGGGTCAGCATCGAGAATTTTCTGCATCAGGATCAGGTCGAGCCAGCGCTCCTTCTTGTACCCGACCTGCGGCAGGCGCCCCACCTCGGCAAAGCCCAGTTTGCCATGAAACGCCACAGCACCCGGATTGGCGCCCGAGATACCTGCCACCAGCACATGCACCCCCTGGGCGCGGGCGACGCGCTCCAGTTCCGTCATCAGGGCGCGCCCCGCCCCCTGCCCCCGCGCGCCTGGGTCGAGCAGGATCGAATGCTCGCGGGTGCAAGCATAACCGGGCCCGGCACGAAACGGGCCATAGGTGGCAAAACCCAGAATCGCACCCGCCGCTTCGGCCACCTGATAGGCGGGCGCGCGGGCGGCGATATCACCGGCCACAGCCTCGGGCCTGCGCAATTCGGTGGTAAAGGTCACCAGCGTGTCGCCGATGTAATGATTGGCGATCCCGGCGATATCAGCCGCATCCTGCGCCCGCGCCGGCCGGACCCTCACGCCAGCACCCGTACCCCGTGCGGGGTGTCGATCTCGGCGCGCAGGCCCGATGGCCCGCTCTCGAACACCACCCTCTCCAGCGCTCCGCACAGCGCTGCCAGCGCCCGGGCCTCGGGATGGGTCACCACCAGTCGGCGCAGCGCGCAGCCCGAGGGCGCCAGCATCGCCGCCGGATGCAGATCGCCCTGCCACTCGATCAGCGCCGGAAACCGGTCGTCATAGGGCAGAACGCCGCTTGCCGGAACCGCCATCCGCCAGCTGAGCGCACCGCGCTCCAGATCGACGATATCCCCCGCCCCCGCCGGCGCCGCGCTCAGGGCCGCCTGCAGATCGGGCACCCGGCAAATCCAGTTGTTCAGCCGCGCCGGGCCCGAAAAGCGGTCCAGGTCGAACCAGCGCGGCCGCTCCGGCCCCGGCGCGCCGGGGTCGATGGCAATCGCCTCCAGATAGAGCCCGTCCGCCAGGCCCAGAAGCGTGTTATGGGTGCCAAACCGCGCATGCTGGCCACCGGGTTGCATCGCCACCCCCAGCGCCGCCTCCACATGCGCCTGCGCCGCCTCCAGCGTCTCGCCCGCCACCGCGATATGATCCAGTTCCATCACCATCCTCCTGCCTGGGCAGAGACTGACAGCAAAAAAGCGGCAAGCCAACGCCTGCCGCTTCTTTCTGGTTCGAAATACTCCGGGGGGAGGCCGCAGGCCGGGGGGCAGCGCCCCCTAGCCCCTGCCCTCAGCCCGCGCGCGCGTCGCGCACCAGCTTCAGGATATCCTGTGCCGCCTCGGGGATATTGGTGCCCGGACCAAAGATCGCCTTGACCCCGTGATCATAGAGGAACTGGTAATCCTGCTGCGGAATGACCCCGCCGCAGATCACGATGATATCGCCGGCACCGGCCTTTCTCAGCTCTTCGACCAGTTGCGGCGCCAGCGTCTTGTGGCCCGCCGCCTGGCTGGAGATGCCGACCACATGCACATCGTTGTCGATGGCATCCTGCGCCGCCTCGGCGGGGGTCTGGAACAGCGGGCCCACATCGACGTCAAAACCAATGTCGGCGAAGGCGGTGGCGATCACCTTGGCGCCCCGGTCATGGCCGTCCTGGCCCATCTTGACCACCAGCAGACGCGGGCGGCGGCCCTCTTCCTCGGCAAAGGCCTCGATCGACTTCTGGATCGCGGCAAAGCCCTCGTCGCCCTCATAGGCCGCGCCATAGACACCGGCCAGGGTCTTCACTTCGGCGCGGTGGCGGCCGAATTCCTTTTCCATCGCCATGCTGATCTCTCCTACGGATGCCCGGGCGCGAGCCGCCTCGACGGCCGCTTCGAGCAGGTTGCCGCCTTCCTTGGCGCGGCGGGTAAGCTCGTCGAGCGCGGCGACACAGGCCGCCTCGTCGCGAGTGCTTCGGATACGCTCCAGCCGGGCGATCTGGGCGTCGCGCACCGCCATGTTGTCGACGTCGAGAATGTCGATCGGGTCTTCCTTGTCCTTGCGGTACTTGTTGACGCCAACGATCACCTCTTCGCCGCGGTCGATCATCGCCTGACGGCGGGCGGCGCTTTCCTCGATGCGGAGCTTGGGCATGCCGCTGGCCACGGCCTTGGTCATGCCGCCCATCTCCTCAACCTCCTGGATCAGCGCCCAGGCTTTCTCGATCAGGTCGTTGGTCAGGCTTTCGACATAGTAGGAGCCCGCCAGCGGGTCGACCACCTTGGTCACGCCGGTCTCTTCCTGCAGCACCAGCTGGGTGTTGCGCGCGATGCGCGCCGAGAAATCGGTGGGCAGCGCAATCGCCTCGTCCAGCGCATTGGTATGCAGTGACTGGGTGCCGCCCAGCACCGCGCTCATCGCCTCATAGGCGGTGCGGATCACGTTGTTATAGGGGTCCTGTTCCTGCAGGCTGACGCCCGAGGTCTGGCAATGGGTGCGCAGCATCTTGGAGCGTTCGGATTTGGCGCCGAACTCGGTCATGATCCGATGCCAGAGCGTGCGCGCGGCGCGCAGCTTGGCAATCTCCATGAAGAAGTTCATGCCGATGGCAAAGAAGAACGACAGGCGGCCCGCGAACTTGTCCACGTCCATCCCGGCCTCGATGGCAGCGCGCACATATTCGCGCCCGTCGGCCAGGGTATAGGCCAGTTCCTGCACCAGGTTCGCCCCGGCCTCTTGCATGTGATAGCCCGAGATCGAGATCGAGTTGAATTTCGGCATGTGATCGGAGGTATAGCCGATGATGTCCGAGATGATCCGCATCGAGGGCTCGGGCGGGTAGATATAGGTG
Source organism: Ruegeria sp. YKSD163 (assembly GCF_059612905.1). Taxonomy (NCBI): domain Bacteria; kingdom Pseudomonadati; phylum Pseudomonadota; class Alphaproteobacteria; order Rhodobacterales; family Roseobacteraceae; genus Ruegeria; species Ruegeria sp. YKSD163. The sequence continues at coordinate 476,051 of NZ_JBXWRM010000002.1, forward strand.
TTGCGGACCATGAACTCTTTAAGAATGTCGTTCTGGATGGTCCCCGACAGCACCGATCTGTCATGGCCCTGCTCCTCGCCCGCGACGATGAAACTGGCCAAGATCGGGATCACCGCGCCGTTCATCGTCATCGAGACCGACACCTTGTCGAGCGGGATGCCGTCGAACAGGATCTTCATGTCCTCGACGCTGTCGATGGCAACACCGGCCTTGCCCACATCGCCCACCACGCGGGGGTGGTCGCTGTCATAGCCGCGGTGCGTCGCCAGGTCGAAGGCGACCGAAACGCCCTGCTGACCGGCGGCCAGGTTGCGGCGGTAGAAGGCGTTCGATTCCTCGGCGGTGGAGAAGCCGGCATATTGCCGGATGGTCCAGGGGCGGCCCGCATACATGGTTGCCTTGACGCCGCGGGTGAACGGCGCAAAGCCCGGCAGCGAGGCCATGTGCGGCAGGTCCGCGGTGTCCTCGGCGGTATAGAGCGGCTTGACCCCGATGCCTTCGAGCGTGTTCCAGGTCAGGTCGTCAACGGGGCGTCCGCGCAGCTCTTTCTCAGCCAGCGCTCGCCAATCGTCGGTCTTGGTCATTGCGTTTTCCTCTTGTCAAATCGGGGGTTGGCGGGGTTTGCCCCGCCGTTTTCTTGTTCAGATCGTCGACCAGCCAGGCCAGGCCATCAGCCCCGGCGGCCAGCCACATCAGGTCGTCGGCATAGGCCTCGCGCAGGGCGGCGGCCTGATCCGGGGCGAACGGGGTCCAGCGCCCCTCGCCCTTGGGCAGCTGCGCCGCCAGAGCGGGAGGCAGCAGGCCGCGCAGCGCGGCCAGGTCCGGCGTGGGGTTCAGGCGCTCGCGGCTGTGTTCGCGCGGCGCCGGGCGACCGGTGACGGTGGCCAGCTGCGCCTCGGGGCGCCCGGCGAAGATTTCGAACGGCAGCACCCAGATGCGCGCGCCCGGTAGGGCGCAGGCGACATCGGTGATCACGTCGCGCCAGCCGCGCGGATTGCGCGCGATCCAGTCCAGCGCCACCTGCGACGGCAGGCCGAAGCCGCGCGCCAGACCATAGCCCAGCGCCGAGGCCCACCACAGATCCTGAGACCGGATGTTGAGCAGCACGTCAGTGACCTGCCCGTCAAAGGCCTGGCCATAGCGCGCCAGCCGCTCGCCTGCCGAGGGATAGAGTGCCGCCTGGCGCAGGTTCTCGCGCATCGAGCCCAGCATGTTCTCTTCGCTGACCAAGAGCCGCCGGGTCCCCGAAAGCGCGCTGCGGGACAGGTTCAGGCGCACGCGTCCCACGGCGCGGCGGCACGGGTCGCGGCCGGTGGCGATGGATGGTCCGGGCAGGATGCCGCGAAACAGGCCCGTGCGGGTGCGGTGCGGCCCCCAGAAACCGGTGCCGTCGCGGGCCAGACGCTCGGCGTTCTGGCGCATGTAATGCTGAAAGGTGGTGGTGGCGCAGCGGTGCGCGCCGAGATGCAGGATAACGTCCATGGCTTCGCCTTTCTGGCCGGCCATGCGGGCCGGTCGCGGGTTGGGGAACGTGACGACAGTCATGCCGAACCCCTGACGAAGCGATTAACGTTAAACTTTTTGAGGCCCCCGCACATCTGGACAGTCGCAATCGCGCCGTCCACGTCTATATTGAACAGGACAGGAGACCGCATGAAACGACTATTCGCCCTTGTTTTCCTTGCCTTACTTCCGGTGTCGGGTTGGGCCGCGGATGCCGCGCAACCTGCCGAGCAGGACCTCATCCGGCCCGCCGGTGACAGCGATTTGAGCGAATTTTTATGGATAAAGCGGCCCATCGTCGTGTTTGCCGATACCGATGCCGACCCACGGTTCCACCAGCAGATGGAAATGCTGCGCGACGGGCTGATGATGCTGGAGGAGCGCGATGTCGTGGTGCTGACCGATACCGATCCGTCGGCGCGCGCACCATTGCGGCAAAAGCTGCGTCCGCGCGGCTTTGCGCTGGTGGTGATCGACAAGGATGGCGGCGTGAAGCTGCGCAAGCCCACGCCCTGGAGCGTGCGCGAGCTGACCCGCACCATCGACAAAATGCCGACCCGCGAACAGGAAGTGCGCGAGCGGCGCGGTCTGAACTGAGGCGCGCGGGCGGCCATCACACGTCCCCCCGGGCAAAGAAGACTTGCCGCCGGTCCCTGTCGAGGATCACCAGCGCGTTGTTTTCCGGAGCAAAAACCAGCAGCGCGGCAGGCGATTGCAAAGCGCCCAGATAGGCCGATTTGCTGGCCTCGTCCATGCAGGCGCGGGCGCTGAGGCCCGAGGCCAGGATGCCCAGGCCCTTGGGCAGATCCGCCGACATCACCGCCTGCGAGACCTGATCGGGCGTCTCGCCCTCAAGGTCAAAGGCAACGATGGCCTCGCGCGACAGTACCGCCAGCCCATCTCGCAGGGTCGAAACCGTGCGCACCTTGGTTTGCAGGATATCGGCCGGGGTGGCAAACACCCCGGCGGTGCATTCCAGCTTGGACTCGAAATAGAGTGTATCGCCCAGCGGCATCCAGCCGCCGAGCTGGGCACGCACCTCGGCCTCGCGGTCCAGCGCACAGGCCGCCAACCCGATCAGGGCCAGCGCGGCGAACGACCGCGATGCGCGAGGATATGTGCGTGCCCCGAACATGGGGTTATTCGAACTCCATGATCACGTCATCAACGGCCAGGCTGTCGCCCGCACTGGCATTGATCTTGGCGACCACACCCTTTTTCTCGGCGCGCAGGATGTTCTCCATCTTCATCGCCTCGACGGTGCACAGCGCCTGACCCTCCTGCACCTCTTGCCCCACTTCGACATCGACCTTCACGATCAGGCCCGGCATCGGACAAAGCAGCATTTTCGAGGTGTCGGGCGGCAGTTTCTCGGGCATCAGCCGCGCCAGTTCTGCCTGACGCGGGGTGCGCACATGCACCTTGAGGTCGGCGCCCCGGGTGCGGATGCGGAACCCGCCCGAGATCTTGCCCACCTTCAGCACCAGCGGCGCGCCGTCCACCATCAGGTTGGCCAGTTGGTCGCCCGGGGTCCAGTCGCTGGTCACCCGCATCGAACTGCCATCGTCAAAGCTGACGGTCGATCCGTCGTGATCGGCGGCGATGGTGACCGGGAAGTCGGCACCTTGCAGCGTGACCACCCAATCCGTACCCACCCGGCGCTCGTGATTGTCCATCCGGCCCGAGACACGGGTGCGCCGGATCTCGGCCACACGGTGCATCGCGGCCGCGGCAGCGGCCACCCGGCGCAGATCGGTTTCAGGCAAGGTCACCCCTTCGAACCCTTCGGGATATTCCTCGGCGATAAAGGCCGTGGTCATGTCGCCCGAGATGAATTTCGGATGGTCCATCACCGCGCTCAGGAAGGGCAGGTTGTGACCGATGCCCTCGACCTCGAAACTGTCGAGCGCGATACGCATCGCCTCGATCGCGGCGGCACGGGTCGGTGCCCAGGTGCAGAGCTTGGCGATCATCGGGTCGTAATACATGCTGATCTCGCCGCCCTCATAGACGCCGGTATCGTTGCGCACGGCCGCCTCACCCGAGGGCGCATCCCCCTGCCATTTGCCATTGACCAGCATCGGGCCGGCAGCGGTTTCCGCCGGCGGACGATAGCGGGTCAGACGGCCGATCGAGGGCAGGAAGCCGCGATAGGGATCCTCGGCATAAAGCCGGTTCTCGATGGCCCAGCCGGTCAGTTTCACATCATCCTGGGTGATACTCAGCGGTTCGCCTGCCGCCACGCGGATCATCTGCTCCACCAGATCGACACCGGTGATCAGCTCGGTCACCGGGTGTTCCACCTGCAGGCGGGTGTTCATTTCGAGGAAGTAGAAGTTCTTGTCGCCGTCGACGATGAATTCCACGGTGCCCGCGCTGGCATAGCCCACGGCCTTGGCCAATGCCACGGCCTGTTCGCCCATGGCGCGGCGGGTGGCCTCGTCGAGGAAGGGGCTGGGTGCCTCTTCGACGACCTTCTGGTTGCGGCGCTGGATCGAGCATTCGCGCTCGCCCAGATAGATGCCGTTGCCATGGCTGTCGCACAGCACCTGAATCTCGATATGGCGCGGCTGGGTGACGAATTTCTCGATGAAGATACGGTCATCCCCAAAGGAGTTCGCCGCCTCGTTCTTGGAGCTTTGGAAGCCCTCGCGCGCCTCCTGATCGTTCCACGCGATCCGCATGCCCTTGCCGCCGCCCCCGGCAGAGGCCTTGATCATGACCGGATAACCGATCTCGTTCGAGATCTTGACCGCCTCGTCGGCATCCTCGATCAGGCCCATGTAACCGGGCACGGTCGAGACATTTGCCTCCTGCGCGATCTTCTTCGACGTGATCTTGTCGCCCATTGCCTCGATCGCCCCTTTCGGGGGGCCGACAAAGATCACGCCCTCGGCCTCGAGCGCCTCGGCGAATTTCGAGTTTTCCGAAAGGAAGCCATAGCCCGGGTGCACCGCCTGGGCGCCGGTGGCGCGAATGGCGGCCATCACCTTGTCGATGACGATATAGGACTGGTTCGCGGGGGGCGGGCCGATATGCACCGCCTCGTCGGCCATCTGCACATGCAGCGCCTGCTTGTCGGCATCCGAATAGATGGCAACGGTAGAAATGCCCATCTTGCGCGCCGTCTTGATGACCCGGCAGGCAATCTCGCCCCGGTTGGCGATCAGGATCTTGTTGAACATGCGATGTCCTCTGTCTTGGAAGGGTCGGAACGCAAAACGCCGCCCCCGGCCGGATGGCCAGGAACGGCGTATCGCGCGATGTCAGCCGGGCGGTTAAGTGCCCGGAGAGAATTCAGTGCGTCAGTTACAGGTGCCTTGCACCTTGCAATAAAGGATGTTGCCAGCGGCGCCGGCCGCTGCGCCGACAACCGGGTTTCCGTCCAGCGCGAGCGAGCCCAGAAGCCCCGCGCTGCCGCCGTAAAGCGCCTGTTCGGTCGGGTTGTCACCACAGGCGGCCAGACCGGCGACGAGCGCCAGACCGGCAAAGAGTTTCGATTTCTGCATCCTGCCCTTCCTTCGGATTGGTCCGTCTTATGGGCAGATAGATGGGCCCGCGAGCTGGGGGAAATCAAGCGCAGCCCGGCGTCCGTCAGATGCTCAGCGGCAGGCCGCGCAATTGGGGGGAAATCCGCCGATCCACCCCTGCCGGGTACGCGCAAAAAGACGGGCGGTTCGAGGTCAGCGACATCAAACCGCCCGCTTAGGGAAGGGGTACGGAATAGTAGGTGCGCGCACGACGCAGGCAGATTTGTGCCGCACGCCTGAACAAGGCTGCCGTATCCGTGGCAAGCCGCCAAGCCCCGGTTCGCGGGACGCCGGATTTGAGCCGGATTCTGCCGGGCGCGGAGCAACCTTGGCGGGAAAGTGCCGACAGGGCGCTTCTCCGCCGCGGGCATATCCTCTGTCACATAACCGTTACGCAAGGCCGCGCGATCCCGACCCAACCCACAGGCGCGGAGAATGCTTTCACGCGAACTGCACGCGTTCGTGCCCACCAAGCCCTGTACCGGCGAGATACCGGGTGCGACAGGCAAAAACTCAACTCCCGAACGATCACCATCGCGGCAATTTCCGCTCACGGCCAATCGCCCGCTTGTCATTTGATCACACCGGGGCCGCGTGGAACCCAAAGCCTCGCCACACATACGAGGAGATGGGTAGAAATGGTGAGGAGACTTGACGCAATATCGGCGCTGGCGCTGATGGCGGCCCTGGGGGGCGCCGGAGCGGCGATGGCCGGCGATGCCGGAAGCCAGGCCGAACTGGACGCACTGCGCGCCCGTGTCGAAGCGCTGGAGGCCGGCCGCGCCGCCGGTGCACGCGGCGAACTGCATGTCGGTCGCACCGCGATCGACATTTACGGTTATGCCAAGGCCGATTTCTTTTACGATTTCGACTTTGTGCAGGGCGACACCGCCTTTGTGAACAATATCGGCGAACCGGCGAATGCCACCGACGGCACCTTTGGCGCCACCGTGCGCCAGTCGCGCCTGGGCATCCGCACCAGCACCGAGACCGATATCGGCACCTTGGGCGGTCAGCTGGAGTTCGACCTGTTCGCCTCGGGCGGCCGGTCGGAACTGCGCCTGCGCCATGCCAATATCCGCATCGGCGATCACTGGCTGATCGGTCAGACCTGGACCAACTTCATGCCCATCGGCCATTACCCGACCAGTGTCGAGTTCAACGGCCCGGTCGGCGTGACCTTTGCCCGGGTGCCGCAGGTGCGCTACAGCCATGCCTTCGGCAAGGCGCTGTTCAGCGCCTCTATCGAGGAAAACAGCGCCCGCTCGGACGATCCGGTCGTCACCGCCGCGCTGGAATACAATGACGATCTGTTCTCGGCCCGTATCGCGGGCCTGGTCGGCACCGTCATTTCCGGCGGTACCGAGGTCGACCAGACCGGCGTCACCGTGTCGGGTGCCCTGCGCCCCTGGCATGGCGGCCTGTTCCAGGCGACCTTCGTCACCGGCGAGGCGCTGGGCCCGCTGCTGATCGGTGGCGGAGCCTCGGCGGTTGGCGGCGTGGCCAACGATGTCGATGGCTTTACCGTCGAATTCCGGCAGGATGTCGGCGAGAAGTGGAACTTCGGCATCGCCTATGGCAGCGAGGAATACGACCTGCCCACCTCGACCGGTACGCTCGATTTCACCGAGCTTGAAACCATCCATGTCAACGCGTTCTACAAAGCCACCGACAACCTGACGCTGAGCGGTGAATACATCTTTGGCGAACGCACCACCTCGACCGGCGCCAGCTTCGAAGGCGACCGGGTTCAGCTTGCGGTACAGCTGAACTTCTGAGAGCCGCGGCACGCCCTGTCCTCCCTCGGTCAGGGCGTGTCCGGTATTCCCCGAACGGGCCATATGCGCCGCCAGTTGGATCATTCCCAATCGTCCCCGTCGAACGCATCGGGGAAAGCGGCCCGCGCCACCGTCACGTCGATGACAAGAAGTGCCTCGTAGCTTGCCGGATCGAACGGATCCTCTGCTGCCACCACCTCGCGACCGAACAGCCAGCTGAGGCGCCCGGCATCCAGGTTGCCGCGCTCGAAGGGTTGGTCGCCAAACTGCTCCCACAGGGCCTGCATGAACAGGGCATCGGCACGGCGATCGACCGCCTTGCGGTCGCGATAGCGCTCGCGCCGGACCAGCGGTGTCACGCCCTTGGGATTGGCGCGGCGAATGGTGAACTGGAAATCAGAGCCGGGCATGCGGCTGGGGAAACCGCGATGTTTCAGCATGACACGCCCTCCCGGCCAGAGAGCGTGGCGAAACGCGGGATCGGCCGCAGGGCCGATCCCGCGGTGTTCTTACTTGTACTTGCCGGTGAAGGTCGGCTCAGTCGAGATGGGCTCGATGATGACGAATTCTTCTTTCGGCGAGTTGTCACAAGCAGCAACGGCACCGACGAAGGCGACCATTGCCACGAATTTGATGCATTTCGACATCTGTTTCTCCTACTGACACAATAGAAACGAACAGAAGCTGCTGCTTCTGCCTGCCTCACCCTTTCGGGATTGGACGCACGTTGGCGACCGTGCCGGAGCATAGTGGAAATCGGGCCGGAAATACATCCGGGATGGGGCAAGTTCATGGCCTGTGACTCCAAAGTCGCAAAACTCCGCTGATGTGAAGTTTGACCCGCAACATGTTGTGGCATCGTCAAAACTCCTCCCAGATACAGCGAGAGTCGCGGAGGCGGTAGGCCTCAAAAAATTGTGTAGCTCCGGGTTGCGAGGTGCCGAAGGCGACCGGGCGGTCCGACATCGAGATGATCACGCGCGCCGGTGTGATCTGGCGGCTTTCCACATATGGGACCGCCAGGATGGTGCACAGATGCTCCATGTCGATGGCCACCACGTCATAGGGAATTTGCCCTGCCTGGTCGCCGATCTTGGGCGCGATGAAGCGGAAGCGGATCCACAACTCGCCCGGATTATTGTCGAGCAGCACATCGGCCAGTTCCACCGGCTGGCCCGAGGGCACCGGCAACAGCGCCTGCGCCCGAACAGGTGCGGCAAAGGCCGTGGCAAGCGCCAGGACATAGAGGCAACCCCGGCCCCGCAAGCGGGCTCCTCTCGCCGGGGTTGCTTGCGCATCGCACGTGGCATGCGCTGTTCCATGTCGGGCGCACAAGGTCATGGGGCGGTCTCGTCCCGTGTCTCGAACGTGGCGGGAGAGATGATCTCGATCAGCTCCATATCGTCGGAATGACGGCATTCGCGATGCTTGATACCGGGCGGCTGCAAAACGCAGGAGCCCGCGCGCAAAACATGCTCGCCCTGCCCCTCGTATTCGAAGACGACCCAGCCCTTGGTGACATAGACCATCTGGAAATCAAGGTCGTGGCTGTGCCAGGCGCCGGGGCTTTCCATGCCCGGCACCGCGCGGATCACATGGGCGCCAAACCGGCCCTTGGTGGCCTCGTCGATGCCCAGATCGCGATATTCGAAGAAGGCCCGCAACCCCTGCCCGACAAAGGGGGAACCGTCGGCGTGGCTGATGGTGAAGGCCTGGTTTTTCCAGAAGTTGTTCATCTCATTTCCCCATACATGCGAGTACAAAATCACGACCCAAAGGGGTTAGCGCGAATGCTGAAACGATCAGCAAGCCACGCTTGTTACTTTTCCCACCCGCTTCAAATTCTCTAAAGTACTTTGGGCAAATTAGTTCCAGATGAAAATTTACCGAATGAACGAGACCCAGAGAAATCAATACGTCAGAAACATAACCTCGGTCTGCGTCTAAAATATCGTCATATTTAGATTCACATATTCCCTCGTCAGGCATCGCAATAATGGACGAAGTGGCCCACATCTGAATAGAACGGAATTTGATTCCGGGCCCCTCCAAATTTTCAATATTTTCAACTATTGCGTCAAAGTTCACATCCTCCAAATGGATCTTCTTTTGATCGAAGTACGCATTTACCCTTAGCGCCGTTTCTTTGAAATCATCCAGAGACAGCTCCTTGAATTGTCTCGGCAAAAGCAGCTCTATGAATTCTGCGTGCTCGCCAGAAAGCTCCGTTAGAATCCTGCGATAGTAGTGATGACCAGGTTTCAACCCTTGCGAAGTTGAAACCAAAAGGCCCGCCCAAAGGCTTTCAAGCGAACCTCCTCCATCGCCCTCTTCTAGAGAAGCACCCTCAACCCAATTGATTAGAAACTTTGGCGGTACGGGTTGCAGAGCTATCCCCCGTTCTCGAGCTATAATTCTCGCGCGGTCCAACGCTCTAATCGCGTTCTCTTGGCGATATGTCCGTATTACATCACCCAGCATTCCGAGACTGTTCGTGAAAGGGCTGAGCGCATCGGCAAACGCATTGGAAAGGCGCCCAGCGCCATCGCCCTCTCCAGCAACCTTCATGCCATCCGGCTTCAATTCAAATCCGAACTTGTCGTTCATCAGTTCGCACCATTTACCAAGGAAAACTGTTGCGGTGTTTTCGGGTGTTTTTCCGAACCGTCCTTCCAAAGCTGGGTCATAGGCTTACCAGGTGATGCTGATCATAGACCGCCGGGTCCTGGGGCGCGCCGTCAAGATCGGTTGCGTGCTGGGCGTAGACCGCAAATCCGGCCTGCACCAGCGTCCCCTTCTGGGCGCATTCGGTGAAGATGTAGCGGGCGTTTTCCGGCGTCCGGTCGAACCAGTCCGGGTCGTCCAGGGTGCCCGCCATGACCCCCGTGAAACCGGGGAACCGCTCCAGTTCCACAAACACGGTGGTGGAACAGGTCGGGCAGGACTTCAGGTAGATCTCCTTGCCGCTGCCTTCGGAAACGTGGGTGTACGTTCGCGGCGCGCCCGACACCAGCCGGAACGCGGTGCCGGAAAACCCGGCAAGCGCATTCATCGGTGTCCCGGTCATCTTCTGGCAGAAGCGACAGGTGCACCATGTCAGACGCAGGGGCGGTTCGCTGACTTCGTAGCGAAGCGCGCCGCACAGGCATCCACCGGCGTGGGTCTGGCCCATCATTGACCTCCTAGAGCGGTATGTTGTCGTGCTTCTTCCACGGGTTCTTGAGCGACTTGCCCCGCAGCGAGGCAAAGGCGCGGCTGACGCGCTTGCGGGTGCTGCGCGGCGTGATCACCTCGTCGATGAAGCCCTTTTCGGCGGCCACGAAGGGGTTGGCGAAGCGGTTTTCATAGTCCTTGGTATGCGCGGCGATCTTTTCGGCATCGCCCAGGTCGGCGCGGTGGATGATCTCGGTCGCGCCCTTGGCGCCCATCACCGCGATCTCGGCGGTGGGCCAGGCATAGTTGAAATCGCCGCGCAGATGCTTTGACGCCATCACGTCATAGGCGCCGCCATAGGCCTTGCGGGTGATCACGGTGACCTTTGGCACGGTGGCCTCGCCATAGGCGAACAACAGCTTGGCGCCATGCTTGATGACACCGCCGTATTCCTGGCTGGTACCAGGCAGGAAGCCCGGCACGTCGACCAATGTTAGGATCGGGATTTCGAAACAGTCGCAGAAGCGCACGAAGCGCGCCGCCTTGCGGCTGCTGTCGATGTCCAGACAGCCCGCCAGGATCATCGGCTGGTTTGCCACGACACCCACGGTCTGTCCTTCGAGCCGGATGAAACCGGTGATGATGTTCTTGGCGAAATCCTCCTGGATTTCATAGAAATCGCCCTCATCCGCGATCTTGTTGATCAGCTCTTTCATGTCATAGGGCGTGTTGGCGTTCTCCGGCACCAGCGTGTCGAGACTGGCCTCGATCCGGCCCGGCTCGTCGAAGAAGGGGCGCACGGGCGGCTTCTCACGGTTGTTGAGCGGCAGGAAATCGACCAGGCGGCGGACCTCGGCCAGCGCCTCGACATCGTTTTCAAAGGCGCCGTCGGCGACCGAGGACTTGCGGGTATGGGTCGAGGCCCCGCCCAGTTCCTCGGCTGTCACCACCTCGTTGGTGACGGTTTTCACCACGTCGGGACCGGTCACGAACATATAGGATGTGTCCTTGACCATGAAGATGAAGTCGGTCATCGCGGGCGAATAGACCGCACCACCGGCGCAGGGCCCCATGATCACGCTGATCTGGGGCACCACTCCGCTCGCCATGATGTTGCGCTGGAACACCTCGGCATAGCCCGCAAGGCTGGCGACGCCTTCCTGGATACGCGCGCCGCCCGAATCGTTGATGCCGATCACCGGGGCACCGTTCTGTACCGCCATATCCATGATCTTGCAGATTTTCTGGGCATGGGTTTCCGACAGCGAGCCGCCAAAGACGGTGAAATCCTGGCTGAACACATAGACCATACGGCCATTGATCGTGCCCCAGCCGGTGACCACGCCATCACCCGCAGGCTTTTGTTTTTCCATCCCGAAATCGGTGCAGCGGTGGCTGACGAACATGTCGAATTCTTCGAAACTGTCCTCATCCAGCAAAAGCTCGATCCGCTCGCGCGCCGTCAGCTTGCCCCGGGCGTGCTGGGCGTCGATCCGCGTTTGCCCGCCCCCCAGCCGCGCGGCCTCGCGGCGGGTTTCCAGCTCGGAAAGGATGTCTTTCATGGCGATTGTCCCCTTTGAAATTTGAACGGACCATAAAGACAATGCAGCACGCGCCAAAGGGGAATTCGGCAAATTTGCAAATCATTGGCAACGATGCGAAAGCAAAACGCAAAGTTGCTAATTAACACCTTAACCCACGGCCAAAGATGGACTTGCCCGCCGCGCGCGCCTAGATCGAGACCATGCAGACCCCGCCCAACTCCTTGCAGCGCAGCCCGCCTGCGCTTGCCACGCTGATCCTGTTGTCGGGCCTTTCCGCCCTGGGCATGAACATCTTTCTGCCCAGCCTGCCCAACATGACCGAATATTTCCAGACCGATTACCGCCTGATGCAGCTTTCGGTCGCGCTGTATCTGGCGGTGAACGCGGCGATGCAGGTAGTGATCGGGCCGCTGGCGGACAAGGCCGGGCGGCGCCCGGTCATCCTGTGGGGGCTGGTCCTGTTCCTGATCGTCACGCTGGGCTGCATCTATGCGCCCACGGTCGAGGTATTCCTGTTCTTTCGCATGTGCCAGGCGGTGATCGCGGTGGCCATCGTGCTTAGCCGCGCCGCGGTGCGCGACATGTACGAACAAGACAAGGCCGCCTCGATGCTGGGCTGGGTCACCATGGGCATGGCGGTGGTGCCGATGATCGGCCCCGCGCTGGGCGGCGTGCTGGACCAGTATTTCGGCTGGCAGGCCAATTTCTGGATCCTGTTCGTGCTGGGGGCGGCGGCGCTCATTCTCACCTATGTCGATTTCGGAGAAACCGCGCTGAAAAGCGGCAAGACGCTGGTCCAGCAGTTTCGCGAATATCCCGCCCTGCTGACCTCGCCCCGGTTCTGGGGCTATTCGCTGGCAAGTGGCATGTCGTCGGGGGCGTTTTTTGCCTATCTGGGCGGCGCACCCTTTGTCAGCACCGAGGTTTTCGGGATGGAACCCGCGCGGATGGGCCTGTTCTTTGGCGCCCCGGCGCTGGGTTATTTTGCCGGCAACTTCGTCAGCGGCGCCTTTTCGGTCCGGTTCGGTGTCGACAGGATGGTGCTGTGGGGCTGCCTGATGAACGCGCTTGGCATAACCCTGTCGCTGGCAACCATGCTCTCCGGATATGGATCGGAATACAGCTTCTTTGGACTGATGACGCTGGTCGGGCTGGGCAACGGCATGTCGATCCCCAACGCCACCGCCGGCGCGCTGTCGGTGCGACCGCATCTGGCAGGCAGCGCCTCGGGGCTGAACGGCGCCATCATGCTGGGCGGCGGCGCCGCGCTGAGCGCCTGGGCCGGCGCCCTGCTAACGCCCGAATCCGGTGCGCTGCCGCTGCTCTGGCTGATGCTGGGCACCGCCCTGCTAGGGGTTGTCGCCATCCTCGCCGTGATCTGGAGAGCACGTCGGCTGGGCCTGTGACATTCGCGCGGACAGAACGCCTTCGATCCAATCCGTGACCAGGCGTACGCGCTTCAGTTCACGCAGTTCGCGACGCAACATCAACCAGAGTTCGCGCCTGGGCGGCGCTCCATGCTGAAACGGCAACTCGACCAGGCGCGGCTCGGCACCGCCGATGATCCGGGGCATTAGCGTTTTCCCGTGGCCGGAGCAGACAAGCCGGAACAGGGTCTCGGCATCGTTGGCCGAGACCTGGGCCGCGCCCTCGATCTCTGCGGCCCGTGAGAGGGCCGCCGCCTGGGGCAGGTATTGCATACGTGTTTCATAGCCGATCCAGGGCAGATCCCTTGCGGCATCGCGCAGGGCAAAGGCAGCATAGTCGATATCGCCCAGCTTGCGCGCCATCACGCCTTGCCCGCCCTCTGTCGGACGCGCGAGACGCAGGGCGATATCGGCCTCGCCGCGCAACAGGCTCAGATCGCGGGCCTCGGCAATCAGTTCCAGCCTCACCCCCGGAGCCACCGCGCGCAGATCGCCCAGCGCAGGTACAAGGATATGGTTGATCATCATCGGCACCGCTGTCAGGCGCACCGTTCCAGACATACCATCGCCACTGGCCCCGGCCAGGGCGCCGACCCCCTGCATTTCGTCCCGCATGACCTCGGCATGGCGGTACAGTCGGCGCCCGAAATCGGTAAGACCCAAGCCCTGCCCGCCCATCTCGACCACCTGGCGCCCCAGCGCCGCCTCGAGCGCACGCAGGCGCCGCGATACGGTGGTCTTGTCCACGCCAAGAGAGCGGGCCGCCGCTTTGAGGCTGCCCGCCTGCGCAACCGCCAGCAGATACCGCATGTCATTCCAGTTCATGACTGCAATCTTGCATCTCCTGACTGCAATTTTCCACTCTGAGCAGCGAATTTGCAGCATGTCATCCTGTTCACATTAGCACCGAAAGGACAGATCATGCTCTACCGTGTCACGTTTCAGGATAATCCGGGAAAGGAACATCTGCGCCAAAGACACATGGCCGAACACCTTGCGTTTCTTGCCGCTCACCGGGCCGCCATTCTCGGCGCCGGACCGCTGTTCGACGGGACCCAGGGACGCGGCGGCATGTGGTTGATCGAGGCCGCGACCCGCGCCGATGTCCAAAGTCTGGTCGAGAAAGACCCGTTCTGGCCCACGGGCCTGCGCCAGAGCGTCGACATTCTGGAATGGCGGCAAGTCTTTCGCGACGGCCAGCCGGTCTGAGCTTGCCGCGCGCGCTTTGCAAACGTAACCTTGCATCTAGGTAAATTTGCAAAGAGTCGGCATCCGATGGCCACCCAGAAACTCTATGCCGGCGCCAAGCTGCGCGAGATCCGCAACCGCCTGTCGCTGACGCAAAAGGATTTTGCCGCCAAGCTGGGCGTGTCGCTGCCCTATCTGAACCAGATGGAGAACAACAACCGCCCGGTCTCGACCTCGGTGGTGCTGGCACTGGCGCAGGAATTCGGGCTGGACGTGACCGAGCTCAGCACCGGCGACAGCGAGCGGCTGGTCAGTGACATGCGCGAGGCGCTGGCCGACCCGATTTTCGCCGACGCGATGCCGCCGCTCGCCGATCTGCGCCTGACCGCGTCGAACGCACCGGCACTCGCGCGCGCCTTTATCGAGCTGCACCGCACATACCGGCAGACCCATGAGCGGCTGGCCTCGCTGGATGAGGCGCTGGGGCGCGAGGATGCCCGCATCCAGGCCAGCCCCTGGGAGGAAGTGCGCGACTTCTTCCATTATTGCGACAACTATATCGACGCGGTCGATCACGCGGCAGAGCGGTTCGCGGCCCGGGCCCAGACCGACGGTGTGCGCGGCGCGGCGCTGGCCGCGCTGACCGATCGCGGTATCACGGTCGAGCTGGCCGATATCGAGGCGCTGCGCCAATACGATCCCGCAACGCGCCTGCTGCGGCTGTCCACCCGCAGCGCGCCGCAGACCCAAGTGTTTCAACTGCTGTTGCAGGTGGCGCTGCTGAGCCAGAACTCGCTGCTCGAGGCAACGCTCGATTTCGCCCGTTTCCACAGCGAAGAGGCGCGCGCCATTGCCAAGATCGGGTTGGCCAATTACTTCGCCGGTGCCGCGCTGATGCCTTATGGCATTTTTTTGGAGACTGCCCAGCAGACCCGCCATGATCTGGAGCGGCTCAGCACCCGCTTCGGCGCCTCGATCGAGCAGGTGGCGCACCGCCTCTCGACCCTGCAAAGACCAGGTGCCAAGGGTATCCCGTTCTTCTTTGTTCGGGTCGATCAGGCGGGCACGATCACCAAACGCCACTCGGCCACGCGGCTGCAATTCGCCCGCTTTGGCGGCGCCTGCCCGCTCTGGAACGTGCATCGCGCCTTTGAAACCCCCGGCCATTTCCTGCGACAACTGGCGGAAACGCCTGACGGCGTCCGGTATATCTCGTTGGCCCGCGACGTGTCCAAGACAGGGGGATCCTTCGGGGCACCGGTGCGGCGCTATGCGATCGGGCTCGGCTGCGAGGTACGCCATGCCGATCAGCTGGTCTATGCCGATAATCTCGATGTCAGCAACGCCAGCGCCTATGAGCCGATCGGCATTTCCTGCCGCATCTGCGAGCGCAAGACTTGCCACCAGCGCTCGGTCCCGCCGCTCGAGCGGCGCCTGACCATCGACAGCGACCATCGTGGCACCCTGCCCTACGAGGTCAACTGATCTTCATTTCGCTGAAAATACTCCGGGGGAGTCGCCGACAGGCAACGGGGGCAGAGCCCCCGTCCCTTTGGGTCAGGCCTTGGACAGGATGCCCCAGATCTCATCCTTCAGCGCCGCACGCTTCTTGCGCAACTCGACCTCGGCCAGTTCCTCCATAGGTTCCACGTTGGTTTCGGCCCGGTGCACAGCCCGGTTGATCTCGTGATACTCGTCCGCCAGTTTGGAAAAATGCGCATCCGTCTGCTTGAGCTGGCTCATCAGATCGACCTTTTCGGGAAATTCCTCGGCCAGTTCATGCGGGGTATGGGACATCCGTTCGCTCCTTTTCAATGTCAACCCAGAGGCTAGACGCCCGCCACAAGGCCGACATTGACAGGGATCAAATCGGGTGCGGCAGGAGAGATTTTTCGACGAAAAATCTCTGCCCCCGCCTCAGCGTTGCGACGCCTCCCAGCGGGGGTTGATCCAGGGGATGTCATTGGCGCGCGGCAGGGGGGCGCGGCCCAGGATGTGGTCCGAAATCTTCTCGCCCACCATGATCGAGGGCGCATTGAGGTTGCCATTTGTGATCTGCGGAAAGATCGAGCTGTCGGCCACACGCAGCCCCTCGACCCCGATCACCCGGCCTTGCCCGTCCACCACCGCGTTCGGGTCATCTGCCCGGCCCATGCGGCAGGTGCCGCAGGGGTGATAGGCGCTTTCGGCATGTTCGGCGATAAATGCGTTGAGGTCCTCGTCGCTCTGCACCGCCGCGCCCGGCTGGATCTCTTTTCCGGCATAGGGTTTGAACGCGTCCTGGCCAAAGATCTCGCGCGTCAGCCGGATACAAGTTCGGAAGTCGGCCCAGTCTTTCTCATGGCTCATGTAGTTGAAGCGGATCACCGGAGCGTCCTCGGGCTGGTTCGAGCGCAGCGTGACCGCCCCGCGCGAGGGCGAGCGCATCGGCCCCACATGGGCCTGGAAGCCATGGCCCTCGGCGGCGGCCTGCCCGTCATAGCGCACCGCGATAGGCAGGAAATGGTACTGGATATCCGGATAGGGCACGCCGGGCTGCGAACGGATGAAAGCGGCGCTTTCGAACTGGTTCGAGGCGCCCAGACCGGTCTTGGTGAACAGCCATTGTGCGCCGATGGCCGCCTTGCCCAACAGGTTCCAGTACTTGTAGAGCGTCACCGGCTGGATCGCGGCCTGCTGGATGTAAAGCTCCAGATGGTCCTGCAGATTGGCCCCCACGCCGGGGCGGTCGGCCACGACCGCGATGCCATGTTCGGCCAGATGCGCCGCAGGGCCGATGCCCGACAGCATCAGCAGTTTCGGCGAGTTGATCGACGAGGCCGCGATGATCACCTCGCGCCGCGCGCGGATCACCTCGGCCTTACCGCCCCGGATGATCTCGACCCCGGTGGCGCGCCCCTCTTCCATCACCACACGGGCCGCCAGCCCGCGCAGGATATCGCAATTCTCGCGCTTGAGCGCCGGTTTCAGATAGGCATTGGCCGCGGACCAGCGACGCCCCTTCCAGACGGTCTGCTCCATCGGGCCAAAGCCCTCTTGCTTCTCGCCGTTATAGTCGCCAGTGACCTCGTACCCGGCTTGCTTACCCGCATCGACAAAGGCCTTGAACAGCGGGTTGGTGCGCGGGCCTCGGGTCACATGCAGCGGCCCGTCGGTGCCACGCCAGTTGGCATCGCCACCATGGCCGCCATCGTGCCAGGTCTCCATCCGCTTGTAATAGGGCAGCACGTCAGCATAGGCCCAGCCATCGGCGCCCATCTCGGCCCAGGTGTCGAAATCCATCGCATGGCCGCGCACATAGACCATGCCGTTGATCGAGGAGGACCCGCCGATCACCTTGCCGCGCGGGCAAGCCAGGCGGCGGTTGTTCAGATGCGGCTCGGGCTCGGACAGATAACCCCAGTCGTAACGCGACATGTTCATCGGATAGCTGAGCGCGGCGGGCATCTGGATGAACGGCCCGGCATCGGTGCCGCCATGTTCGATCACCAGCACCGAGGCCCCCGCCCCGCTGAGCCTGTAGGCCATGGCGCAGCCCGCGCTGCCGGCCCCCACGATGACAAAATCCGCTTCCATCCGTCTGTCTTTCCTTGCTGCCGGCGTCGCCTTGCGCACGCCAAAGGGGGACCCCGGCCAACAAGGGCCGGGTCCGGTTGTGTCAGTGCACGCTCTCAACCTTGTGGAAATCGAGCGCGCGGTCTTCGGGAGATGTCCTGATCGCCATCACCGTGCCGCGGTGACGCAGCGCAATGAACAGGACGCAGGCCAGGTACAGGCCGATCACGATCGAGCCGACCCACTGGATCTGGAGCCACTGGCTCTGGAACAGCAGGGTCAGCGCGAACAGCACACCGACATTGCCCGCGATATAGACCGGACGGCCCAGCCGCTCGACCGTGATCGACAGGTTGTCGGTGTAAAGCCGGATCAGAGAGTCGAGCGAGTTGATGACAAAGGTGATACCCACCACGATCATCGCGACATTGGTCAGCCCGGCGGTGCTGATCCCGTTCTCGTGATAGAAATAGAGAACCGAGAACCAGATCGCCAAGGGGATCGAGGGAAAGACCAGGAGCGCGATCAGCAACTGCCAGGTCTTCAGCCCGCCGACAAAGCGCGAGGTGAACTGACCGATCATGATCGACCATGCGAACCACCAGAACAGGTAGAAGGCGTGGTAATCGGTCAGCGGCAGAACGAATTCCTGCAGGTTGCCGAAATAGGCGCCGAGCAGGCCAAGGTTCTGGCCGACCCCGCCCAGCCCCATGCCCGCCGCTGCCCACATGCCCAGGATCAGCGCCAGGAACAGAAAGGTCGAGCCGACCGAGAGCACGCGCACATATTTCAGATCGGTAGAGGAATAAGCCGCTGCCAGAATGGTCAGGAACACGATGACGTAGAAGGCGGGCACCACCGTCTCGCCATCGCCGATCTCGGGAATGTAGCCGGGCAGGTAGATCAGGAACAGGCTGGCGGTAAAGGCGCAGGTGCCGATGATGACGATGTTGTTGATCAGCTTCACCAGCGGGATCTCGAAAAAGCCGACGCGCGGTTCGATGACGCAAAAATAGAAGGCGGTCAGGAAATAGAAGGCCCAGATCAGAAAGCCCCAGAACCCGAACTCAATCGCCAGAGGGTTGGCAAAGGCATAGGCCGGATCGTCGGCATAACTGCCGAATTCAGCGAGCGGGAACATGATCAAACCGACATCCAGACCGGATGTGAACAGGATCGCAATGAAGGTGAACAGATGCACCGGCGTCGGGCCGATACAGTCTACATCACGCCATTTGATGACGCAAAAGGCCACCAGACCAAAGGTCAGCAGCAGCCCAAAGCTCAAGATCGAATTCAGGATCATGGTCCCTCCCTGGGGTCACGCCCGCCCTCTCCTCGGGGCCGGGTCGAATGATGCGGGAAATTAGCACAATAACCTGACCAAAAGAACCAAAACTTGTATTGCCATTCAGGTTTTTCGATAATCCTTTAAACTTGAACCCTTTGGCCGATTGACCAATATGGCCACATGAGACGCAAACGCATTCGGGACATCCGCAATGACGAGTTGGTCGCCGCTGCGATCCGGTCGTTGCATCACAGGGGATTCGGCTCGGTCACCATGGCCGAGATCGCGGGCGAGGCCGGGGCTTCGGCGGCGTCGATCAACTATTACTTCGGGTCCAAGGACCGGCTGATGGAGGAAACGATGCGCCGTCTTCTGTCGATCCTGCACACGGCATTGCTGACCCGACTGGCCGAGGCACGAACACCGCGCCAGCGGCTGCTGGCCATTGTCGAGGCCAATTTCGACGATACGCTGTTCACGCCCGCCCAATGTTCGGTCTGGGTGCAATTCTGGGCCAACGCACCCTATACCAGCAGCCTGTCGCGGCTGCACCGGATCAACCGGGCGCGGGTCGCCTCGAACCTGCGGCACGAATTGCGTGCACTACTGCCCGAAGCCACACGCGGATGGGTCCAGAGCAGCATCCAAGCCTATATGGACGGCATCTGGATCGAAGCGGCGCAGGGGGGGGCGGCACCGGATGCGGCGATGGCGCGGGCCGATGCGCGGGCCTTGACGGAACTGTTGCTGGACCGGCGGTGACAGGCGCGCGCGTCATCGCAGGATTGCCGTTCCTTTTGCGCCCGAGGCCGATATGCTCATCGGGCCGCCAGATCAATGAGGAGTGCCATCATGCGCCGCGATGAATTGACCAAGCGTTTTCGGGACCTGCACGTTCCGGGTGATCCTCTGGTGATGCCGAATCCGTGGGATGTAGGGTCGGCCAAGGTCATGGCCGGTTTGGGCGCGCGAGCGCTGGCGACGACATCGTCCGGACATGGCTTTACCCTGGGTCTGGCGGATGGCGGGCAGATCAAGCGCGAGGTCGCGCTTCAGCATGCCGCCGATATCTGCGCCGCCGTCGATGTGCCGGTGAATGGCGATTTCGAGAACGGGTTCGGCGACAGCCCCGACACCGTGGCCGAGACGGTACGTCTGGCGGCGGAGGCGGGGCTGGCCGGGGTTTCGGTCGAGGATACCGAAATGCCGTCCAAGGGATCGTACCCCTTCGACCTCGCCCTGGCCCGGATCGAGGCGGCGGTGGCCGCCGCCCGCGCGGCGGGCATCGTGCTGACGGCGCGCGCGGATGGCTGGCTGATGCGAAACTATGATCAGGCCGAGGCCTTGCGCCGGTGCCTAGCCTTTGCCCGGGCGGGTGCGGATGTGATCTATGCGCCGCTTGTCGATGCCGATACCACCCGGGCGCTGGTGGCCACCGGGACGCCGGTCAACCTGCTGGCGGCGGGGGAAACGCGGGATCTGACGACTGAACAGATGGGCGCGCTGGGGGTTGCCCGGATCTCGATTGGCGGCGGCCTGGCCCGGGTGACGCAACAGATCCTTCTGGACGGCACCCGCGCCATGCTGGAGCGCGGCGATTTCACCCTGCTGAAGGGTGCGGCAAGCGTGGCCGAGGTCGAGGCTTTGCTGAACGGGTGAGGTCCGGCAATCCGGGTCATTCAGCGGATGCGATAGATTTTCGACACGATGCGCCAACTGCCATCGTGCAACAGCAGCGTAAGGAAATCGTCAAAGCGCATGCCGGCCCAGTCGTTTTCGACATGGACCATCGCGATGTCCCCCTGCACCGAAACTGAGCTGATCGCCCAGAACGGATCGGTTACCGCGTCAGCCGCGTCCTCGCACATGGCGATGAAAGCGTCACGGGAATTCCAGAGCAGCTCTCCTTCGTAATGGCCAACCTCGCTGGCCCGGTCGAAGAATATCCGCTCCAGCGCGGGCCGGTCGCCACGGGTCATCGCCATCACGTAGGTTTCGACAAGCGCGGTCAACGCGGCGATGTGTTCTGATGTGGTCATGACCTCCCCCTTTTGGGGACAAAAGTCTAGCCGATCAGGACCCGAAATGCATGCCCGAAGAGAACCGTCTTGCCTATGAAAAACCGCTTGGCAGGGCGTCGAGAGATCGGAGCCACCGCCACTGTGGCCGTGGCCCGATATCGTTGAGGGATAAGGCTACTCCCCCCTCGGGAACCTCTGGCTTTCCTCCAGATTATCCAGGTTCATGTGGTTGCGCATATAGCGTTCCGAGGCCTTTTGCAGCGGCTGGTAGTCCCAGGGGTAATACCCGCCCTGGCGCAGCGCCTCGTAGACCACCCAGCGGCGGGCCTGGCTGGCGCGCACTTCGGCATCGAAGCGGTCAAGGTCCCAACGGGCCTGGGATTTGGCGCGCAGGCTCTGTACCGTGCCCTGATGGTCGGGGTGATCGGCGAGGTTGGTCATCTCATGCGGGTCAGCGTCCAGATCGAAGAGCTGGTCGGGGTCAAGCGCGCAGCGGTTGTACTTCCATTTGCCGTACCGCATCGAAACCAGCGGCGCATAAGAGGCCTCGGCGGCGTATTCCATCAGCACCGGCGCGGTACGCTCGGTGCCGTTGGCTAGCGACACTAGGCTGGTGCCATCGGTCCAGGGCGCGATTTCGGCCATGTCCACACCGGCCAGTTCGCCCAGCGTCGGGGTCACGTCGATGGTCGAAACCGGCGTGTCGATGCGGCCCGGTGCCATGCCCGGCGCGGCCACCATCAGCGGCACCCGGGCGGAGCCTTCGTAGAAGTTCATCTTGAACCACAGCCCGCGTTCGCCCAGCATGTCGCCATGATCCGAGACAAAGAGGATGATCGCCTCTTGCCGGGTGGTTTCCAGCACCTCGAGGATCTCGCCCAGCTTGTCGTCGAGATAGGAGATATTGGCGAAATAGGCCCGGCGCGACTTGCGGATATCCTCTTCGGTGATGTTGAAATTGCGCCGGTCATTGGCATCGAAGATGCGCTTGGCATGCGGGTCGTGATTGTCATAGCCCAGATCGCCCACCTCTGGCAGCAGGTGCTCGCAATCCTCGTAGAGGTCCCAGTATTTGCGCCGCGCCACATAGGGGTCATGCGGATGGGTGAAGCTGACGGTGACGCACCAGGGGCGGCCGTCCTTGCCGCGCGCCAGATCGTAAAGCTTGGCCTTGGCGTGATAGGCGACCTCGTCGTCATATTCCATCTGGTTGGTGATCTCGGCGACGCCCGCGCCGGTGACGGATCCCATGTTGTGATACCACCAGTCGATGCGCTCGCCCGGCTTGCGATAATCGGGCGTCCAGCCGAAATCAGCCGGATAGATATCGGTGGTCAGCCGCTCCTCGAACCCGTGCAGCTGGTCGGGGCCGACGAAATGCATCTTGCCCGACAGGCAGGTGTAATAGCCCGCGCGGCGCAGGTGATGGGCATAGGTCGGGATATCGCTGCGGAACTCGGCGGCGTTGTCATAGACCCCGGTGCGCGACGGCAACTGGCCGGACATGAAACTGGCCCGCCCCGGCGCGCAGAGCGGGCTGGCGGTATAGGCATTGGCAAACCGGGTCGAGCGCGCCGCCAGCCGTTTCAGGTTGGGCGCATGCAGCCAGTCGGCGGGACCATCGGGAAAGAGGGTACCGTTGAGCTGATCCACCATCAGGATCAGGATATTGGGTTGGGTCATCTACCAGCCTCGATCAGGGTCTCAAGAACACGCAAAGCATGGGCGCAGGCAAGGTCGGGCTCTCCGGGTGCGCCCAGCGCGGCCTGGATGTAGAGCCCGTCGATCAGCGCCCGGATATCACTGGCAACCTCCCCCGGATTGCGCACCACAGGGCGCAGGGCATGGACCAGATTGGAATACAGCCGCGACTGATAGATTCGCCACAGGCGCAACGCGTCAGCGTTGGTCTGCGACAACACGTAAAAGGTCATCCAAGCCGCAATCACATCCGGGGTGAAACAGGAATGCGCGAAACAGGCCCGCACAATGGCTTGCGGCCGGTCGGCTGGCGTGCTGGCCTTCATCTCGGCCCGCGCCTCATCACCGAATTCGGTCAGGATATGACGCATGGCGGCCAGAAAGATCTGGTCCTTGCCACCGAAATAGTGATGCGCCAGCGCGCTCGACATGCCCGCCCGGCGGGCGATCTGGCTGACGGTGACATCGAGGCTTTTCTGCACGCCCAGTTCTGCTATCGTCGCCTTGACGATCGCGTCGCGCCTGATCGGTTCCATTCCGATTTTCGGCATGCCCTCTCCTCAGCGCCAATGGATTCCAGAAAACGCTAGGGAGTTTTTATTGACGCGTCAATCAATCATCGGCAAGTCGAACCAGAGGTGACAGCTCTAACCGGAAACCATTCGCCGTGGGGCCGGTATCAACCTCGCGAAACAAGTTGGTGATAAGGCCGCGTTCCCGACAGTGTTCGGCGCCGACAATGTCAAAGACACCCTGCTTGACGCAAAAGGCGATGTCATGGTGGTCAAACACCCACCCCTCGGCCAGCGCGGTCACGTAATAATAGCGATTGGTCAGATCGCCCTCCAGCACGGTCTGGCATTGATCCGGTGCGAACACATACCAACCCTGGCTGACCCAGTCCTCGCCGCCACGAAAGGCGAGCGCCACCGATTGCACAACCGGCGTGTCGTTGCAGATCTCCAGCCCAGCCTGCGCCGTTCCGGGCGCCAGCAACAGGCAAAGAATGGCAATCGCGCGTTTCATGCGCCCTCCTTCTTTCGCGCCCGAGCCAATGCAATTGTCGGGCAACCGCGCAAGCGGCTCAAAGCTTGGGCGCGATGCTGGGCGGGGTGATCGGGCGTCGTTTCAGCACCGCCTCGCGCCAGGTGATGAAACTGACCGAAGCGAGGATTAAAGTGCCACCCGCAACCACCCAGATATCTACCCCCTCGCCAAAGACCAGCGCGCCCAGCAAGGTGGCCCAGATCAGTTGCAGGAAGGTAACCGGCTGGGTCACCGCCACCGGCGCCGCCTTGAGTGCGAGGGTCATGAAGTAATGCCCGGCAGTGGCAAAACTGGCTATGGCGAACAGCACCCCCAGCTGTTGCCAGCTTGGGGTCTGCCAGACCGCCACCGCAAAGGGGATCATCGCTACCGTGACCCAGATCGACAGATGCGCCACCACCACGGCTGGGCTGAGATCCTCGACCGCCGCCTTGGCCAGCAGATAGGAGCCGCCCAGCGTCAGCGTGGTCCCGAGCATCGCCAGATGGCCCGGCGAGATCTCTCGAAAACCGGGACGCAGGATGATCGCGGCGCCGATCAGCGCCACGAAGATGGCGGTGATCCTTCGTGCCGCCAGCGTCTCGCCCAGGAACAGGGCCGCGCCGAGACTGACATAGACCGGGGTGAGATAGTTCATCGCGGTGACCTCGGCCAGCGGGATGCGGGTCATGGCAAAGAACCACAGCATCACCCCCACCGCATGGATGGCCCCGCGCAGGCCGAACATGGTCCAGTGGCGCCGGGTCAGCCGCGCCGCCAGCAGGCTGCGCAGCGCGGGCAGCACAAAGACGATGCCCAGCAGATAGCGCAGAAAGGCCGACTGGATCGGGTGCATGCCCTGCCCCATCGACTTGACCAGCGCGGTCATCACCACAAAGGACAGTCCCGCCGCCAGCATCCAGAGGATGCCAGCCAGCGGACGGGAGTCTGGGGTCTCGGGCAGAGGCATATCAGGGTTGAACACCCATTCCTGCGCCGGGGCAACCCTTCACATGCGAACCACCCGCGATTGCCCGGTCACATCAGCAGCAGCTTGGCCGCGATGGTCCACATGGTCAGGGCGATCACCGTGTCAAGCACCTGCCAGGCGCGGGGGCGTGCAAAGACCGGCGCGAGTAGACGTGCCCCGTAACCAAGCGAGAAGAAGAAGGTGAAACTGGCCAGAACAGCGCCAAGCCCAAAGCCGAGCCTGTCGCCATATTGCGCCGAGATCGAGCCGATCAGCACAACGGTATCCAGATAGACATGCGGGTTGAGCCAGGTGAAGGCCAACACTGTCAGCAGCACCGGGCGCAGGGCGGCTCCTCCGCCGCTGCGGGCATCGTCGCCGGTCATCAGCGCCTCGGTCTTGGTCAGTGCCGCAAACAGGCTGCGCGCACCGTACCAGATCAGGAAAGCCGCCCCGCCATAGCGCATCAGCGGCTCGAACCAGGGCACGGCCGTGGCCAGCCCTCCGAACCCGGCCACGCCCGCGGTGATCAGCACCGCGTCCGACAGCGCACAGGTCATGCAGACAGCAAAGACATGCTGACGCCGCAGCCCCTGCCGCAGGACAAAGGCGTTCTGCGCCCCGATAGCAAGGATCAGGCCGAAACCAAGGGCAAAGCCGGCGACAATGGCAGAGGACATGGGGCGGATTCCCGTGAGGTTGCCAGGTTTGACTAGAGAGCGGCGCAGGTTTACTCCAGTTAAAGATTGTTAGCCTGAATTAGGAACTCTAATGCAGTTCGACCCGCAACAGCTTGCCGCACTGGCCGCCATCCTGCGGCTGGGCAGTTTCGAGGCCGCCGCCGGAGCGCTCTCGGTCACACCATCGGCAGTGTCCCAGCGCATTCGCGCGCTCGAGGAGAAAGTGGGCCTGGTGCTGATCCATCGCGGTCCACCCGCAACGGGCACAGCCGCCGGTCTGCGGCTGGCGCGACATGCCGAGGATGTGGGTTTGCTGGAGGCGCAAGTGAGCCGCGACCTTGCCCTCGACCAGGGTGCCGGGCCGGTAAGGGTCCGGATCGCGGTCAATGCGGACAGCCTGGCAACCTGGTTTCTGGAGGCGATGTTTGGCGTCAAGGGCGTGTTGTTCGATCTGGTTATCGACGATCAGGACCATTCCGCCGAATGGCTGCGGCGCGGCGAGGTCAGCGCAGCGATCACAGCCCACGGCAGACCGATTCCGGGCTGCGACGCTCATCCGTTAGGCGCGCTGCGCTATATCGCGACGGCCAGCCCTAGCTTCATGAAACAGTGGTTCGCGGGCGGGGTCACACCCGAGGCGCTGTCTCTCGCGCCCTGCCTGACATTCAATGCCAAGGACCAATTGCAACAGCGCTGGATCGGAGCGCAGACCGGGATGCAACTGGCACCCCCTACGCATTTCCTTCCCTCCTCGCAGGGCTTCGTCGATGCCGCGCTGGCAGCTATGGGATGGGGAATGAACCCGCGCGCGTTGGTCCGAAAGCATATCGACCACGGCGACCTGGTACCGCTAATCCCTCACCAGCCGCTGGATGTACCGCTGTCCTGGCAGGTAAGCCGGGTATTGACGCCTGCGCTTGCCCCACTCACCCGCGCGGTCCGACAGGCCGCAAGCCTGGGCTTGATCCCTGGTTGAGCGCACCGGATAAAGAAGTGCCGGACAAGGAGAAACCATGTTTACCCGCACCCAACTCAGCTATCGCGCCATTCCGCTTCCCGACCGGACCGAATTGACCGATGCCCAGATGCTGGCGGCGGCAGAGGCATTTCACGACACCATGCGTCGGCGCCACACGGTACGCAATTACTCGAACCGGCCGGTGCCGCGCGCGGTGATCGAGTCGTGCCTGCGAACGGCGGGCACCGCACCTTCGGGCGCCAATCACCAACCCTGGCATTTCGTAGCGGTGGCCGATCAGGAGTTGAAGGCGCGGATCCGGGAGGAGGCCGAGGAGGAGGAGCGGCGGTTCTACGCGGGCGGCGCGGGAGATGAGTGGATCAAGGCGCTGGAGCCGATCGGAACCAATGCGGTGAAAGAGCATCTGACGGACGCGCCCTGGTTGATCGTGGTCTTTGCCCAGCGCTGGGGCCAGTTCGACGATGGCACCCGCTACAAGAACTATTACGTGCCCGAGAGCGTGAATATCGCCACCGGATTCCTGCTGGCGGCACTGCATCATGCGGGGCTGTGCGCACTGACCCATACGCCCAACCCGATGCGGTTCCTCAACGACGCGCTGGGGCGGCCCGCCTCCGAGAAACCCACGATGATCATCGCGGTGGGTCACCCGGCAGAGGACGCGACCGTGCCCGAGGTAGCCAAGATCAAGAAGCCGCTGAGTGAGATCGCCAGCTTCGCCGAGTAGCGGTGCCGTTTTCCGGCACGGAAAACGGGTCGGAAAATTTGCTATTTTCCGTCACCAGCTCCCGATCCGGTCACATCGGCCAGAACAGCAGGATGGCCGGGATGGTGACCGCCACGATCAGTATCTCGAGCGGCAGACCCATCCGCCAGTAATCGCCGAAATGATAGCCACCCGGACCGAGGATCAGCGTATTGTTCTTGTGTCCGATCGGGGTCAGGAACGCCGCCGAGGCCGCCACGGCCACCGCCATCAGGAACGGGTCGGGCGAGACGCCCAGCGCATTGGCCATCTGGATGCCCACCGGTGCGGCAACAATGGTCGTCGCGGTGTTGTTGAGCACATCCGACAGCGTCATCGTCACCACCATCAGCACCGTCAGGATCGCCCAGGCCGGCCAGCCCTCGGTCAGTGTCACGAGCCCGCCCGCGATCAGCTGGGTCCCGCCCGAGGCCTCGAGCGCAGCGCCCAGCGGGATCATCGAGCCCAAAAGCACCACCACCGGCCATTCGATATGGTCGTATAGCTCGGCAATCGGCAGGATGCCGGTCAGCACATAGGCCACCACCACCAGCCCCAGCGCCACCGGCAGGTAGAGAAGCCCGACCGAGGCCGCCAGCACCGCCGCGCCAAACAGGCCGATGGCCACCCATGTCTTGTCATTGGCCGTCACGCTCAGACCCCGCGTGGCCAGTGGCAGGCAGCCCAGCCACTCGGTCACATCCGGCCCCCGGTCGCGCGGGCAGAGCAGAAGCAGGATATCGCCCGGCTGCACCTCGGTCCGGCGAATGTGCTGGGTGATCCGGGTGCCCTGACGCGAGATGCCCATCAGCACCGTGTTCTGCCGCCAGCTGAGGCCCAGCCCCTGCGCGGTGCGCCCGGCGATGCGGGCACCGTCGGTCACCACCACCTCGAGCACGTCCAGCCCCTCACCCGCGGCCGTCAGCGCCTGCTGCCGCTCCTTGTCCGAGAAATCGAGGCTGAGCGCGGCGCGAAACTCGTCCAGCGCCTCGGGCGTGGCCTCGATCACCAGCGTATCGCCAGCGGCCAGGATGGTGTTGGCGGCGCGGCCATAGCGGCGCTTGCCGTCGCGGATCAGGCCCAGGATCGCCACGTCGGCCTTTTCCGCCTCGGCATCCAGTTCTGCCAGGCGTTTGCCGATATGGGGCGACTCTTCTGGCACCGTCAGTTCGGCGATATATTCGGCCAGCGCCTCGGCCGCCTCGGCGGCACCACCGCCGCGCGTCGGGATCAGGCGCCAGCCGATCAGCGCCACAAAGATCAGACCAGCCAGCGCCGCCGCGCCGCCAACAGGGGCGAAATCGAACATGCGATATGGCTCGCCCAGCGCCTCGGCCCGGATCGAGGCGATGATGATATTGGGCGGCGTGCCGATCAGCGTGACCATGCCGCCCAGGATGGTGGCAAAGGACAAGGGCATCAGCGTCAGCGCCGCCGCGCGCCCCGCCTTGCGCGCGGTCTGGATATCGACCGGCATCAAGAGCGCCAGCGCCGCCACGTTGTTCATGAAGGCCGAGAGCACCGCGCCGATCCCGCCCATAAGAGCGATATGAGCGCCAAGCCCGCGCGAGGCATCGACCAGCGTGCGGGTGATCAGGAACACCGCGCCCGAACGCACCAGCCCCGCGGACACCACCAGCACCAGCGCCACCACGATGGTGGCGGGATGGCCAAAGCCTGAAAACGCATCCTTGACCGGGACCAGCCCCAGCACGACCCCGGTCAGCAACGCGGAAAACGCCACCAGATCATAGCGGAACCGCCCCCAGAGCAGCAGGGCAAAGACGGCGGCGAAAAGGGCGAAAAGCAGGATCTGGTCAATCGTCATGGCGTCAGCATAGAGGGCGCCGCGCGGCCTGCAACCGGCTCCCTTGATCCCGCCCCTTCTCCTTGTCTATATGGGCGCCAACCAGCAACCAGCGACGAGGACATCATGGCCGGCCATTCCAAATGGGCAAACATTCAGCACCGCAAGGGACGGCAGGACGCAGCGCGGTCAAAGCTGTTCTCGAAGTTCTCCAAGGAGATCACGGTTGCGGCCAAGATGGGCGACCCGGACCCGGACAAGAACCCGCGCCTGCGCCTTGCAATCAAGGAGGCCAAGTCGCAGTCGATGCCCAAGGACAATATCGAGCGCGCGATCAAAAAGGCGATCGGCGGCGATGGCGATGCTTATGAGGAAATCCGCTATGAGGGCTATGGCCCCAATGGCGTGGCGGTGATTGTCGAGGCGATGACCGACAACCGCAACCGCACCGCGTCGAACGTGCGCTCGACCTTCACCAAGCATGGCGGCAACCTGGGCGAGACCGGTTCGGTGGGTTTCATGTTCGAACGCAAGGGCGAGGTGGTCTATCCGGCCTCGGTGGGCGATGCGGACACCGTGATGATGGCGGCGATCGAGGCGGGCGCCGAAGACGTGGAAAGCTCGGAAGAGGGGCACGTGATCTGGTGCGCCGATACCGACTTGAACGAGGTATCGACGGCGCTGGAAGCGGAGCTGGGCGAATCGGATTCGACCAAGCTGGTGTGGAAACCCTCGACCACCACCGAGCTGGACCTGGAAGCGATGCAAAAGCTGATGAAGCTGGTGGATGCGCTGGAAGACGACGACGACGTGCAGCGCGTGACCACCAATTTCGAAGCCTCCGACGAGGTGATGGCGGCGCTCTGACCCCGCCCAAGGCAGGGGGCGCTGCCCCCGCCGCCCGTTCCGGGCGACTCCCCCGGAGTATTTTGGACCAGAAAGAAGCATCAGGGCCTGCTCTCTTCATTTCGCCCTAAATACTCCGGAGCGCGAGGCAGAGCCTCGCTTCGCCCTCTGTAGTTGGCGCGCGCTTGCCCGGAGGAGCGCCGCACGTTAGACGAAGCGCCATGAAACGCTTTCTGATCCTGCAACTGCGCCCCGAAACCGATGCAGCCGATGCCGAGTTCGCCTCGATCCTCGATAAATGCGGGATCGGGCCCGAGCGGGCGCATCGCATCCGGCTGGATTGCGAAGACCTGCCCGAGGGGTTGGATGTAACCGATTACGCGGGTGTCATCGTCGGTGGCGGCCCCGGCTGTGTCAGCGACGATCCGGCCACCAAGCCCGCGAACGAGGCGCGGATCGAGGCGGCGATCATGGGGCTGATGCCGCAGATCACCGGTGCCGATCATCCCTTCATGGGGTGTTGCTATGGGCTGGGCGTGCTGGCGGCGCATCTGGGCGGCGCGGTCAGCAAGGCGCGCTATGGCGAGCCGGTCGGCCCCTCGACATGCTCGCTGACCGAAAGCGGCGCGAGCGATCCGCTGACCGCTGACCTGCCGCCTGTCTTTGACGCCTATGTAGGCCACAAGGAGGCGGTGCAGGCGCTGCCGCCGGGCTGCACCCATCTGGTCGCCTCGGACCCCTGCCCCTTTCAGATGATCCGCTGGGGCGAGAATGTTTATGCCACCCAGTTCCACCCCGAGGCGGATGCGCATGATTTCGAACAGCGCATTCAAATCTACAAGGATCACGGCTATTTCCCGCCCGAGGATGCCGCGCGGCTGATCAGGCTGTGCCATTCGGCCGAGGTTACGGCCCCCGGCGAGATCCTGCGCCGCTTTGCCCAGCGCTACGGCTGACCCAACGGCGCCGTTGCCTGCCGCCCCACCCCCGTCCTAGGCTGAAACCGGGACAAGGGAGGATGGATATGGGCGCGAATACCGCCGATGCGATCATCGTGGGCAGCGGGCTGGCCGGGCTGGTTGCCGCCGCCGAACTGGGCGACCGGGGCAAGCGGGTGATCCTGCTGGACCAGGAACCCGAGAGCTTCCTGGGCGGTCAGGCCTTCTGGTCGCTGGGTGGTCTTTTCATGGTCGACACTCCCGAACAGCGCCGCATGGGCATCCGCGACAGCGCCGATCTGGCCCTGCGCGACTGGCTGGGCAGCGCGCAGTTCGACCGCGCGGAAGACGCCTGGCCGCGCAAATGGGCCGAGGCCTATGTGGAATTCGCCGCTGGCGAGATGCGGCCCTGGCTGCACACGATGGGCCTGCGCTGGTTCCCGGTGGTGGGCTGGGCCGAACGCGGCGGGTCCTATGCCGATGGGCATGGCAATTCGGTGCCGCGCTTTCACATCACCTGGGGCACCGGTCCAGGCGTGCTGGAGCACTTTCTGCGCCGGATGCAGGACCACGTGGCAGCCGGCCGGATCGAGCTGCGGTTTCGCCATCAGGTCAGCCATATCATCATGCAGCACGGTGCTGCGACCGGGGTTTCGGGCGAGGTACTGGCCCCGGACACCGCCCAACGCGGGCAAAAGACCAATCGCGACGAGATCGGCGAGTTCGAGGTTTACGCCCCCTCGATCCTGGTCACCTCGGGCGGGATCGGGGGCAATTTCGACCTGGTGCGCAAGGCCTGGCCACGCGACCGGCTGGGCGCACCGCCGCCGAACATGGTGGCGGGCGTGCCGTTCCATGTTGATGGCCGGATGATCGCGATTTCGGAACGCGCAGGCGGCCATGTGATCAACGGCGACCGGATGTGGCATTACACCGAAGGCGTGCGCAACTGGGATCCGATCTGGCCCGACCACGGCATCCGCATCCTGCCCGGCCCCTCGTCGATGTGGTTCGACGCGCGCGGCAACCGGCTCGCACCACCCTGCCTGCCGGGGTTCGACACCCTGACCACCCTGCGCGAGATCCTGAAGACCGGCCATGATTACAGCTGGTTCGTGCTGACCCAGAAGGTGATCAAGAAGGAATTCGCCCTGTCAGGGTCCGAGCAGAACCCCGATTTCACCTCGGGCAAATGGTCCGAGGTGATCCGCCAGCGCATCCTGTCGGGCAAATCCGCCACCGCCCCGGTCGAGGCCTTCAAGGAGCATGGCGAGGATTTCGTTGTCGCCCACAGCCTGAGCGAGCTGGTGCGCGGCATGAACCAGCTGGGCGAGGTGGCGATTGACGAGGATCACCTGCGCGCCCAGATCGAAGCGCGCGATGCGCAGATGGACAACCCCTTCACCAAGGACGCGCAGATCATGGCGATCCACGCCGCGCGCAATTATCGCGGCGACCGGCTGATCCGTACCGCCAGGCCCCACAAGTTCCTTGACCCCGCCAACGGCCCGCTGATCGCGGTGCGCCTGCATGTGCTGACCCGCAAGACGCTGGGCGGGTTGCATACCAATCTGGATGGCCAGATGCTGGGTACCGATGGCCAGGTGGTGCCGGGCCTCTTTGCCGCCGGAGAGGTGGCGGGATTCGGCGGCGGCGGCTATCACGGCTACAACGCGCTCGAGGGCACGTTCCTTGGCGGCTGCATCTTCTCGGGTCGCAATGCCGGGCGATCGCGGGCCATCGCCTGATGACCGCGCGCCGGTTGCATCCCGGCAACATCGGTGTGCGACCCGCAGGTTCGGGGCAAGTACTTGATATCTTGTGCTGGGATGGTGCCTCCACACGGAGCTAACAGCTTGTTTTTATGATCTTTTGCAACCTTAACCCAACCGCACCCCCCATATCTTCAAGAACCTGACCTCTCAAGTCGTTTTGTTTGATCCATAGTGTTCCTGTATCAAAGGGTGGAAAAAGAGGGGGGCATGAAATGCGGGCGATCGATAGGCTTTCAGCCCAGAGCATCAAGTCCCTACCGGCAGGGAAAGACTGCGACGGAGCTGGCCTCTGGTTGATCAAGCGCCCTGATGGCGGAGCACAATGGGTGTTGCGCGTTACCGTTCATGGCAGACGGCGAGAGATAGGATTAGGCGGCGCCCCGGCGTTGTCTTTCGCCGAAGCACGCAAACAGGCAGACCGGTGGCGCAAAATGGCACGATCCGGCAGTGATCCCATCAAGGAGCGCAAAACCGAAGCTCGCGCGGCCAGGAGAGAAGATATTTCGCTAGGGTCAGCAGCCGCTTCCAATCGCCGAAGGTCAGCGCTTCAGGCCAACCTGCTGAAAAGTTATTGTAACCTACGCGCTGGAAATGGCTGCTTTGGGAGCGCGGTCAAACCTCGACCCGCTGCATCGCCGCAAGGCGGCAAAGAGCCCAAGGCAGAAACTTGAAGTCTACAACTCGATCAACGAACCTGCGCCAGGGCGGTCGTAGCCAAATTCCGTCTGAAGGCGGGCCTGGATGTCGAAGGAAACACAATGAACAGGCAATAATCGCGGAATATTCTCGGACCTGAACCATTCAATTGTCTCGTCCACTGCGGGCTTCTCGGGATTGACCAGATGGAAACCACCGATGACGGCATGAAGCGACTGACCTGTGACGTCCTTGGCGTGTGTGCAGATGTTGCAAATCCCGCTATGTGAACACCCGGTTACAACTACGCACCCGTTTTCGGTTCGAAACGCCAGCGCGGTGTCATCAGGCATAGGATCTTCATAGTAATACCCGCGTTCAAAAGGGACGACCCGTGGGATTTCGCCGAGGAAAAATGCACCTGGCGCAAACTCAACGGGTTCCGCGGCCTCCACGATCTCAAAATCTGACCGGATCTTCTGTTCTATTTCATTATAGTTGTGTGGAAGATGACGATCAGGCGGCTCGATGAATGGGTCCAGCATAGCCAACAGTGCCCTTGGGTGGACGATTAGTTTCTTCTTTTGCGAAAAGGGATGGAACAGCAGGCCCCGGGAATGGTCACTGTGAAAATGTGAAAGGGCGATTACATCCGCCGTGTCCAAGTCAAGCTTTGCGGTCTCAGCATTCCGGCACCACACGTCCGACCAGCCGGTATCAAAGATTATCTTCGTATCGTTGTAGTCAATCCAAGCCGAAAATCCCCATTCGGCGAGCCAGCACATGTCAGAAACCAAGTTCTCGTTCAGCAGTCTGATTTTCACGGCTTCCTCCCCCAAGTCGTCTGTTCTTGAACGTATCTTACCACAATTCGAGTCAGCTCCGGAGAATTTCAGTATGACCGCTCTGTCCGCAACTCGGACATCGATGCCCCGAAACTCGCTGCGGTCGTCACGAATGGCCGCTTTTCTCCCTGCGGCGCGGCTAATAATTTTGGCGTTCGCATTGCTGCAAGTGCGAGCGTTAGCGTCGGATCATGTCTCCGAATGGGATGAACCGGCTGCTTCCCCCGGTGGGTTAACCTGAGAGGGTTACCCGAAGCAGAAAGAGAAGCAGTCATGAGCACACGTAAAGCCGAAGACCTTTCTGGCCTGTCGGTGATTGGCGACGACATCGGCAAGGACGTCTTTCAATTGGTCGGTTTCGACTCGGAGAGCAATCTGGTCCTGCGACGAAGGATCAACGGCATCGTAGATGCGTGTGTCATGGCGGCCTCTTCGAACAGGGGATGTGTCGGATGCTCGGGTGTCGAGCCGTGTGAATGAAAAGCGTTCCGCCATGTGACTGCACATGAACATCGCTTCGTAGGTCCGAGTTCGCGTGGCAAGGCGTCTCTGGCTCCGGGGCATCACAACGGCTCCTGACCTCAGGGAGTACGGGGTCAAGAGTGCATGATTCCGTGGCCAAAAACAGGGTTTCCCTATCTGCCCCCCGACATTCACAGCATTTGCGGTGATAACCGGCCCACCCTCACACCCGAGGGTCTACTAGACACTCAGGTCGGGCAAGCGCGGCGTGCCGCGCCTGCCCAAGGGCGTCACTCGAAGAGATCGACGTCTTCGCCCTCGTCGCCCTCGTTGTCCTCGTTGCCCTCGTCGCCTTCGTTGTCCTCGTCGCCTTCGTCGCCTTCGTCGCCTTCGTCGTCCTCGTTGTTCTCGTCGTCCTCGTTGTTCTCGTCGCCCTCGTTGCCGCTGTCGGCGTTTTCGTCGTCGCTGCCTTCGTCGTCCTCGTCGTTTTCGTTGCCTTCGTTGTCCTCGTTGCCTTCGTTGTCCTCGTTGCCTTCGTCGCCTTCGTCGCCCGCCTCGAGGCCCTCGTCGCCCTCGTCGCCCTCATCCTCCTCGTTGTTTTCGTCGTCCTCGTCGTCTTCGTTGCCCTCGTCGCCTTCGTTACCCTCGTTGCCCTCGTTGCCTTCGTCGCCCTCATCACCTTCGTTGCCTTCGTCGCCATCGTCTTCCGGGCCAAAGCTGAGCGAAGACAGGAGCGAGGTCTGCGCCTCGGCCAGCAGCAGGGAGATGAGGTCGGCGGAGAGGAGAGGAGCGGTCATGAGCGTAAGTCCTTGAAATCTGGCGCGGCCGAGACGCATGAAATTCGGCACGACGGCGTGAGCCAGCCGGACACGCGACGCAAAAAATTGTAGGTATGAAGAAAGCGTAGGCGGGTATTGGCTTTGAAACAAGGAATTTCAAATCAAGGAGGATGGCACGGGAATGTCCGCATTTGGTTTGCTCACCTGCCAACACCCTTGAAACGCGGCAGAAAGCGCTGAATGTCGATCCGAAGGCGTTCGCGAACGAGAGAAAGCATGGAACGGAAACCAAACGCTCCCAGAGTCTGAGAGCCCAGATGGCTACAACGGCCTGTCCGCTAATGAGACTACGGTGCGAGCGTAACCCCAATAAGGCCACGGCCCGCGTACCGATCCAAAGGCCGAATACATATCAGCGACTTTCGAGAACGTGCAAAACCTCACTTGCGAACAGCAGCCGGTTCATACATCTGGGCTCGACCGAGACATCTGACTAAAACCATCAGATGACCGCCCATCGTAACATTTCTGCCGTTGCCGATGTCGCCACACGTCACGCTGTCATCGACCGTCTTCCCAAACACTGTGCTGTAGAACCATGTCACAAACACTGTGGGGCAAAGAGTGTGTTACGGTTGCTTTGGCTCTCGCAAGACAACGTGTAGCTGATTGAAATGAACGGGAGGAATTGACAGATGGTCCAAAAGGTTTTGGCTGCTTTGGTGGCGCTTGCTGTGAGCGCTGGTTCCGCAATGGCGGTATCTCCCGAAGCGCAACAACTCATCGACCGTGCGGCAGCAGATTGCCAGAGCTCGGAAAACGGCGAGTTTGATCAGGGCGATGCTGTAACTGAGATCGAACTGCGCTCTCAGTTTGGGACCGTGAACGCGGAACTTGTGGACGAAAGCCAATACGCATGCTCTTCCGCCGCGTCGCTCTACTGCGGGACAGGTGGCTGCATGCTTAATCTCATCGTGAACGGTGAGACGATGGCATGGCAGGCAACAGGTTGGCGTCTCATTGATTGGGGTCCTGACCGTATCCTTCTGATTGGACGTGACGGAGGCTGGTGCGGCGGCGCTGGCGCAGAGGTGTGCTATGAAGCGCTGGTTTGGAGCAATGGCAAGATATTGACCGTGGGACCTGAACCCGAATGAAAACACTCAGTCTTTAACTGTGCCCGAAAACACTGTGTTGAAGAAGTGTGGGGCAAACAGTGTGGGGCAATTACTGTGTTGTGAGTAACCGACTCGCTCGTTGAAGGTTGAGCAATTTGCGCGAGGCAAAGCACATCTTCTGGCTCGAATTGACCGGGGCCATTTGCATGATCCTACTTGGATCGGCGATGCATTTTGCCTTCTCATGGTGCGGCGAATGGAAACCTCTGGCGTTACTGGCTGCAGTTAACGAGTCTATTTGGGAGCACTTGAAGCTGGCCTTTTGGCCAGGATTGTTTTGGGCCTGCATCATGCCATTGCCACCAAATCTGGGCCGGCTGGAGATGCTGAGCGCAAGAGGCTTTAGCCTTGCAATAACAGCAACGCTGATTGTCGCGATCTTTACCTCTTACACAGCAATCTTGGGGCGCAATCTTCTTGCGCTCGACATCAGTACATTTATGCTCTCCATTTGCGTCGGCCAGTTGGTTTCTTTTTTGTTGCTCGCAAACCGAACCAGCCTGCGCAGATCGGTGGTTGCACTTGGATTAGCTGCTCTACTGCTTCAGTTAGCCGCCTACAGTCTCTTTACTTTATTCCCACCTGACAATTGGCTATTCATCGAAACCCGCACAGGCCTCAGGGGTATCCCTGCTCAATAATCCCCGGCAACATTGGTTGCTGAGTTCCTACCCATGTCCCGGAACACTGTGGCGAAGAACTATGTTGCAGTTACTGTGGGCAAACTGAGGTGCCCCTAGGGTCAGGCTTCATAACCAATAGATGACGGTCGCCGCGAGGGCGATGGCCGATCGGAACGCCTCGGGGCAGCGGTCATAGCGGGTCGCCACACGCCGCCAATCCTTGAGCCTGCCGAACATGATCTCGATCACTGCCCGGCAGTGCATTGCGCAGCAATGTCACGAGAGCCCATGCTTCTGCCCGGGCGCGATCAGTTGATGGATAGCTGGGAACGTCACAACGTTGCATAGTGTGGTAGACTGTGACCATCTCACAGCCTAACTCTTTGGCAATCTCTCCTGGCGCAGTCGTGGGAGCCATGCCTTTTCGAGCCTAGTTCGACAATCGCTCAAGGATTGTCGGCCAGTAGTCACGTTCTGTGATTTTCGGTGGTCGTTTGCTCATGGGCTATCGTTATCACGTTGCACGACAGCGGCGGTAGACCCCTGAAAAAGAAGCCGATTGTTGTAGAGTTGTTGCAGCGTCTAACAAACCAAAGGTCTTCACCGACGCGGGCGACCATCAACACGTTGAACTCTGTATGTTTTGATGGTGCCCCCACACGGACTCGAACCGCGGACCTACTGATTACAAATCAGTTGCTCTACCAGCTGAGCTATAGGGGCAACAGCTTCCGATTAATCGCAGGCACGCCCGACTGCAAGATGGAAATCTCGACCGCTAGGCGAAATTGTCCGAATACAGCCTCACGGCAAGCGTTTGACTGGCCAGCTGCGAGCTTGTAGTCAGGAAAATATCTGTTTGTTTTTCAAAAGGAAGCCCGGCAACCGATGCAGGTGGTATTCCATACCGGAGCACATGGCACCGACGATGATCGGCTGATCAAATGCCTGTTGGGCAACAAGGAGCCGTTCTCTCAACGTGGTATCATGGTTCCCGGACCGGCGCAGTATCGCGCCCTGTTCAAGAACGTGCTGACCGCGCTGGACGAGGCCGAACCCGAACCACAGGCACGCGAAGTGTTGATGGAGGCGATCCTGGATGGCGAGGTGGCCGACCGGGTGATCTTTTCGGATTCCAATTTCTTTGGCTCTCATTGGTCGGCCCTGGGTAAGGGAATGTTCTATCCCCGCGCGGCAACCCGCATGGCGAACCTGCAATCCATCTTTGCCTACGATCAGGTCGAGATGTTCATGGCGATCCGAAACCCGGCCAGTTTCGTGCCCGATGTGCTGGGTTCCCTGCCCGACAAGGGCGCGACCCAGGCGATGGAGGGGATGGACCTTCACAAGTTGCACTGGTCCGGCATGGTCGAAAGCATCCGCGCCGCGGCGCCCAACGTGCAACTGACCCTATGGTGCAACGAGGATACGCCGTTGATCTGGGCCCAGATCATCCGCGACATGGCAGGACTGGAACACGGCAACAAGATCGTGGGCGGTTTCTCGCTCCTGTCCGAGATCATGTCCAAAGAGGGCATGCAGCGGTTTCGTGCCTATCTGGCCGAACACCCCGAACTGAGCGAGATGCAGAAACGCCGGGTCATCGCCGCCTTTCTCGACAAATACGCGCTGGAGGATGCGGTCGAGGAAGAGCTGGACCTGCCCGGCTGGACCCATGAACTGGTCGACCAGCTGACCGAGCTATACGACGAAGACGTCTTCAACCTGCAACGCATTCCGGGCGTGCAGTTCATCGCCCCCTGACCCGTCCTGTTGCGGACGGGCCATCGGGCGCGCGACTCAGGCCATACCCAGCGCCGCCTTGTACATCTCCAGCACCGCTTCTTCCTCGGCGATGTCGTCCTTGTCGCGCTTGCGCAGGGCGACGATCTTGCGCATGACCTTGGTGTCGTAACCGCGCGCCTTGGCCTCGGCCATCACCTCTTTCTGCTGGTCGGCGATATCTTTCTTTTCCTGCTCCAGTCGCTCGATCCGTTCGATGAACTGGCGCAACTCGCCTGCGGCGATCCCGTAATTGGCGTCTGATTGGGGCTGATCCATCGGTGCGATCTCCATCGGTGCGTTATGCGGCGACGAGCGGGATAACGCGGCGCCGGTTCGCCTGCAAGGATCATTTCCCGCCGGTTGCGCCGGATGGGCCGATGCGGTAACGCGAGCGCGCAACTGGCGTAACAGACGGGGCGCGGTCATGCTGTTCGACATCATCATCTGGACGGGCGCCGCCCTGTCGCTGCTCGGGCTGGCCGGGCTGGTCTGGTGCATCCTGCGCGTCAACCGTGCCCGCAAGGCAGGGCTGAGCGACGATGAACTACGCGCCGCAGTTCAGGCGGTGCTGCCGTGGAACCTGGGCGCGCTGTTCCTGTCCGTCATCGGGTTGATGATGGTGATGGTCGGGATTTCGCTGGGCTGAGCGCGACGCGCCCAGACCTGTAAATCAGACCGGCATATTGTCGAACCGCGCCTCGACCGCATCCTCGCACAGCGCCGCGTCAAGCTGGCGCAGGCGCGCAGGCACCTTCAGCCCATGCTGCCGCATGCGGTCCACGACCCGGCTGAATTCCGGCTGCACCTCGAGCCGGATACTCAGCGGCGCACCCGTAACGCGTCGTTCCAGACGTTCGGCGGCGTGATATAGATCCTGTGCTGTCATGTATCTTCTCCCCTGTATCGGAACCGAATCTGCCACAGCCGCGTAACAGGCTTAAGAAATTTCCCGGACATTCGGCCCCATCTCCTGGCCGAAAGGGCGGATATGCCTGTTTTCGTGGCGATTGCCGCATCCTTGCACAGCACCCGTTCGCGCACATTGACCGACATCAAAACGCCCAGGATATAGAAAAGTGGCACATGGGAGTTGCATCATATTCACAATTTACCATATGATCCGAGAAACCAACAGGAGTCCGTCATGACCCCCTTCGTAAAAGCCTTCTTCGACGAAGCCACCTTTACGGTGTCCTATGTGGTGCGCGAGCCCGACGGCCGCGCCTGCGCCATCGTCGACAGCGTTCTGGATTTCGACCACGCCTCTGGCCGGACAAACACCACATCTGCCGATGCGATCGTGGACTACGTCACCGCAGAGGGTCTGAATGTCGAGTGGGTCCTCGAAAGCCACGTTCATGCCGATCACCTGTCCGCCGCCCCCTATCTGCAAGAGCGGCTGGGCGGCAAGATCGGCATCGGCGCCAACATCACCGTCGTGCAGGACACGTTCGGCAAGGTGTTCAACGAGGGCACCGAATTCCAGCGCGACGGCAGCCAGTTCGACGCGCTGTTCCGCGAGGGTGACAGTTTTCACATCGGCCAGATGCGCGGCGACGTGCTACACACACCCGGCCACACGCCGGCCTGCCTGACCTATGTGATCGGTGATGCGGCCTTTGTTGGCGATACGCTGTTCATGCCCGACTTTGGCACCGCGCGCTGCGATTTCCCCGGCGGCTCGTCTGCAACGCTCTACCAGTCGATCCAGAAGATTCTGGCCCTGCCGGACGAAACCCGCATTTTTGTCGGCCATGACTACAAGGCGCCGGGACGTGACGAATATGCCTGGGAAACCACGGTGGGCGAGCAGAAGGCGCTGAACATCCATATCGGCCAGGGCCGCGGCGTCGAAGAGTTCGTCCAGATGCGCGACGCACGCGATGCAACGCTGGGCATGCCGCGGCTGATCCTGCCCTCGTTGCAGGTGAACATGCGCGCGGGCCAGATGCCACCAGCCGATGAACAGGGCAACGTCTTTCTGAAACTGCCGGTCAACAAGCTCTGACCGGCGGTCCGATCAAGCGCGAACAGGGAACGTGGTAATAATGGAAACGGATTGGATTTGGGGTCTGGTCGGCGGGCTGTTGATCGGCACTGGCGGCGCGGTCTATCTGCTGGGCAATGGCCGCATCATGGGGGCCAGCGGCATTCTGGGCGGCCTGATCGACGGGACCGGCCGCAGCAACTGGGTTGAACGGGCGGTGTTCCTCTTCGGCGTCGTGGTGGCGCCGCTGGTGCTGTGGCCGCTCTACAGTGTCGAGATCGGCACGCATGTGACCAGCGATATCTGGGTCATCGTGGCCGCAGGCTTGCTGGTCGGGGTCGGCACCCGTATCGCCAATGGTTGCACCTCTGGCCACGGGGTCTGCGGCATCTCGCGGTTCTCGCTGCGTGGTATCGTGGCGACCGTGTTCTACATCCTCGCCGGCGGTCTGACGCTGGCGATCTTCCGCCATGTCCTGGGGGTGATCTGATGCGCTTGCTGATTTCGCTTGTCGCCGGGGCGCTGTTTGGCGGCGGTCTCTTTGTCTCGGGCATGACCGATACGCGCAAGGTACAGGGTTGGCTGGATGTGTTCGGCGACTGGGACCCGACGCTGGCCTTTGTGATGGGCGGCGCCATCCTGCCGATGCTGCTGGCCTGGCGCCTGACCGAGGGGCGCAAACCGTTGGCGGGTGGCAGCTTTCCGGCGCTGCCGCGACCCGAAATGGATCATCGCCTGATCACCGGATCGGTGCTGTTCGGCATGGGCTGGGGCCTGGCCGGGCTGTGCCCCGGCCCGGCCATCGCCTCGCTCAGCTATGGTGGCGTCGGCGGGCTGATTTTCCTGGTTGCGATGCTGGCGGGCATGGCGCTTGCACCTCGCGTCGGCACGCAACTGGACAGGCTTGCGGCAACGGCCTAAGGAGCGGATATGGATATTCGACCGATCACCCCCCGCTACGCCGTCTCGCCGCAGATTTCGGTCGAGGACATTCCCGCCATCGCAGCCGCCGGTTTCACCCGGATCATCTGCAACCGCCCCGATGCCGAGGTGCCGCCCAGCCATCAGGCCGAAGCCATCGGCGTGGCCGCGCGCGCGGCGGGGCTGGATTTCGAGGTGCTGGAGCTGACCCATCAAACCATGACACCGGAAAACGTGGCGCGGCAGAGCGCGCTGGCCGAGACTGCCAGCGGCCCGGTTCTGGCCTATTGCGCCTCGGGTACCCGGTGTTCCGTGGTCTGGGCGCTGGGTCACTGCGGCGCGCTCGGCGCCGACGCAGTGTTGAGCAAGACTGCAGCGGCAGGGTATCAGCTCGACGCACTGCGTCCACGGTTGGAAGAAATCGCGGCAGCACAGGGCTAATCCCGCCTTCCCCACCGGATTAGCGGGGTTGGGCCACCTCCTCCTCTTGCTGCAACCCCGCCAGTTCGGCGATTTCCGAAGCGACCTGGTCGGCGCTCAGCGCAGGCAGGTCGTATTCCGAGAGAGCATCCATTTCACTCTCGGTATCGGGATCGACATCCTCGTAATCCTCGGCGCGGCGGCGTGCACGCGCGCGCGGGTGCGTCTCGTGGTCGATCACATCCGGCTCCGACGGAGTTTCAGGCCTCGGCCCATCGCTGGGCTTGTGTGCCAGAAACCCGTCAGACCCCTGTTCAATCCGTTCGGGTTCGGGCAGTTTCTCGTTCAGCCGTACCGCCCGCATGCCCCGGCACTGGCCCAACCGGGCCAGCGCCACCTGCCGTCCCTCGATGGTTACGATTTCGGTCTTGTCGAGCTTCAGCCCCACCAGCGGCAGCAGGTCGCCGGGCTGCATCCCGGCAAAGGCAGCCAGAGGCAGGCGGATGCGCGAGATCACCGCATCCAGCTCGGCCCGGACCACGCCAAAGGCCGTGTCCAGATGACGGCCCTTGGATGCGGTCGCCCCTTCGGCGACAGCCAGATCCGCCTCGGACCGCTCAGGCAGGATAAGGGTGATCTGCCCCTGGGCCTTGCCTCCGGCAATCTCGGCCGTCAGATCGAACACCCGATAAAGATCATTTTCCAGCAACAGCAACAGGGCCCTGCGGCTTTCCGCACGCGCACAGAATTCGAACCCCGCGAGACAGGCGCGGTCGGCAGGCTGCTCGACCATGTCATGGGCCCGCGGCAGCAGCGCATCGAACAGCGGCGCCACCATGGCCGCGTCGGTTCCGGTGAACGAGCGTTCGACACCGCCTCCGGCCACAACCTGCCCCATTGTCTGCTGTTGCAGTATAGCGGAGACGCAAGCGCGATCGATACAGGCCGCTCCCAACGCGCCCTCTGGCCCCGATAGCATCAGGTAAAGCCGGTCCTCGGCCACCGCGCGGCCCAGTTC
Organism: Ruegeria sp. YKSD163; assembly: GCF_059612905.1. Classification (NCBI taxonomy): domain Bacteria; kingdom Pseudomonadati; phylum Pseudomonadota; class Alphaproteobacteria; order Rhodobacterales; family Roseobacteraceae; genus Ruegeria; species Ruegeria sp. YKSD163. The sequence continues at coordinate 519,162 of NZ_JBXWRM010000002.1, forward strand.
GTCCAGCTCGCGCCGGGCCTGGGTCGCCCCGATGACCGACATGGCCAGTCCCACCGCCTCGTCCGCGGCGCGGGCCAGCGCCAGGCGCAGTGCGCGCAGGATCGAGCGGGTGTCACCCTGCCGCTCGTCCCGTGCCAGGGCCAGTTTCCGCTCCAGAACCGTCTTGTTTTCCGTGTCCGTCGCCATCACATGCGCTTTGCCTGCCGCTCCGCCTCAGTCACCAGACAGGTGTAGCGCGGCAAGCGTTACCAAGCTCTTTACGACGATCTATTGCGCAGCGATTTCCATGCCGACCGGCAGGCTGACACGGAACGCGCCGCCTTCCTGCCCCGAAAGATAGCTGACATCGCCCCCCAACCGCTGCATGATCTCGCTGCAGATCGCCAGGCCCAGGCCGGCTCCGCCGGCCTTTTCGGCGCTGACACGTGCGAATTTCTCGAACACCATCTTGCGGGCATCCAGCGGGATTCCCCCACCATTGTCGATCAGGTCGACCACGATCCGCCCGCCCACGTCATGCACGGTGATCGTCAGTTCGGGGTCGGCCGCATCGCAATATTTCTGCGCGTTCGAAATCAGGTTGATGAACACCTGCGACAGCCGGTCCAGATCGGTGCGCAGCGCAATCCGCTCGGCCCCGCGATGACGCCGCACCCGCAGCGCCCTGTCTGTGCCCGTCAACGCCGTCGCCACGGCGCGGTCGAGGATATCCACCAACCGCCCCTGCCCCATGTTCAGCGTGACCTGACCGTTTTCCAGCACGCTCAGGTCCAGCAGGTCGTCCAACAGCCGCGTCAGTCGCAGCGCCTCGTCATGGATGATGGTGGCGTAGCGGGTCTTTTCCACCGGCTCGAGTCCGTCAGTATCGCGCAGAATCTCGGAAAACGCCCGGATCGAGGTCATCGGCGTGCGCAATTCGTGGCTGATCTGGCTCAGGAACGCGTCCTTTTGCAGCGAGATCTGGGTCAGTTTCTCGTTTGCCTCGCGCAATTTGCGTGCGGTGCGGCTCAGCTCGGCCGATTTCGCCTCAAGCCGGCTGGAATACTCAAGCAGCTGCGCGGATTCATCGGCCACCGCCAGCAGGTCCTCGACCGAGACCGACGAACCGCCGACGATCTGACCGATCATCGCATGGGCCGTGGCCGCCCCGACCGAACCGCTGAGTTCCCGCTCCAGCCGCTCCAGAAAGGCCGGGTTCGGCTCGGGCAGATAGGCGCGGCTGCCCTGCGCCACCGCCTCGGAATGAAAGAACTCCTGCGCCTCGCGCGCGCCCATGATCCGCTGCGACATGATCATCAGGTCCTCGCTTTGCGCAACGGACCCGGTCCACCCTCGCGGCCCGGCGGAATGGTCGAACACGTTGACGAACTGCGCGCCCTGCAACCGCTCCAGCGGGCTGGGAAAACTCAGCAGAGAAGCGATACAGAAGGCGGCGGTGTTCAGCGACAGTGACCACATCACCGAATGCACCATCGGGTCGAGCCCATCAATGCCGAACAGCGCCTGTGGGCGCAACCACGAGAGGCCGAAGAGCCCGTACTCCATCACCGAAGGCGCGATCACCCCGGCGCCCATTCCGGGCAGCAGCAGGGTATAGAGCCAGAGAACAAATCCCACTGTCAGCCCGACCAGCGCACCGGTGCGGGTGGCGCCGCGCCAGAACAGACCACCCACCAGCGCCGGCAGGATCTGGGCAATACCGGCAAAGGCAATGAGCCCGATCGAGGCCAGCGCCGCGCCGCCACCCGACAGGCGATAGTAGAAATAGCCAAGCGCCAGAACCGCTGCGATCGACACCCGCCGGGCATAGAGCACCACCGAACGAACATCCCCCGAGACCGAGGCGCCGCTGCCCTGGGCGTTCAGCCAGATCGGCATCACGATATGGTTCGACACCATGGTCGACAATGCCATGGCCGCAACGATCACCATCGAGGTCGCCGAGGAAAACCCGCCCAGAAAGGACAGCATGGCCAGTGTCTCCTGCCCCTGTGCCAGCGGGATCGTCAGCACGAACATATCCGGATTGGACCCCTCGGGCATGATCTCCAGCCCGACCACAGCGATGGGGACCACGAAAAGGCTCATCAGCATCAGGTAAAGCGGAAAGGCCCAGGCGGCGGTGCGCAAATGACGTTCGTCATCGTTCTCGACAACCATCACCTGGAACATGCGTGGCAGGCAGACAAAGGCCGCCGCCGCCAGAAAGGTGATGGTCGCCCAGCGCCCGTGGTCGACCTGCCAGACTCCGATTTCCGAGGCGTCGATGCGGGCGAATGTATCGCCCAGACCGCCGGCGATACCCCAGACCACGAAGATGCCCACCGCGAGCAATGCAACCAGTTTGACCATAGCCTCGATGGCGACGGCGGTGACCACACCATGATGGCGCTCGTTTGCGTCCAGGTTGCGGGTTCCGAACAGGATCGCGAACACCGCCAGTCCGCCCGCCACCCAGAAGGCGCTGGAACCCTCGCCGGGGCGGCTGACCGGATCGGCCTCGGCAAAGATATTGAAACTGAGGGTGATCGACTGGAGTTGCAGCGCGATATAGGGGGTGACGCCGATCACGGCCAAGAGGGTAACACAGACCGCCAGCGTGTTCGACTTGCCATAGCGCGACGAGATCAGGTCGGCGATCGAGGTGACCCGCTGCGAGCGGCCCACCCGCACCAGCTTGCGCAAACCCCACCACCAGCCGATCATCACCAGCGTCGGCCCCAGGTAGATGGTGACAAATTCCAGCCCCGACCGCGCCGCATAACCCACGGCGCCATAAAAGGTCCATGCCGTGCAGTAGATCGACAGCGACAGGGTGTAGACCAGCGGCGAGCGCAGCCAGGTTGTGCGCCCAGTCGAGGACAACCGGTCCGCGGCAAATGCGACCCCGAACAGCAGGATCACATAGGCCATGCAGACCGCGACCAGGACGTTGAGAGAGGTCACCGCTCGGTCTCCTGCCCGATCTGATGACCGCCACTCTGACGCGTGGCGCGTCCGAACAGGGCGCTGACCGCGATCAGGATGGCCCAGACGCCGAACACATATGTGATGGCCGCCGACATCCGCACGGTGCCTGCTCCCTCGGATGGCCAGAGCAGTGGAACGGCAAACAGCGCCGCCCCCATCAGCGGCAACAGGCGCGCAGCATCCATCAGGCGGCGGCGGCGATAGCTTTGCCGCTCAAGAAACACGGGCGGCGGCTGAACAGGGGTGCGCCCGGTCCCCTCGCCTGAGGACCGGCTCATGGGCGCGATGCCTGCGCGTGCAGATCGCGCACCGCTGTCAGCACCTCGGCATTGGAAAAGGGTTTGGTCATGAACCGGCTGACCCCGGCCTTTTCCGCCATGTCGCGATCGCGCGACTGGCCACGCGCAGTCAGCATCAGCACCGGCAGATCCCGCGTCGCAACTCGTTCGCGCAATTCTCGCAGGATATCCATGCCGCTCTTGCCCGGCAGCATCACGTCCAGGATCACCAGATCAGGCGCGGCGGTGGTAATCTTCTCGACCGCATCCGCCCCGTCCTCGTGCGTTTCAACCTGCCAGCCATCGCGCGTGAGCAGGAAACGGATCGCTTCGGCGATGTTAGGCTCGTCTTCGATCAGCAGAAGCCGTCGGCTCATCCTTGCCCCTTCCTCCCCCAAAAAGGTGGCGGACTGCTGCCCGCTCGTTTTCCCGATTTCAGATTAGACCCGCGGTCAGGGGCCTGTCAAAACCCTTCGGACAGGATTGATGGTTCACGGCGCGCGGCGCAATCGCGGCGAGGGCACACACGGCACGATGCGCCGACCGGCTGCGCCGCCTGCCGTCCGCGCTCGGCAGTGGGCACCGGCAGAATTAGCATGATGGAACGGATCACCGGATCACTGTCGAAATCGGGCATACCTTCAGGCCAGGCGACGGCAAGGCAATCGAACTCTGCCGCGTTTCGCCCCAGCTGCGACACTCGCCGGCGGATCGGGGCAAGCGGTCGGCCAAGAGCGGCGTAAAGCGGCCAGAGCGGGCAGGATTCGCCATGCCTGGGCAAGGCGAAACCGGTCACCGGCTTGCGAAACAGGATACTGCCCGAGGCGTCACAGATCACCAGCCCGGCTTCGTGTGGCAACACGCCTTCGGGCAGGCTGGCGAGGCGCCGGAACATCGCAGGCAGCCCCACGCCAAAGCGTCGCGCAAGCGCGACCGGATCGAGCCCCAGAACATCCAGCGCCGAGACCATCTCGGGCAGCGGCATGGCACGCGCATCGGCGGCATAGACCGCAAGCATCGAGCGCGCGATTTCGCGCGCGGCGCCCGAGGCCAGATTCTCGAGCGGCACATCCGCAACCGAGCCGCCCTTTTCAAGTTCGGTGAAATGGTGACCGCGTCCGGCGACAAAGGCCTCGACCTGCTCGACCGGGACACCGGTGCGATCCTCGCCCGCCTCGCTGTCGTCAAGCCAGCCCACCAGCGATTTAGAGCTTTCTGCCAGACGCTCGGCGTCCTGATGCAGGTTGCGATGGAACCGGTCCCGCCATTCCGCCTCCAGCTCTCCCGGTTCGGCAAGAATCGCCGCCGTCGAGCGGATCGCGGCAGCGGTCGACAGCACCTCGTGCAGCGACGCGGCAAGATGCGGGTCATGCGTCAGCCGATCAGACAAAGTCTCGACCGTGCGTTCCAGCGACCCGACGCGCCGGAAAAGCCGCGCCAGAACCTCGGCCCAGCCAGGAAAGCGGCCCGCGAATTCATCGACCCGGTCCGCCTCGGCGGCGGTGGAACCGGCATCGGCGGCCGCCTCGCGCAGCGTCGCCAGCAACGCCGCCTCGGCACCCTCGGTCAGCATCGAAGGCTCGACCGACAGTGCAGCCGCGATATCGACCAGCAGTTTACCGCCGATTCTGCGCCGGTTGTGCTCGATCAGGTTGAGATAGGAGGCGGAAATATCCACCTTGCGGGCCAAGTCGGCCTGCCTGAGGCCGGTCATCAGCCGCCGCTCGCGGATTCGACTGCCCGTCAATGTGTCGCGTGCCATGGTATCCCGTTCCCGGAATGTGAATAAAAATCAACGGGTTTCTGCGGCGCGACATAAGGTTTTTTACATCACCCCCGGAATCCGTGTTGAGAGATTTACAGAATTTTCTTTCGGTTTAAAGGGGTTATTGCGTAATTTTCCAATCGCCCACCATACTGCTTTTGCACACATGTGCCTGCGCATCGCGGAAGAGGAGCCGCCGCGCACGCAATCTTTTGGGAGGAAAACATGTCCAAGAACCAAGTCACGCGTCGGGGCGTGCTCAAGACCGGTGCGGTTGCCGGGGCCGGTGTGGCCCTGCCGACGATCTTCACCGCCTCTTCGGCCGCCGCTTATACCAACGAACCCACCGGTGGCACCGTCACCCTGGGTTTCAACGTGCCCCAAACCGGCCCCTATGCGGATGAAGGCAATGACGAATTGCTGGCCCAGCAGCTGGCGGTCGAGCATCTGAACGGGATGGGCGACGGCGGATGCCTGAACACCTTCACCTCGAAGGCACTCAAGGGCAACGGCATCCTGGGTAAGAAGGTCCAGTTCGTGACCGGCGACACCCAGACCAAGTCGGACGCCGCCCGCGCATCGGCCAAGTCGATGATCGAAAAGGACGGCGCCATCATGATCAACGGCGGCTCGTCCTCGGGCGTGGCCGTGGCCGTGCAGGGCCTGTGCCAGGATGCCGGCGTGATCTTCATGGCCGGCCTGACCCATGCCAACGACACCACAGGCAAGGACCGCAAGGCCAATGGCTTTCGCCATTTCTTCAACGCCTACATGTCGGGTGCCGCGCTGGCGCCGGTGCTGGCCAAGGAGATGGGCGCAGATCGCCGCGCCTATCACCTGACCGCCGACTACAACTGGGGCTGGACCCAGGAAGAGTCGATCGTGGCCTCGACCGAGGCACTGGGCTGGGAAACCGTGAACACGGTCAAGACCCCGCTTGCCTCGACCGATTTCTCGTCCTACATCGCGCCGGTCCTGAACTCGGGCGCCGACGTGCTGGTTCTGAACCACTATGGCGGCAACATGGTCAACTCGCTGACCAACGCCATCCAGTTCGGCCTGCTGGACAAGGTCGCCAACGGCAAGGACTTCAAGATCGTCGTGCCGCTCTATTCGGAACTGATGGCCGCCGGTGCCGGCGACAACATCAAGGGCGTTCTGGGCTCGATGAACTACAACTGGCAGCTCGACAATGAGGGCTCGCGCGCCTTCGTCAAATCGTTCGGCGAGAAATACGGCAAGCCGCCGTCGAACTCGGCCCAGACCTGCTATGCTCAGGTTCTGCTTTATGCCGATGCCTGCGAGCGGGCCGGAACCTTCAACCCCTGCGGTGTGGTCGAGGCGCTGGAAGGCTTCGAATTCGACGGACTGGGCAACGGTAAGACGCTTTATCGCGCCGAAGACCATCAGTGCTTCAAGGACGTTCTGGTGGTGCGCGGTGCGCAGAACCCGACCAACGCCTATGACACGCTGGAAATCGTCGAGGTCACCCCGGTCGAGCAGGTCATGTATCCGCCGAACCACCCGATGTTCGGTGGCGACGAGGCCACGCTAGGTCAGTGCAACCCGGGCGCCTGATCAGGCAACCGGACCTTTCGACGACAAGTCTTGAAATGTCGTGACCTTGCTCTTCCCGATCACGCATCGGGAAGAGCAATCAGTACCAGCCAAGGGTGGGGACGATGGACGCAATCCTGCTGCAAATTCTAAACGGGCTCGACAAGGGCTCTGCCTATGCGCTGATCGCGCTGGGCCTGACGCTGATCTTCGGGACACTGGGCGTCGTCAACTTCGCCCATGGCGCGTTGTTCATGATCGGGGCGTTCTGCGCCGTCATGCTGCAACGCATTCTCAACCTGAGTTTTCAGACCATCGACGAAACACAGAAGGATTTCCTCGGCAATCCTCTGAAAGTCGATACGCCCTATGTTCATTCCTGGTTCGGGCCCGAGACCGGCGCCGCGATCATCGACTGGTCGGTGCCGCTGGCGGTGATTTTCGCCATCCCGATCATGCTGTTCATCGGCTATGCGATGGAACGCGGTTTGATCAAGCATTTCTACAAGCGCCCCCATGCCGACCAGATCCTTGTCACATTTGGCCTGGCCATCGTGTTGCAGGAGATCATCAAGTATTTCTTCGGCGCCAACCCAATCCAGACGCCGGAACCCTCGGCGCTCAAGGGCTCGCTCGACATCGGGCTGATCCTGGGTTTTGATCCGAACGCGATCATCTATCCGATCTGGCGCCTCGTCTATTTCGCTTTTGCAGCGGTGATCATCGGCGGCGTCTTTGCCTTTCTGCAATTTACCACATTCGGCATGGTGGTGCGCGCAGGCATGGCGGATCGCGAGACCGTGGGCCTTTTGGGCATCAATATCGACAAGCGGTTCACCATCATGTTCGGCATCGCCGCCGGTGTCGCCGGTTTGGCGGGCGTCATGTACGGGCCGCTCAACCCGCCCAACTATCACATGGGGATGGATTTCCTGGTGCTCAGCTTCGTCGTCGTCGTGGTCGGCGGCATGGGCAGCCTGCCGGGCGCCGTCGCGGCCGGGTTCCTGCTGGGTGTACTGGAGAGCTTTGCCTCGACCACCTGGGCCACCACCACCATCCCGGGCATCAACCAGATCATCATCTATCTGGTCGCAATCATCATTCTGCTGACCCGTCCTCGGGGCCTGTTGGGCCGCAAGGGCGTGATGGAGGACTAACCCATGCTGGGACTGGACAAGAAAGACACCTCGCTTCTGCTCATCGTGGCGATCCTCACCCTGCTGGCGCCGTTCATCCTGAACCCCTTCCCGACCGGAAGCGCCATGGCGCAGTTCAACGCAGGCTATCCCGACCTGATGCAGCGGTTCGTGATCTTCGGCATCTTCGCCATCGGCTTCAACATCCTGTTCGGACTGACCGGCTATCTCAGCTTTGGTCACGCGGCCTTCCTGGGCGTCGGCTCCTACTCGGCCGTGTGGATGTTCAAGCTGCTCAGCTACAACGTGATCCCGGCCATCGCGCTGAGTGTCGTCGTGGCCGCGCTTTTCGCGCTCCTGATCGGTTATGTCAGCCTGCGACGCTCGGGCATCTACTTCTCGATCCTGACACTGGCCTTTGCGCAGATGAGTTTTGCGCTGGCCTATTCGGTGCTGTCGAACCCCAAGTTCAACCTGACCAACGGGGAAACCGGTCTTCAGGTCTATGCCGACGACCCGCAGATCTTCCACCGTGACAGCCTGCCCGACATGCCGCATCTGTTTGGCCTGTCAATGCGCTCGACCTACAAGCTCGACCTCGGCGCCTGGAGCTTCGATTTCAACGCGGGCTACTATCTGTGCGCGGTGATCATGATGGTCATGTTCTATCTGGCCATCCGCATCTTTCGCTCGCCCTTTGGCATGATGCTGCGGGCAGTGAAATCGAACCAGCAGCGCATGAACTATACCGGTCTCAATCCGCGTCCCTACACTCTGGCCGCGTTCGTCATCTCGGGCATGTATGCCGGTCTGGCCGGAGGCCTGATGGCGGCGATGGATCCGCTGGCGGGCGCAGAGCGGAT